>NZ_JAGDEZ010000015.1:10378-148304 GCF_017498305.1 Pseudomonas sp. OA65
TGTGTCGTACCCAAAGCTTGAGTCCACCCAGTAACCCTGTGGGAGCGAGCCTGCTCGCGAAGGCGGTGGACCTGCTGGCATATATGTTGGCTGTGCCGCCGTCTTCGCGAGCAAGCCCGCTCCCACAAAGGGGGCCTGTGTCGTACCCAAAGCTTGAGTCCACCCAGTAACCCTGTGGGAGCGAGCCTGCTCGCGAAGGCGGTGGACCTGCTGGCATATATGTTGGCTGTGCCGCCGTCTTCGCGAGCAAGCCCGCTCCCACACTGAGACCTGCGGTGCATGCAAAAGCTCATGAACACCGCAGCCCCCCTTGTGGGAGCGGGCTTGCTCGCGATGGGGCCAGCACTGCCAACATCACCGCAAGCTGAATTCCCCTACAAACTCAACCGCCCCCGCTCCTCCTCCGTCAGCCGCTGGCGGCTCTGTTCATCCAAAGGCCCCGCGCCCAGGACCTGGACCGGGCTGGTCGGGTCGTAGGCCCGTGGGGATTCGCGGCTGGCGCCATCGCGGGACGGGGCCAGTTGCTCGGAGCCAAAGCTCACCACCTGCACGGTGAACACCGACGCCTGGTTCTGCCGCGCGGCGTTCTGTTGCTGACGGGCCACATCCTCAGCCGCCTGCGTCGCCGAAGACGCCGCCGAACTGGCCGAGGTGATGGCCCCGGTGTTCACCGAAGCCGCCAGCGGCACGCCAGAGGATTTGCCCTGGGTCTGGATGTTGGCCGCGTTCACCACGGTCAAGGCCGCGATGTTGACGTTGCCCGACACCCGGATCCCCGCCTCGCCCGCATCGATGGTGCCCAACGGCGCGATCAGGTCGATGTCTCCCGGCGTCACCTCGGCGATCGGATTGAGGGTGGCAATACCCGCGCCCGTACTCGGCACCGATGGCGACAAGGTGACGTTGCCCCAAGTGTCATACACGCGCCTTGGCGGCGTGTAGACCACCGTCGTCTTCGAACCACGCCCGGCGTTGATATCGCCCCCGGCCGACCAGCCGAGGATCGAACCGCCAAAGGTGGTCATGATCCGGCTCTGGCCCAGCAAAATGCTGCCTTGGGCGTACAACTGAATGTCACCCTGGCCCTGGGTGATGACCCCGGCCGAGGCCGGTGGCGCGTCACCTTCGATCCCGAATACCTGCTGCCCGCCCGGGGTCAGCACCTGGATATCGCCGCCAAAGTCGGTGTGGATCCCCGAACCGCCGTAGAGCGTGATGTCACCGTCGTAGCGAATGGTGTTGCCCGCCACATCCTTGCTGGGGAACAGCGCGGCAATCGCCTCGCGCCCCCGGCGGTAACTGCCACTGCGCTCGCCACCGACGGTGTTGTATTCGCGCCCCCCGGCCTTGAGTTCGGCGAAGTAGATCTGCCGGGCGAAGACGTTCTGCTGTTCCGTCGGCAGGCCGGCGAAAAACGCCAGGGCCTGGTCTTCGCCAGCGCTGTAGCCGAAGCGTTGACTCAGCCACTGGTTCAGTTCGCCGCGATAATCTTTCAGCGCCGCGCCCGGCTGCAGGTAACGCGCCAGCAAACCCCGATAGTTCGGCCCCTGGGGGCCAGCCCCGGCAATCAGCGCGATCGAGGCACCACCGTCACGGACCTGCGCCCCCGGGTCGACATTGCCAATGCTGTTGAAGCCGCTCTCCTGGTATAGCTGCCCCACGCCCGGGCCCGACCCGTACAGGTTACGCCCGGCACTGACCTCCAGCAGGCCGGGACCGGCAATATTAAAGGTGCTCAGGCGGATGTCGCGCCCAGCGGAAACCTGGGAAATTTCATCGCTTCGACTGTGCACGATCAAGTTACCGGTGGATTGCCCGCCAGCCGAACCACTGACGGCAGCAGGCACATCAGTCGCGGTGTTCAACGGCAAGCCGGAGTTGACAATGTCACGCCCGGCCATCACCCGCAGCGGGCCACTGCCCTCGTAGCGCACCTCGTCACCCGACGCTGGATAACGAATCACTTCGCCGGTCCGCAGGCCGACGATATCGCCCTTCACCGCATAAAAACGCACCGGCTCGCGCCGGGTATACGGCTGGACGCTGAAGGTATTGGCGCCAAAACTGAATAACGGGAATTCGCTCGGCGCGACATAGACACCTGTGCCGTAATTATCATAGTTCGGATTGCTGTTGATCCCGCTGTAGCCGGCGAA
Source organism: Pseudomonas sp. OA65 (assembly GCF_017498305.1). Classification (NCBI taxonomy): domain Bacteria; kingdom Pseudomonadati; phylum Pseudomonadota; class Gammaproteobacteria; order Pseudomonadales; family Pseudomonadaceae; genus Pseudomonas; species Pseudomonas sp. OA65. Next base: position 12,535 of record NZ_JAGDEZ010000015.1, read on the forward strand.
GGCCGGGCGCAACGGACTGGACAACAGGGCCGGATCGGCCCCCGACTGCGTGACCGCATAACCGCCGGCATAAATTGAATCGGCGGCGATCAGCTGCAACTCGGCATTGGCCGAGGGCGCGGTCATCAACGAGAACCCCGATGCCACGTCACTGACGCCACGGGCCGATGGTCCGTAGTAAAGGCTGCCATTGGCGGCGACGGCCCGCAGGATCGAGGGGTAGACAAAACGTCCGCCGGAGACTGAGGCATTGAGACCGGCCAGTTTTTCAATGGCGACGATGGGCGTCAGGTTACCGCCGACACTGAACAGGTCGATGGCGGTATTGCCGGTCCACAAGGAGAATTGGCTCAGGCCGCCGCCACTGCGATAGGCACCTTCGCGGTCGGTGTAGCCGGTGGAGTTCTGCATCAGCACTCGTCCCGGATCGCCCACTCCCTGCAACACCAGGTCGCCACGGCTGTCCAGGCTGACGCCGGCATCCCCCGGCATCAGGGTCACGCCGCCGCGAGCGGTGGCCATGGTGGAAACGTAAGCGTCATAGGCCCGAGACTCTTTCGGATCCTGGAAAACGCCATAGCTGCCGTAGGTCAGGCCCAACGCTCCGATCGCTCCAGCCTGCAACTGCAATGAACCGCGCAGGTTGGCCAGCATCCCGTTCAGATCAGCCGCCGCGCTGACACTCTCTCGTGCCGCCTGGGAAGGGTTGAGTTCACCGCCGATGCGCAACCGCAGGTCGCCGCCACCGGTCAACACCAGGCTGCCATCGGCGGCAACCCGGCCACTGCTGCCCACGGCCAGCACCAGCCCCTGGCTGCGCTCCACATCGGCGCCCAGGACACCGAGTTGTTGGGAAATCAAGCCGGCGTCGCCGCCCACATCGACGCTCAGGTTGCCGCCGCCCAACGTGCCGATCCCGGTAAAGCCCGTCAGGTAGGGATCCCCTGCCTCGGTGGAAGGCTGCTGGGCGAAGGTGCCGAAGTTGATCCACCAGGCGGTGGGGATTTGCGTGGCCGGATCGGCCGTGGTGCCTGTGCCTTGGCGCCATAACCAGTTGCCCATTGCCGCAGACGTGTTCTGTGCCCCACTGCCGACGTTTCTCTTGGAGAACGAATCGCCGTGCAGGTCACCGCCCACCGTCAGCTTGAGGTTACCGCCTTGCTCCGGGTACCAGGCCTGGTAAGCGCCATCGGTGGTGAGCGATTCATAGGCCGCACCCGCAGCACCCAGCACACTGCCATCGGGCTGTCGGCCACGGGCCTGCTGATAGGGGTCGTTGGCGCCCGGCGCCAACGAGGCCGACTGGGTGCCGGCGGTGTAGACCCCGAACAGCGACCGCATAGTGAAATCACCGGCACTGAGCAGTTCCAGATCGCCGGTCCCGGTGCGCAAGACACTGAACAGCTGGCTGCCGGGAGTGACCTTGGTGCGGATCGGCTCCGGAGGGTTGTCGGGAACCACAGCCAACACGCACCAGTCAGGAAACCAGGTGCAGAAATCCAGCGCATCAGGCGGCACAGGCTCCCCTGGTACACCATAATTGTTGGTCGGAGACCAGACCAAAACCGTTTTGGGCGGTGCTGGGATACATTCACCTGGAATCCAGGTGCAAAAATCCAACATATCGGGTGGTACGGGCTCTCCTGGCACGCCGATATTGCTGCCTGGCGCCCAAACCAACCCCGTTCCGCCACCCCCTCCGCCACCGCCACCGGTCTGCTCGCGCTTGGCCAGGTAATGCCCATCGGCCAATTGCAAATTGCCCGCCTCTGCATGAGGGCGGGTGATGCGGGTATCAGCCGCCTCGGTATCGGCCCCCGCCACCCAACGCATCGACCAGGATTGCGAGCCGTCCGGCAGCAGGCTTGCGACCGCCCAATTTCGGCCCTGGATACCGTTATCGACCGGGCGCAATTCGATCAGGTCGACCCCCTCGGCCAGCTTGACGTCGGTACCGGAAGGAATCAGCGCGCCGGAGCCCAACGCCAGGGCGCTACGCAACGTCAACCCGCTGCCCGGCACTGCGACCCCCTTGGGCCAGGTGCCGTCCTGGACGGTAATGCCCATCGGCAAACGGGTACCGGCTTCCAGGCGCGTGTCGACCGGCAAGCTGACCGCCTCTTTGAGCAAGGTGCCGGCGGCATACAGGAGGTTGCCGCTGGCATCGCGGATGGCGGCCTGCAACAGCGTACCCGCCGGCAGGTTCAGTGCCTCGCCCAGGCTCAGCGTGGTCGGCAGCTCGAGCCCCGCCGGCAGGCTGACGCCCTTGAAGGGCACGTCATAGTTGAGCAGGCTACCGGCCGGATACAAGGTGCCCTCGGCCAATTCGACACCGGCCCCCGGCACCACCAGGTCGGCACCGAACGGCTGTTTCCCAGCGATCAGCAACCAGCCATTGCCATCGGTGCGCACCGTCGGGTCGCCAGCCTCCGGCGGCGCGAAACCATCGTTGATGCTGCCATAGATGTTCAGGTTGCCGCCGGCACGCACGACCAGGTTGCCCGCCTCGCCTGAGCCATAGACATCGGTCTTTTGCGTATGGCGGTTGAGGCTGGCGTAGCGATAACCGGACAGGTCCAGGTCACCCTCCACCACCAGGTCGCCGTCCGGTGTCTTGCTGAGGATTTCCACGCCGGGCCGCAGGTGCAGCGCATCGGCGTAGGCGGCATTGTTCAGCCCGGCCAGTTTGCCATTGAGCAGATTGCCATTGACCAGCGCGGCCTTGATGAACGCCTCGCTGTCATTGTGTTTGTCGTTCAGGTATCGCTGATCGATCACTTGATAAGGCCACCCATCCACCGCCGGCGCGGTGCCGTCACGGGCATCGGTATAACGAGCAATCGCATTGACGTTGATGGAACGCGCGCCGAGCACCGACACGTTGCCGGAGGCATCGATGGCGATATCGCCGTACCGTGGATCATCGACCCGCAGCCGCGGGGCATTGAGCTCCAGGGTGCCACGGGCCCGGCCGTCATATTGTCCCGGGCCATTGCCCAGCGGCGCCCCGGTGCCGTGGCGCAGGTCCAGGCGCGCACCGCGGGCCAGGGTCAACTGGCCGTCCCCGGAGTTGAGTTCGATCAGCGCCCGGTTGGGGCTGTCGATGATTTTGCCGTAGCTGTCGACCCGCAAGATGCTGCCGTGGGTATCGAGCAGCGCGCTGCCGGCGACGGTCAGCCCGTGTTTCGCCGCCAGACGGATACTCCCGACCGCTTGCCCGCTGGCATCGACAGTGCCGAGCACGGTCAGGCTGCCGTTGTCCACTGAGACATTGATGGCATTGGCCTTGAGTTCGTTGCCGATCACCAGGTCGCCTTGCTTGAGTTGGAAGCTGCGCGAGCCAAACACTTGGTCACGGTTCAGCCGCCCGTTCAGCGCAGCGAAATCCCCCAGGGTTTGCCCGCGCAGGTCCACCGCGCCGCTGGCATAGGGCACCAGGGTGCCGCCGGCGTTATAGGTGCCGGTGGCGGAACCGAGGATGCGGCCTTGCAGGTCGATCAGGCCGGCATCGGGGTCGAGGGCGATCGCACTGAGCAGGCCGGCGCGGTTGTTGCGGGCGCTGAGGTCGACGGTCGAACCGGCGGCCTGACGGATATTGCCGGTGCGGCTGTCGAGGAACAGGTCACCGCCCCAACTGTATTTGCGCACATCGTTGAGCACCACCTCGCGCCCGGCCAGGTCGATCCGGGCGTTGTCACCCAGCACCACGTCACCGCTGGCGCCGAGGGTGAGCTTGCCGCTGGGCAGGCGGACCGTGCCGTCGAGCAACAGGCTGCCGGCCTGTAGCTGCAACTCAGCCCCCAGCGCCGCGTTGTCGACGGCTGCGGCCGACACCCCGGCAATGCCCGCCACCGTCAGCGCGCCACCGGCGGTGATGCGGTTGACCGAGCCTGCCTCGCCGGTCCACAGCGGTGTGTTCACCCGCAGGTCGCCGCCGCTGTAGCTGTAGCCTTTGCCGCTGACATAGTCGCCACGGGACTGGTACACCTGCAACGCGCCTTTGTGGTTGGCGGTGATGCGCTGGCTGGCGGTGAGGTTGACCTGGCTGAAGCCCAGCGTGAGGCGCTGCGGGTTGTCGAGGTTGTTGGCCTGGGCATTTGGGCCGTAACCGAATTCCAGCACCTGGGCCTGGATATCCAGCACCCCGCTGCCGTTGCCAGGTCCGGCCAGCAGCGGCGCGCCGGCCGGCGTCAGCGCACCGTTCCACACCAGGGTGCCGGTGCGAATGCTGGCATGGTCACCGGCCGCGCCGTAGCCGTAGATCGCCGGCGTGCCGAGGACCAGCCGCTGGAGGCTGGACTTGCCCGTCAAGGGGTCCAGGGTGCTGAGCTCGACGCTTTCGTAGAAGTTCACCGAATCCCGGGCATTGAGCACCAGGTTTTCCAGGGCGGGCGCGCCCTTGAGGCGATCGCCGCGCAGCAGGCGGTCAAGCACCTGCTGGTTGAGGGTCAGCCCCTTGGGCAGCGCCTGGCGTTGTTGGGCCGCCGCCAGCGCCTGGGCCGAACCGATGTTGATCGCGCCCACCGCCAGCGTCAGGTTGCGCGTGCCGAAGCGCACCGACTCATCGAGGTTGAAGACATTGTCGGTCGCCGCGGTGATGGTGCCTTGGGAATAGAGTTCGGTGGTGCCGCTGCAATGGCCGGTGTCGCATTGGCCGATCAGGATCGAGCCCGGACCTCTTCCCGAAGCGCCCGCAGAGGGCGGCAGCACATCGAGCCAGCCGTTGGACACCGCCAGCAAGCTGTTCAGGCCCGGATCGTAGACGAAACCGCTGCGGGAATCGAACGGTGCGCTGCCTTGGCCCAGGGTATTGATGCTCGCCCCCTGCTCGACCACGATGGCACCGGCCTTGACGTTAGTGGCTAGGAACACCTCACCGGCCTTGAGGCTGCTGCCCTGGCGCAGAACGATGTCGGACAGCGTCGAGTTGAAGGTCACCAGATTGCCGCCCTGGCCGTAGATGACGCCGGGCAGCATCCCGATCGACAGGCGCGGAGCCTGTAGAGCATTGAGCGCCTGATCATGGAGCGAGGCACCGGCGAACCCCGCCGTGGCCTGTTGGCCGACCGGCAGCACTTCGAGGCGGGTGGCGTCGGCGAAAATGCCGACGCTGCCGCCCAGGCCGCCCTCGGCCGGTTTGAAACGGGCTGTTCCGTTGAATCGGAATGTCTCGGCAGGGTCGCCCACCCCTTTGAACTTGAGCTTGAGGGTCTTGCCATCGGCCTCGATCATCGGCCGCGGCACGCCTTTGAGCGTGGCGTCGGCCTTGGCGAACGCTGCGTAGCCGGTTTCGTTGTATTGCGAATAACGCCGCAGCACGGCCGCCGAGGTCAGAATCACTTGGCTGGACAGCGCATCGCGAATATTGCTGTGGGCAATCGACAGCCCTCCCGAGGTGGCCCAGGAGCCGTTGCGCATGGCCAGGCTGCTGGCCATTTTTCCGCTGCCAGCCAGGCCATTGAGTTCGACCCGGAACGCTCCCGGCAACAAGGCATAAGTCGAGGGCAGCAAGGTGTAGGTGCCCGCCGGCAGGCCTGGAACACCCGCGTCCAGGGTAATGCGCTGGCCGATCAGCGGATCGCGCGCCCCGGTCTCCCCTGACGGCGGCGCATAGCCGCGCTGGTCGCCGGGGACGATGGCGTACACCGGGTTGGTGTCCAACCCCGGCAGTACCAGGCTACCGTCCGCACCGATCTGCACCAACGGGTTGTAGCGCGCGTCGGTAGAGCCGCCCCGCCCGGAAATGAAACCGGCGCCGGCCAGTTCGCCGCCACCGGACAGATCCAGCACGGCACCGGGTTGCACATCAATGCTGTGGCCGGTCATGGAGACGCCCACCGACAACACGTTGACCGACGTGCTGCCCCCCGCGCCGATCAATTGGACGTCCTTGCCGTTGTAGCGATAGGACAAGCCGTCGACCGTGCCGCCATAAGGCATGTTCAAACCGGCCCCACTGACCGACGTGACACTGCCCGGCAACAACTTCAAGGTCTGGATATCGCCCCCTTCTTCGCCCAGGCTGAGCAGCCCCAACGGCGCCCGCAGCACGCCGCCCTGCAATAAGGTGCCGGCGTCCAGGCTCAGCGAACCGAACACCGAATACGGTTGGGCCGGCAACGTGTCGGTGGTACGCCCGATCCGCAGGGTCGAGTCGGCGGTGGTCTTGACCCGCGCCGTGGCCCCCGTGGTCGGATAGATCTGCGCCGCCAGCAGGGTCAGGTCGGCGTTGCTGAGCAGTTGTGTGGCCGTACTCTCGATATTCAGCGGCGAGCCGCCAAGAAAACGCAGGTCGCCCCGGCTGCTCAACTGCGCCTGGGCAAAACCGCGGCGATCGATCTCCAGGGCCGGGCCCTGCTGGCGCGCCAGCACGCCATGGGCGCCCAGGGTCAGGACGTCGCGCAGGTCCAGCAGATCGGCATTGACCTGCAATTGGGCGGCACTGTCCTGCACCGACAGGCCACCCTGGATGGTCGGGCGCACATGCACGTCGGCGCCTCGCGCCGCGGCCCCGGCCAGACGCACATAAGGGGCGTTCAAGGCTATCCGGCTGTCACCCGGCGCGCCCTCGGCCAGCGCCAGGGAGCCGGTATAGATTTGCAGGCTCTGCGCCAGGTTCAGGTTCACATCACCGGCGAACGACAGGATGCCGTTGCTGAGCAAGGTCAGGTTGGCGAACCCGCCGCGGCTGACTTTATCGACGTCCAGGCGGCCCTGGCCGTAGCTCATCAGGCCATCGGTGGCAGCGCTGCCGGTGCCCCGGGACAGGATCAACTCACGCGGCACCCGCACCTGATCGTCCACCGTCGAGCGATCGTACAGCGGGGTTTCCAGCGCCACCGACAGGCTGCCACCGGCAGCGCCGACACCGCCGGAAGCCGCCTGGAACTCGCCGTCCAGACGCAAGCCATTGTTCGAACTCAAGGCGATGCTGCCGCCCGCGCTGCTCAGCGTCGTGGCGCCTTGGCCACGGATATCCAGCTCGGCCTGGGCGCCGTTGGCCAACAGCCGCGCGCCCTGCTTCACCACCACGAACAGGTCCGGCGCGCTGGCCGTGCCTTTGTCGGTGTCGACGCTGCCACCGATGACAATGCTGCCGGCGTCATCCACCCGGCCGTAACGCCGGTCCTGGGCATCCACTGCCGTGACCGCGCGGGCCGAGACGTCCAACAGTGCATGCTCACCCAACAGGATCGAACGCTGATGGGGACGTTCGACCACCGGAATATCCGCCAACCCCGCCGGCTTGATCTGGGTCAGCAGGATTTTCCCGCCCCAGGCATCGAGTTGCCCGTCGACGCTCAACTGACCGACGCTGGCCAGGCTCAGAGTGCTGCCTGGATCGACACTGATCCGCGCGCCCGTACCGACCACCAGCGCCGCCGTTTCCCGCTCGCTGGCGGTGGACAGGATGCTGCCGGCCTGCAGGCTCAGGTTCGCGCCCTTGCGCTGGCTCAACACGCCTTTGATCGCATCCTGCTGGTACAGCTCAGGGGTCCAGAGCGACAACAGCGTCTGCGGGTCACTGCCGGTCGCTGCGTCCTGAAGGTTATCGCCAAAGTGGTACACCGGCATGCTGACGTCCAGCTGGGTGCCATCGCTGACGGTCAGTCCCTGGTTACCGGTAATGTCGTAGGCCGAGAAGCCCTTGTTGAAGAAGTCATTGCCCAACACCAGGCCGGCGTCGGCGTCCGCCACTGGGTGGTCGCTGAGGGTCACCTTGCCGGCCTGCACGCTCAGGCGTCCGCCGCCATTGACCCCATGGCCGCGCAGCTCACCGTCGAGGCTCAGCACCCCGTCGCCGGCGGACGTATTGGCGTTGGCCGCCAGGGTCAGGTTACCGCCCTTGCCACCCCGTTGCTTGCCATCGGCCAGCAGCGCGGCGCCCGATGAAACATCGATCAGGCTGCCGTCCGCCAGCGTCAGGTCGCCGCTGCTGCGCAGGGACACGTTGCCGCCATTGAGGAACGGCAGCGCGCTGCTGTCATTCGGATTGTGCAGTTGATTGCTCCAGAGGCCACGGGTATCGAGGGTCACGCCGTTGCCCAGGCGAACGGCGGCACGACTGCCGTCAACGGCATCGATCCGGGTGTCCTCGATTCGGGCGCTCTCACTGATTTGCTGCAACACGTTGCCCAGGGCAATCTCGCCGCCCCGCGCCGTCAGGTTGGCGTCGACCTGGACCTGCGGCCCGTACAGGGTAATGCTGCCGGCCGGCGCGACCTGCAGGTCTCCTTCGACCTTTATGCTGCCGGTGGCGGCGATCTTCACGGCGCCCAGGCCGAAGCCGTTGAGCTGTTCACTGTTCAGGTACAGGCGGCCTTCGCGCCCCTCGGCCACGGTGTCCTGGAGCCCCACTCCGGCCGCAAGGGATTGATCCTCGGTCCCGAGGACGATGTCCTGCAGCGTGCCGGCATTGGCGCGCAAAGCGTATTGCAGGGTACCGCTGCTTTTCACGTAGTAAGGCACGTAATTGCCAACGATCAGTTGCGCGCCACGGGCCACCGCCTTCGCCGACTGGTTGTAACCGTCCAGCCCGACCTGGGCGGCCTGCACCTGGCGGTCGCTCTGGAAGGTGTCGCCGACCACCTGGCCTTCCAGCACGGCGTTGCGCGTGCCGATCACCAGGGAGCCGGCATCGCGACCGACGCTGTAGCCCTGCTCGAAACGCTCCCGGGGGGCGATCAGCGGACTGTAGTAGAACCGGCTCTGGCCCCAACGCGTACTGTGATCCTCGTAACCCTGGTACACCCCTTCATAGAGGATGTCGCCAGGGGCTCTGGAGATTTCATACAGTCGCCCGTTCGCACCCTTGAGCCAGCTTTGCTTGACCATGCCGGACTGCACATCGAGGGTGCCGCCGGACAGGTTGATCTGCGAGCCCTTCTGCGTCACCACATCGTTACCGCTGAAGGACACCGTACCGCCCTGGGCCATCCACTCACCCACGCTGTGCACGCGGGTGCCCAGGTAGCCGCCGACCTCCAGCAGGCCACCGGCGGTGTACCAGCGATCCGTCGCGTAGCCGTTGGTGCCGGCGGGCACGAACACCAGGTCGCGGGTGTCGACCCACACGTCCTTGCTGTTCAGGCCGCCCTTGTCGCGGTTACCGGGGGCGTCGCGCTGTTCGTTGCCCTGGACGTTGATCTTGATGCTGTTGGATTCCATCGCCACCTTGACGCCCAACGCACCGGACACGTCGATGACCGCGCCATCGCCGACCCGACTGCGCTGGGTCGCGCGGACGCCGACCTGGCCACCGCTGGCGAGGGTGATCGAGCCTTTCTGGAAGTCGACGGTGCCGGCGCTGTCGATGGCGATCAACGACTGGTCGCGGCGATAGCCGTCGACCGCGACGATAGGCGAAGTGTTGGCACTGGGCGGTTGCAGCAGACCATTGCGCTGGCTGTCCAGGGCACTGCTGCTATCGAGCAGGATCGCACTGGTGGCGCCCTCGCCCAGGGTCACGCTGCGACTGGCGGTCAGGTGCAGGGTGCCGCGTGAATCCACCGAGGTACTGGCCAGCGCCACGCCGTTTTGCCGCACGTCCTGGCCGGTCAGGCTCACGTCGCCCAATGCTGCCTGCAGCAGGCCGCTGTTGCTGACTTCGCCCGTGCCGCTGGCGACCACTTGATTGCCGCGCACCGATGATTGCGCGTTACCGTCGGTGCCTTGGCCTTTCTTGATCACGAAATCACTGCCGGCGGCCAGCGCGACCTGGCCCTTCTGGGCGCTGATGGTCCCGGCATTGTCCACTTCGTTGCCCAGCAACAGCACATAACCGCCACCGGCGGTGGAGCTGGCAGGCGCGTGGGTTTCGATCCGCGCGCCCTGCTCGACCCGCACCTTGCCGCCGGCGTTGGTGAAGGTCGGCGCCGCGCCGGGGCTGTACAGGCCATTGTTCTTGAACTGGTTGTCGTCGAACGCGGTGGCGGCCGCCACCAGGTTGCGCACGTTGATCTGGCTGCTGCCGCTGAAAACGATGCCGTTCTGGTTGAGGATCAACACCGTGCCATTGGCCTTGATCGCACCTTGGACCTGGCTCGGCGCGGTCGCGTTATTGACCCGGTTGAGCACCGCCCAGTCGGCGTTCTGCTGGAAATTGACGGTGGTATCGCGCCCGACGTTGAAAGTGTCCCAGTTGATGATCGCCTTGTCGGCCGTCTGCTTGATCGAGACCTGGGTCTTGCCGCCCGCCTCGGTCTGCACCGGCGCCTCGACGTTGCTGAAGACCGGTTTGCCATCGGCGCCGATCACCAGGTTCAGGCCATTGCCACCCAGGCCGTTATGAATGGTTTGCGGGTTGGCGAAGGCTGACGCACGGCCCGCCGCCTGCAAGGCCTGCTGCGCGGCGATCGCCGCCACCGTGTTGTTGAGGTTGCTCAGCGAACGCTGCAATTGCTGGTTGGCGGTCTGCTGTTGCGCCAACGGTGGCGGCGCGCCTGGAACCTGCCCGCCCGGGCGAGCGGCATGGGTGGCCTGGGCCGCGCCCTTAGCGGCAAACCAGCTCGAACTGAAAGCCGCCGGCTGCGCGGCCTGGGCCGTGCCCGTGAGCACCAGCAAACCAATGGCCTGGGCCAGGGGAGTCAGGTACAACGCGCCCTGCTCCAGTACCGAGCGAGAGGATCCAGGGGCGAAGCCGCGAGGCGTCGGTTTCGAAGTTTTTTTAGACAGACGCATCACTATCCGATCCTTTTCCCAAAGCACAGAGTTAGGTCACACAGCCGCCCCGAGGTGGCCGTATCGATACCTGATAGGCGGTTACAACGGTGCGCGACCGAACGCTTGTCATACAAAGTTCATCTGCGTGCCGGCCGGGCAGCGAAATCATCTGGAACAGCGAAGCGCGCAAGGTTTCCAGGCGCAGAAAAACAACATCGGCAGCGCCAACCTGGCCGCTACCGATGCTGTTTTCAGAGTGGCCACATCCTGTGGCCTGAGCGGCTCCCTGCGTGCGGCTTACAAACGACCTTTGCCGTTGCAGACGCTGATGTTGGCGATATCCAGGCCGTCGCCATAGGCGTTGTCGAGGAAGGTTTTCTTGATTTCGCCAGCCAGGTTGGTCGGTGTTGCGCTGGTGCCTGGGACGATGGCAAAGGCGTGGGCGTTGATGACGGTGTTTTTGGTGCCGGTGTACAGGCTGGTCAGGAAGTTGCGGATGGCGGTGGCATCGGCAGCGGTCTTGTAGCACTGACCCACGAGCAGGTTGGTGTAACCCACGATCGGGTACTGGTTGGCGCCTGTGGGAACAGCGGTGTCATTGGCGGCGGAACCGAAGGTAGGGACCCACTTCAATGGGTTGGCACGATCGGCAGCGGTAGCCGGGACTGGAGCGGTACCCAGGGCGGCGGTGGTGTTGGCCAGGCTTGGCAGTGGCGCGGTGCCGGCGGCTACGGCGTTTTTGCTGACGCGAGCAACCACGGCGTTGTTGTTCGGAGAAACAAAGTCAGGGCTGACATAACCGATGGCGCCATTGGTGGCGTTGACCGCGGTCACTACGTCAGCACTGCCGGCAACGGCTTGCCAGTTGGCAGGCTCGGCACCCAGGTTGGCCGAGGTAAAGGTGCTGCTGACGCCGAACTTGGTAGGGCAGGAATCATTCAGGAAACGGGCGAACAATTCAGTGGTGCCGCTGCTGCCGGAACGGTAGATGACCTTGATCGGGGTGGCGTCGCTGTTACCCAGGATCGGGCCCCAGGTGGTCACGGTGCCGGAGAAGATGTTGCACAGTTGGGCGCCGGTCAGTTGCAGGGTGGTGGTGCCGGTTTTCTTGTACGGGACGGTGACCGAAGTGCCTACCGATGGAATCTGGATCAGTTTGCCGAAGGTGGCACCGAAGGCGTTGTTGTAGTTGGTCAGTTCAGTCTGGCTGATGACCGAGTCGCTACCGGCGAAGTCAACCGGGGTACCGGCAGGCTGGCTGATCGAAGCGGGTGCGTTGGTCAGGAAAGCCGTCTTGCCGGCGCCGCTGCCGACACCGGTGTAGCTGAAGTCTGTCGGCAACAGACGTGGCAGAGGCGAAGCGCCGTTGTAGAGTCTCTCAGGCAGGGTGGCACCGCCACCGACAACCGCGGCCATCGATTGGGCCGAAGCCAGGGCGGCTACTGCCAGGGACGCTGCGATCATAGTGCGCTTAAACATGAAGAATCTCCTTTCATCGTGTTCGTACGTAGGTTGAGTGACGCATGCTTGCCGTCATGGCGCTCGGTCCTGTGCCGATGGCGATGGGGTGAGGCCATGGGTTAGAAATTCGCAGCTTCCGGTGACAGATAAAGGAAAAAACCTCGGGAGTTGAGGGCTGTTTTCAGGATGTTTTTCTCGGGTGTTCGAGGGCTCTGGACCGTGGGTTCAGGCGGATTTTTCAGGGGGACGGCAAGAGCTGGCCGTGGAGATGGCGGCGCAGGGTTGCCGGGCGGCGGAAGATGACAGAACGAGGAACCCGAGTTTGGCAACGGGGAGGCTCGGGAGGTGAGGCTATACAGGAAAAAACTTAACGATGAACCCCTACACCTGTAGGGTCGTCAGCAATCGGTTTTCGACGCTAATGTATCCATCAATAGTTCCCACCATGCTTGTGCAGCTGGAATTCTCGTGGCATCCGGGAGCGTCGGATGGAGTCACTAAGGCTAGGAGCCTTTTCATGTCAATGACAAACCGTTTTCGTCTGGTTACTCAGTGCCTAAACAACACTATTGAAAAGAAGGCCGCAGCACTCGGCTATGCCAACTTGATTATGTTCATGTGTAGCCGTTCTCATACGTTTCAGATGCGTACACTGCATTTTTGGTTGGTGCCCGCGATTGATCATCAGCAGATTGTGTTTTTCTTTGACTCCACAGCAAGGCCTATGGGCTATGTTACGTGGGCATATCTGGCACCGGATGCTGAGCAGCGAATGCTGACGGATCCCAACTTTCTGCTGCACCCGTCGGAATGGAATGAAGGGGGGCGGACGTGGATAATCGATTTTTGTTTTCCCAGTGGCGGCGCTAAAGATGCCATCAGTACCTTAAAGACAATATTTCGAAGGAACAATATTCCTCAACTGTTTTGGGCACGCAGGAATTTTGATTTCACAATCAAGAAAACCGGATGCTATAGCCTGTCGAAATCATCGACGGACGGGCTGAGCGTATCAACCTCATGAAAAAAATAATTGCCATCCTAGCTTCATTATTGTTCGGCATTTCTATAGGTGTGATCGCTGATCACTGGGAGTTAAATTTATATATTAAAGGCTTGGCCATTGGACTTGCAGTACATGCATCATTTCGTTTTTTTGGAATTAATCAAAAAAGATTAAACAAACACAACTGAAATTTATTCATTTAAAGGCAGGACATCGACATGAGAGATCTCACCGAAGAAGAACAACTTATGATTTTCGGCGCAGGCGACACCATTGTCTCAGCAGAAACGGTAGGAGCGTCAATCGGAGCAGGTGTTGGAAGTAGATTCGGAGGCGCAGGCGCCGCAGTGGGTGGCATTGTAGGCGGGGCGGTGGGTAACTTTGTGGGTGGTCTCTCCAACGTCAAGCCGATGCCTAGGAGTCAGATTCCTGTCGCTGGAATACCTCCAGCAGGAAGTTTTGGTGGTTTTGGTGGTCTTGGGGCAACCGGAGCGTAGTTTCAGCGTTGACGATTCATTGAACCAACTGGTTGATCTCAATGATCGGCAACAACACCGCCATGACAATGACCAGCACCACGCCGCCCATGACCACGATCATCAGCGGCTCCAACAGTGCGGTCATGCCCATGGCGCGGCGTTCGATGTCGCGGGACAGGGTTTGCGCGGCGCGTTCGAGCATCGGTGGAAGGCAGCCGGTTTTCTCGCCGCTGGCGATCAGGTGGATCAGTACCGGGGGGAAGACTTTTTCCACCCGCAGCGCCGCCGCCAGGTTGACCCCTTCGCGGACCTTGGCCGTGGCCTCGCTGACGCTCTGGCTCAGGCGTTCGTTGGACAACGTCTGGCGTGCGGCCTCAAGGGCTCGCAGCAACGGCACCCCAGCGCCGCCGAGAATCGCCAGGGTCGAGGCAAAACGCGCGGTGTTGAGGCCCAGTACAAAACGCCCGATCAGCGGTAGGCGCAACACCCGTGCGTGCCAGTTCAACCGTGCCGTCGGTTTGCGCAGGTACAAGCGCCAACTCCAGAAGCCTCCGGCCAATACGCTAAAACACAACCAGCCCCAGGCACGGATGAAGTCACTGGCGGTGAGCATCGCCACGGTCAGCCCGGGCAGATCCTGGCGGGCCTGGGAGAACGCACTGACCACCTGGGGCACCACATAGCTGAGGAGGAAAATCACGATGGCCACCGACACCAGCCCCACCACCCCGGGATAGATGAACGCCGTGAGAATCTTGCCCCGCAAGTTGTTGCGCTCTTCGATGTAATCGGCCAGCCGCTCCATCACCTGGGCCAGGTCACCGGACTCTTCGCCCGCCGCAATCAGCGCCCGATAGATTTCCGGAAAGTCCCGCGGCCGCGCCGCCAGGGCTTCGGCCAGGCGCATGCCGCTGCGCACATCGGCGCGCACCGCGCTCAGGGTCTGGGCGATGTGCTTGCGCTCGGCCTGCTCCACCGTGGCGCTCAACGCGGCTTCCAGCGGCAAACTGGCACCCAGCAGGCTCGCCAGTTGCCGGGTGGCCCAGGCCAGGTCGTTGTCCGAGAGCTTGGCGCTGAACAAACCACCGCCGCTGGCCTGCGCCGTGTTGCGCTCGAGCTGCACCTGCAACGCGGTCAAGCCGCGACTGCGCAACAGATTGAAAGCGGCGCCCTGGCTGTCGGCTTCCAAGTGCCCAGACTCGATTTTGCCCTGGGCGTCGGCGGCCTCGAAACGGTAGCGATTCATCAGGCGTCCCGTGTTACGCGCAGGATTTCTTCAGGGGCCGTGGTGCCACTGCGCACCCAACGCTCGCCATCCTCGCGCATGCTGAACATGCCAGCCTGGCGGGCGGCGGCGCGCAGTGCCTGCTCCCCTGCCCCTTGGTGGATCAGCGTGCGGATGTCGTCGTCAATGCAGAACAACTCATGGATGCCAGTGCGTCCGCTGTAGCCGGTCTGGTTACACGTTGGGCACCCCACCGGACGCCAGGTGCCGGGCGTCGCCGGGTCGGGTTGCTTGCACTGCGGGCAGAGCCTGCGCACCAGTCGCTGGGCCAGCACGCCGAGCATCGACGAGGCCAGCAGGAATGGCTCGACGCCCATGTCGATCAAGCGGTTGATGGCCGACACCGCGTCGTTGGTGTGCAACGTCGCCAGCACCAAGTGACCGGTCAGGGAGGCCTGCACGGCGATTTGCGCGGTTTCCAGGTCGCGGATTTCACCGATCATGATGATGTCCGGGTCCTGGCGCAGGATCGCCCGCAACGCCAGGGCAAAAGTCATGTCGATCTTGGCGTTGACCTGGATCTGACTGATGCCCGGCAGGTCGTATTCCACCGGGTCTTCCACGGTGAGGATGTTATGGACGCTGGCGTCCAGCCGGGCCAGGGCGGCGTAGAGGCTGGTGGTCTTGCCACTGCCGGTGGGGCCCGTGACCAGGACGATGCCGTGGGGCTGGCGGATGAGGTGATCGAGCTTGCCCAGCACGCCCGGGTCCATCCCCAGGGTCTCCAGTTGCAGGCGTCCGGCCTGTTTGTCCAGCAAGCGCATTACCACCCGCTCGCCATGACCGGTGGGCACCGTCGAGACGCGGATATCGATCGGTCGCCCGGCCACCCGCAGGGCGATCCGGCCGTCCTGGGGCAGGCGTTTTTCGGCGATGTCGAGCTGGGCCATGATCTTGATCCGCGACACCAGCGCGCCGTGCAGGGCCTTGCGCGGCGAAACCACATCCCGCAGGGTGCCGTCGACCCGGTAGCGCACCACTGAATGGCTTTCGTAGGGTTCGATGTGGATGTCGCTGGCCTCGTCCCGGGCGGCCTGGGTCAGCAAGGCGTTGATCATGCGGATCACCGGCGCGCCGTCCTGGGTGTCCAGCAGGTCGGTGATCTCGGGGATGTCCTGCATCAACCGGTCGAGGTCGACTTCGTTTTCCGCCGCGCCCACGACTGCGGCAGCGCTGCCGGTGTCGGCATAGGCGCTGTTGAGCAAGCCGTCGAGTTCCTCGTCGCGCACCCGTTCCAGCCGCACCTCGCCGAACTGACGGCGCACTTCACTGATGGACCAGCCCGGCGTGGACGGGCACACCATCAACACTGCGCCGTCTTCGGACTGGCGCAACACCAGGCGCTGGGCCTTGGCCCAGGCGTATGGGAGAGTGTTCATGGGGACAACCCCTCTATGACTGATATGCACCCCGTGGCGAGGGAGCTTGCTCCCGCTGGGTTGCGAAGCGACCCCAAACAGGTTGAATGCGATCTGCCTGACGCACCGAGGCGCCAGGTTTCGGGTCTGCTGCGCAGCCCAGCGGGAGCAAGCTCCCTCGCCACGGTGCTCATTGACCAACCGGCTCCGTTGCCGGCACCGCCTTGATCACCGCCCTGGGCGTTTGCAAGCTCACCGGCGCGGCGGCGGGGATCGCCCGGGCCGAGGCTGGCAGTTGCGGGGTTTGCACGTCCGGCAGTGCCCAGCTGCGCTCCGGTTGCAGCAAGCCTTGGGCACGGCGCATGAAGTCGTAGCGGTTGAGGGTGATGCCGCGGCCCGCCGCCGTGTCGCGGATGATATAGGGCCGCAGGAACACCATCAGGTTGGTCTTGGTCACTTGGCGCCGTTCGTTGCGAAACAACGCACCGATCCCAGGAATCGTCGACAGCCACGGCACCGCGTCGTTGCTCTGGGTGTAACCGTCCTGCAGCAGCCCGCCCAGGACCATGATCTGCCCGTCGTCGAGCAGGATGCTGGTGTCGATGGCGCGCTTGTTGGTGACGATGCCCGTGGTGCTCGAAGCGCGGTTGTCGACGCTGCTGACTTCCTGATAGATATCGAGCTTGACCGTCCCCCCTTCGGAAATCTGCGGTCGGACGTTGAGCTTCAAACCCACCTCCTCACGGGTCACGGTCTGGAACGGGTTGTTGCTGGTACCGCCCCCACCGGTGACGTAGCTGCCGCTGACGAACGGAATGGTCTGGCCAACGAAAATGCTCGCCGCTTCGTTGTCCAGGGTCAGCAGGTTCGGCGTCGACAGCACGTTGGTGCCGCCCTTGCTCTTCAAGGCCCGGGCCAGGACCTTGAGGTCGAGGATCTTGCCGATGCCGGGAATGTCCACGGTGCCGTTGACCAAGCCCAGGTTCAGGCCCTGGGGCAACACGTCGATGCTGGTCTTGCCATTGAGGTTGAGCCCCGTGCCGCCGAGGTTGACCCCGCCGATCACGCCGCTGCCGCCAAGGTTGCCGGTCTGCCATTGCACACCGAACTCGCTGGCGTCGTCCTCGCCGACCTCGACAATCAGGCTCTCGATCACCACTTGGGCGCGACGCTGGTCCAGCAGGTCGATGACTTCCCGCAGGTTGCGGTACAGCGGGTCCGGCGCGGAGATCAGCAAGGTGTTGGTGGTGGCGTCGGCCTGGATGGTCACGCCGCCGGCGCTGAAGGCGGTGCCCTGCTCACTGTTCGTCGACGTCGTGCTGGGGGAGCCGTTGCTGCCCTGGGCGTAGCCATTGCCGCTGCTCGACACACTGCCGCTGGTGGTGCTGCTGCTGCCGTCGCCACTGCTGCCCTGCCCGCCCTGGCCGTTGGTGCTGGCGCCCATGCCGCTGAGCACCGAGCGCGAGTTGTCGTTGCCCTCGCCTTCGCTTTCCCCGGTGAGCAAGCCGCGCAGGGCCTGGGCCAGTTTGCCGGCCTGGGCGTTGCGCAGGTACACCACGTGCAGGTTGCTCGGGTTGTTCTGGGCGTTGTCGAGTTTGTAGATCAGGTTGCGCGCCAGCTCCGTGCGCTCGGGGCTGCCGGCGCGAATGATGATGGAGTTGGAGCGCGGGTCGCCGATCACGTTGATCTTCTGAGTCTGGTCGCCGCCCTGGGTTTCCAGCAGGTCAGAGACCATTTGCGCGATGTCGACGGCGATGCCGTTGTGGATGGGCACCACGTCGGTGTCGATGGCACTGGGGGTGTCGATGCCTTCGATGAGCTGCGCCACCCGCGACAGGTTCTCGGCGTAATCGGTGACGACAATGGTGTTGTTGCCCGGGTAGGCATTGATCGGGTTGTTCGGTGACACGATCGGCCGCAACACCGGGATCAGGTTCACGGCGTTTTCGTATTGCAGGCGGAAGGTGCGGGTCAGCATGCCGTTGCCGGCCGGTTTGTCGGCGCTGTAGATCGGCCCACCCAGCAGCTTGGCATCCGCCTCCGGCACCACCTGGGCCACACCGCCGACGTCGACCACGCTGAAGCCTTGCATGCGCAGCGCGGCCAGCAGCATGTCGTAGGCCTGGTGGGCCGGGACCTGGCCCTCGGAGACCAGCGTCAGGTTGCCCTTGACCCGCGGGTCCACCAGGAACTGTTGGCCGGTGGAACGGGACAAGGCCCGCACCACCGCCTGGATGTCCGCCTCGACGAAATTCAGCGTCACCGGTTGATCCCCCAGGGGCGTGCGCGCCGACGCATTGCCGCGCGGCTCTCGGGCACGGGCGGTGAGGTCGACTTGATGCCGCACCGCCGGCTTGCGTTCACGCAAGTCCTGGGCCCGCTGGCGATCGAGCAATGCATCGCCGCTGCGCTGGGTACTCCCCAACGGAATCCCCAGTTCGCTGTCCACCAGCAACGGTGGCTGCGACGCGGGCGGCGTGCTGTTGCAGGCACTCAACGCCAGCAACAACAGCGGTGCAGCCTTGCGCCAATGACGTGGGTATCGGGCCCCTTTCATGAAGCTTCCTTAGCGCTGTGCGCCTGATCCATGCGAACGGTTCCGGACAATGTGCCGGTGTTGTTGTCGTGGTTGTCGAGGGTGTCGGTATTGGCCGGGACGGAACGCTGCAAACGAGCCTCGATCACCTCCAGGGAGAATTGCCGTGGGTTGCCCAGCAGCCAACTGATGACCGCCTCCGCCGGGGCCTGGTCGAACGTGAGCTGCCAAGCACCGGGGCCCTCGGACGTTTGCAATTGGTAGTGCTGGCTCAAGCCGCTGGCGTCCAGGCTCTGGCGCAAGGCGGCTTCGAGGGGCTGGTCTTGGGCTGGCCCCGCGACGTCACGCAACAGCACCTCAAGGGCTTCGGTCTGTGAGCGCAGCTTCGGGGTTTCGGCTTGCCAATAGGCGATGGTCTTCAGCGGCGGCTGGATCAGTGCGAGCCAGACCAGACAGCCACCCAGCACCAGCGCAGCCAGGGCCACGGCGGCTTGTTCGCGGGCGGCAAGCCCCTGCCAGAAGGTGCGCAATTGCGTGCGAAAGGTTTGCCAACGGACCCGCGCCAGGGCCAGGGTGTGCTTATTCATCGTCGGCGTCCGGGGTTTCGTCGGGGGCGTCCTGGCCCGCTGGCGCCACGCGTAGGACCCAGCCCTGGTCGACGGCGGCGATGTCGATGCCGGCCTGGGCCAGGGGGATTTTCCAATCATCGTCGGCGGCGGGCTTCTGCGCCTCGGCCACGACATTCAGGCGCAACTCACCGTTATCGAACGCCAGCGCCTGGACATTGCCGCTCATGAACGGCATGGCGCTGCCAGCCTGCTGCACCAGGCTGGCAAAGCGTTGGGCCGGGTCAGTCGCCGCGCCGCTCTGGCGCGCTGCGATTTGCTGGCGCGCCTGCTGCAGTGGGTTGAGGATCACCGGCAATTCGGGAAACGCCTGCTTCACCCGCTGGCTCATCTGCGCCTTGAGCCGTTGGCCCTGGGCCGCTTCGCGGGCGGCGTAGAGGTTCAGCCCGACCACCCACACCGCCAGCGCTGTCGCGCAGATCGCCGCCGCCCGGCCCCAACCACCGCGCTCGGCCGCGCTGCGGGACAGGCCGGCATGCAAGCCCCAGCCCGGCGTCGGGCCAATCCAGCGTTGGCTGTCGGCCAAGATGTCGAGGGAAGATTGCGGTGGAACTTTGCCCACCCAATGCAGCCCGCTCCCCATTTCCAGGAGCCACTCGTCCAGCGCCGCTTCCTGCAACGGTTGCACCACGGCGTGCTGAACGCCATAGCGCACCAGCAAATGATCGTCCTCGATGCAGGCCACCGGCCCCGACAGCACCGGCAAGGCGTAGGCCGCCGGGTAGAGGCCGCGCAGCTTCATGCCGGCCTGGTGCACAAGCCGCCCGAGATTGGCGAGGGATTCACGGTCCAGCCAGGCGATCTGCACCTGCCCATCAACGTCGCGCGGGCTGTGGGCCACCTGCATGTGCTCACTGGCACCGAGCATCAGGGCCTGGGCCGCGCACGTCACCGCTGCGGTGATCTTGGCCGCCGGCAACAGCGGCAACTCCAGGCGAGTCAGCAAGCTGTCGCGGGGATGAAGGAAGCATTCCACTGATAGATTTTTACTGCCCTGGCCCAACGCCCGCAGGCTGCTTTGGCCTTGCTCACGGACCTGGCCCTGGCGATCCAGCCAGGCAAACGCCACCACACTGTCGAGATCCAGGCTGCCCAGCGGCGCCAGGCCGATGCGCAAGCGCGTCATACGCCCACCCTTGACCAGATCACCTGGGGCAAGCGGTCCTCGCTGCGTTGCAGCAACGCCTCCAGTTCGACCCGGCGCTGACCACTGCGCGCCTGGCCCCGCAGGCGAAACCAGTCGCTGGTGATACCGACCTTGACGTTGGCGGTGTCCAATTCGGGCATGCGCAGGCGATTGACGAAATCCCCGCGGTTGATAAACCAATGGCCACCGTCGCGTTCCCTGACCAGCGCCTCGGCCCGTTGCAGCGACAGCCCCGGCACGTAGGCGGCCAACACCGGGGCGCTGGCGGTGTTGCCGTTGATCCAGGTGTTGGCCGGCAAGATCGTCACGTACGGCGCCAGGGTGTCCAGCAACCGAGGGGTGACGCCCTTGACGCTGCGCAAGTCTTGCAAGGTGCGCAGCATCGGGCGCGTTGGTGAAAGCGGCTTGTTGGCGGCCAACGGCGACGTTTCGCGGCCACTGTCGAATGTGTTGCTCTCTGGCGCCTGGTCCGACCGCTGCGGATTCAACAGCCGCGGATACGCCTCGACCACCCTTTCGACGATGCGCGTGCGGACCGTCGCGGCCACCCCAAGCTGCGCACACAGGCGCTCGAAGGCGCGCACCTGCTCCTCATCCACGCGTTCATTGGCAACGAGGTTGCGCAGGTTGAACTTGCCTTGTTCGTCCTCCAACTGGCCTTCGAACGGCGTGTCGATCTGAGCCGAACCGGGCATCACGATGGGCTTCGCCCAGGGCTGGCCGAAACGCGTCAGGGGATCGCGTTGACGGGCGTCCCAGAGCAACTGGCGACTCAGTTGCAAACCACCCTGCAAGCGCGCCGTACCTTGGACGCGCAACTGTTCGGCCTCCAGACTGCGGGTGAACAGGGTCTGGCGGGTCAGCATGCCGCCGGCGATCACCGCTACTACAGCAGCGATCAGCAAGGCACTGATCACCGCCATGCCGCGCTGCTTCGCCGCGAGGGGCGAATCCGTTCGCATCACGGCCCTTATAACTGCCAGGAGCCAATATCGGCATTCACGCCGTCGCCGTCAGGCTGGCCATCGGCCCCCAGGGAAAAGATATCGACTTCGCCGTTGGCACCGGGGTTGAGGTAGTTATAAGGGCGACCCCATGGGTCGTTGGGCAGGCGTTCGAGATACGAGCGCCAGGTGCCGTTTTTCGCATCGGCCGGTTTCTCCACCAGCACCTTGAGCCCCTGGGTCATGTTCGGGTAACTGCCGTGGTCGAGGCGGTACAGCTTCAAGGCTTGCATCAGGCCGCCAATGTCTTGCTTCGCCGCCGTTGCCCTTGCCTGGTCGGGACGGTCAAGCACCTTGGGCACCACCATCGCCGCCAGGATACCGAGGATCACCACCACGACCATGATTTCGATCAGGGTGAAACCCAACTGCCCGCGAGGGCCTTGGGAACGGGCGTTGTAACGGGCGATCTGCATCTCGACGGTCCTTCGCTGGATTCGATTCGAGGCGCAGTGTTGCAAGAAAATATGTCAGTGATATTGAAATTGCTCAGGAGCTTGCGTCGTCAATCGGTCACGAACGCTGGCTAGCCTTGAAGGCTGCCCTCGCCCTCGAGCCCGTGCCATGCCACGCCCTGCTCCGCAAGCCGGCTTCACCCTGATCGAAGTGCTGGTGGCCCTGGCGATCATTGCCGTGGCCATGTCGGCCGCCGTGCGCGTGGCTGCCGTGATGACCCAGAGCAACGGTTTGCTGCGCGACAAGTCCATCGCCCTGCTCACCGCCCGCAGCCAACTGGCGCAGTTGCGTCTGGAGGGCGGTTTTGCCCCCGGCTCCACAGTGTTCGAATGCGACCAGGGGCGCTTGCTGCTGCGCTGCGAACAGACCCTGCGCCCGGCGAAAAACGGCCGGTTGCTGCGGGTTGAACTGAGCGTGTCGGACCGCGCCCGTGAAGCACCGCCGTTGGCGCGGTTGGAGACGTTGGTCAGCCGGGAGAAATAAGGAGAGGCAATGCGATCCCCTGTGGCGAGGGAGCTTGCTCCCGCTGGGCCGGTCCGACGCCTCGGGCGAAGCGGCCCCAAGATCCTGCGGTCGCTGCGCAACCGAGCGGGAGCAAGCTCCCTCGCCACAGGTCAGCGCTGATTTTCGGGGTGGGTCAGCGAGGGCAAACTCACTGAATCCGGCAACCGCGCCAGGACCAGCCGGGTCTGTTCGTTGCCGCGCTCGATGACCACCGCCTGCGCCTCGATCGCCACCAAGCGTACCCCCTGGGCCACACGCTCACCCACCAGGAAACTGCGCGGCGGTCCGTCGTTGAGGCTGAGGATCGCCACGTCGGCGCGGCTGCCGGCCATCACGCCGCTGACCTTGATGTCCACCGGTGCCGGTTGGTTGGAGAACCATTGCAGCGCCGGATTATCGGAACGCTCGGCCATGCGTTGCGGGGCGACGTCCGGCGTGCGCGACTCGGCCGACGTGAGCAGCAGCGACGACCAGGTCGCCACCCCGGCCAACGCCGCCAACACGCCCACGACCTGGACGATTTGCGCCGGGGACACACGTTCGATGAACGCCATGGCCTGAATCTCCTTGTCTTGATTCCAGCTTGCAGCGTACGTGGCAATTCTCTCCGTTTTATTTCACATCCTTATCATCTTCACCGTGCAGGATGACGCTCACGCAAAGGAGCGCCCATGAACCTCGGCAAGCAACGCGGCTTCACCCTGATCGAACTGATGGTCGTGCTGGTGATTGTCGGCATCGCCAGCGCCGCCGTGAGCCTGAGCATCAAGCCGGACCCGTTGAAATTGCTGCGCCAGGATGGCGAACGGCTGGTGCAGCTGTTGCAACTGGCCCAGACCGAGGCTCGCAGCGATGGGCGGCCGATTACCTGGCGCTGGGACGCCAAGGGCTTTGGCTTCAGTCGCCGCGCCGATCGAGGCGCCGGGCTCGATCGCTTCAAAGATGACCCGCAACTGCGTCCACGGCGCTGGCAGAGCCCGTCGATGGAGGTTCGCGTGGAGCCCAGGCAGCGGGTGGTGCTGAATGCCGAATGGATCGGCGAGCCCTTGCAGATCCGTTTGTCGGACGGCCAGAACAGTCTCACCGTGCAACGCAGTGCCGCCGGGCGGGTGCAGCTCCAATGAGCGCGCGGGAGACCGGCTTCACCTTGCTGGAAGTGATGGTGGCGATTCTGCTGATGGCGGTGGTCAGCCTGATCGCCTGGCGCGGGCTGGACAGCGTGACTCGGGCCGACAGCCATTTGCAGGCCAGCACCGAGCAGACCGAAGCGTTGCTGCGCGTCTTGAATCAACTGGAACGCGACGTTGACCTGCGCGCCAGTATCGAGCTGAGTGAACCAGTCAAGCCCGGCGTCGACGACCAGCCCTCCACCGCCCCGCCTGCCCTCACCGTACGCAGCACCGAGGGCCGGGGCTTTCGCTTGGATGTGATCCGCGTGGCGGCGGCCCAGGAAGGCGAGTTGCAACGGGTGCGCTGGTGGCTCAAGGGCGACACGCTTTACCGCGCCCAAGGCCAGGCCCGCAATCGCTACCCCCTGCCCGCACCCGGCCCGGGCGTGGCGGTGCTCAGCGACGTCAGCGACGCCGGGCTGCGGTACTGGGACACGGAAAAAGGCTGGCGCAAACTCAGCGGCAACCGCCAGGAAAACCCCGCGGGCATCGAGATCAGCCTGACTCGCCAGACGCCTCAGGGCGTAGAAAAATATCGACAGGTGCTTGGACCGCTGGAGTAGGTAGTTATTGGACCCTAGCACTGGTCCTTGTGGGAGCGGGCTTGCTCGCGAAGAGGCCTGTAGGCTCGACATCAATGTCGACTGTGATGCCGCCATCGCGAGCAAGCCCGCTCCCACAGGGTTAATGGGTGATCTCAAGCCCTGGCCACCACACAAATCCACTGTGGGAGCGAGCCTGCTCGCGAAGAGGCCTGTAGGCTCGACATCAATGTCGACTGTGAGGCCGCCTTCGCGAGCAAGCCCACACACAGGGTTAATGGGTGATCTCAAGCCCTGGCCACAACACAAATCCACTGTGGGAGCGAGCCTGCTCGCGATGAGGCCGGCCCAGGCACTGCGGGGCGAGGCTCAGCTCAGCACCACCACCCCACCCGGCAATTCGGTGCATTTGGCGCCGTAGGCATCGCGGATCAACAGCGCCACGCCCGCCAGTTGGTCGAGGCGAAAGCGTGCCTGGACCTTGCGCTGGCCCAACTCGCGGTTGAGCAGCAGCAACATGCCGGGGCGATAGCGGTTGATTTCATCGATGACGCTGGTCAGGGTCGCGTCGTTGAACACCAAGACCTGCTCACGCCAGGCAACGGCCGCCGACACATCGGCACGCTCGGGAGTGCCCACCTGGCGCGGGTCATAGGTCAACTGCATGCCCGGCTCCAAACGAAACCGCTGGCCTTGCACCTCGACCTGCACCACGCCCTCCAGGCAAGTCGCGCAGACACTCTGATCGGTGTAGCGGATGTTGAAGCGTGCCCGGGCGGCGCTGATCCAACCGGCGCCGGCCTGGACGCTAACCACCTGGGCACCGCGCCCCTGCACTTCAATCTCGCCACTGAGCAATTCCAACCCTTGCCCGCCATCGGCCAGCGAACGGTAGCTGAGGCGAGTCTGGGTATTGAGTTCCAGGCTGACGCCCTCGGCCAGCTCCACCCGGCGCTGTTCGCCGACATCGGTGATGTAGTCGGCCCCCAGCCCGGAGATACCGCCGGGCACCGTGGCGCGGATCAACAGGAACGCCGCCGATGCAGCGATTGCCCCACCCAACAACGCCCGACGGCCGAAATGCCGGGGCGCCTGCAATGCGGTGGCGGCGGGTTGCAGCCCATGCCACAACGCCTTGGCCTGTTCAAAAGCTTGCGCATGTTCGGGGCTTTGCCCGCACCACTGGCGCAAGGCCCGGGCGTCGGCCACGGTGGCGCGTCCCGAGGTCAGCAGGATCAGCCAGTCTCGGGCCTCGCTGGCCAATCTGGCCTGGGGCGTGGCGTCAGGGGAAACGATGCTGAAGATGTTCAAGCGCACACACACTCATGAAAGGGTCGGGTCTCTACTCTCAAGACGGTTTTCCCGCGCCGGGACCGAACCGCTGAATGACTTTTCTTTCCAGGCGCAGGGCACAATGCCCCAACGCCGCCTTGATTTCCTTCTCCACCATACGGGTGGAAATACCGAAGCGCTGGGAGATTTCCAAGTGCGGCGCTTCTTCCAGGCGGGCGGCGATGAAAATCCTGCGACGCCGCGCCGGCAGTTCATACAAGGCCTTGAGCAACGTCTGCAACTCCTTCTGCCCACCCACCACTCGTGCCGGGTCCAACGCTTCATCCGAGACCTGCAGCAACTCCTCGACTTCATCCCCGGTGAGCAAGCGTGCATCGGCCTGCCGACGGTCAGCGGCAATGTTCAGGGCCATGCGATACAAATAGGCATTGGGCTGGGCAATGTCCGACGTGTCGACCATGCGATCGACCCGCAGGTAGGTTTCATGCAGCACATCGTTGGCCAGTTCCTCGGAGCCCAAGCGCCGGCGCAAGCGCACCCTGAAATCCTCATAAGAGGTGAGGAACAGCTTCACCAACGGGCTGCGGCCGATGTCTTTCATCGCCCGGACACCCCTTCCCCTGTTGTGCATTCCATGCTTCTTCCTGATGAGTCGGGTAACAAAAGCAGGGTCACCGGCTGGCGTAGCGAACTGGGCGCCGGGCGGTCGATCCTGAGGTTTTGCAAACTGTTGACCAAGGCCTTGTCACGCAGCAGGTCGCCCGTGGAGCTGACCAGGCGGCTGTGCTGGACCACGCCGTCCCGGCCGATCCACATTTGCAACACCGCCCGGAAGCTGCCTGGGCGGGTCAACGGTGAACGACATAAATTGCGCTGGATGACCATCTGGATGGCTGCCGCGTAGTTACCGTCACTCAAGCCCGGGCCAACGCCGGGAGGCAGCGGCACCTCGCGGACCCGCACCGGCTGCAACGTGAACGCGTCCGCCCGGGCATAATGCGCCGCCAGCCCGGTGCCGCTGAGCAACACCCGCAACCCTTCGGAGGGCGTGAACCGCCCCTGCACACCCAATGTATGACGCTGGTCCGATAGCTGCTGGTCGACCAGCACGGCCATGCCGGTAAAACGACTGAACTGTTCCAACGCCGTGGTCAATTCCTGGGGCGCGATGTCCAGGTCTACCCAGTCGACTGCCTGGGCCGGCCCGGTCAGCAGACACAGCAACACCACCAGCCACCCCAAGGGCGCCCTGATCAATCCACGCCCGCGTCCGCCCCCGGCTCTGCCCTGCTGCACGACTGACGTATCCGTTGAAAATCGTCATCCTGAGGGGTGTTTATGAATGTCGTATGACAACTGATACAAATCCTCCAGGCCGCACTAGACTGATGCCCTGACAACGAACCGTCTTGCATGGCGGGCCAGGAGGTCGGTGATGAAACAGTGGACGAAAAGAGTGGCGGGCCTCGGGTTGCTCATGGCCATGCCCTGGGCCCAGGGCGAAGAGGCCCCGGGCTGTATCGAGGTGACCATCGGTGGCTACAAGACGCCCGACTACAACTGCCTGAGCCGGCAGATGGGCAATGACCCCGAGGCCGCAACCGCAGCGCAACGGGCCCAGGAGGCCATGAACGTACCGGTCAACGAACGCGCGCCGAACAGCGTCGGCCTGGCGACCCCGGCGGCCACGGGGGTGCGCATGGGCAATACGTTTGGCACCTCGGTCAAGCCCCAGCGGCCGCCGGTACCGGCCAACACCTCACCGCTGCCCAATGGAAATAAATAGAGGGACACGACAGACCTGCTCTGTGGGAGCAAAGCTTGCTCGCGATCCAGGCAACACGGTCCGCCAGATTCACCTCATCATCGTTCATCGCGGGCAAGCCTTGCTCCCACAGTTGGCTTTCGCGGATCACCCCCCCGGGCTCTGGCGAAAACTCACCGCCAACCGGTTCCAGCTGTTGATGGTGCTGATCGCCAGGGTCAGGTCCACCAGTTCCTCCTCGCTGAAGCAGGCCTGGGCCTGGGCGTAGACGTCGTCGGGGACCTGGCTTTGGGCCAACAGCGTGACCGCCTCGGTCCAGGCCAGGGCGGCGCGTTCGCGGGCCGAGAAGAAACCGCTGTCGCGCCATACCGCCACCGCGTAGAGCCGTCGTTCGGTCTCGCCCTGGCGTCGCGCCTCCACCGAATGCATGTCGGTGCAGAAGGCGCAGCCATTGAGTTGCGAAGCGCGGATCTTGATCAGGTGCAGCAGCGCCGGTTCAATACTCAGGCGACTGGTCAGGGCTTCCAGGCCGATCATGGCCCTCATCGCCCCAGGGGATGCAGCGTAGTAATCCAGACGCGGGCTCATGGCGGGCTCCGTGGCGTTCGAGCGTTCCACGGTAGGCCCTGGGGTCGGTCAATGACAGGTCCAATTCGGCGAAAAAAACGGAGACAAGTCCAATCGACGGGATTTTCCCCACGCAACTTCTACGCAATCGCACAATGCGGGTAATCTTGCGCTTTTGACGCTGGCCGCCGACCAATCGCCCAGGAGCTTGCGGGTATGGAACTTCATGTTGTCATCAACGGCCGCAAGGACCTGTCGGGCCAGTTGTATCAACAATTGCGCAGCGCCATCGAGAGCGGCCGCCTGGCCGCCGGCACTCAACTGCCGCCCAGCCGCCTGCTGGCCGAGCAACTGGGTGTCTCGCGCAAGACCGTTTCCGACACCTACGCCCAACTGACCTACGAAAACTTCCTCACTGGCATTATCGGCAAAGGCACCTACATCAATGCGCGGCCGGCCAAAGTGGTACGCAAGCAAAGCCACCGCGAACTGGCCGGTGCCGATGTCGTCGAGGCCTGGCGCACCATGCCCGACCTGATGCGCCATCCCACCCTCGAAGGTGCGCTGCGCTACGACTTCATCGGTGGCGCCACCGGCAAAGGGCAGTTTCCGCTGGACGACTGGCGGCGCTGCACCGCCCACGCGCTGCGCCAGATCGCCAGCGCCAAGGGCTTCTACAGCCAGCCCGAAGGCCTGCCGGCGCTGCGCAATGCCATTGCCCGGCATATCGCGTTTTCCCGCGGGGTCAATTGCCAGGACGAAGACGTCGTGGTGTGCAACGGCGCGCAGCAAGCCCTGGACTTGATCTCGCGGGTATTGACCCGTCCCGGCAGCCTGGTGGCCATGGAAGACCCCGGCTATCCGCCGGCGCGGTTGCTGTTTGGCTCCCAGGGCGCCACGGTGGCCGGGGTGCCGGTGGACGATCAAGGCCTGCGGGTGGACCTGATCCCCGACGGCACGCGGTTAATCTACGTGACGCCTTCCCACCAGTTTCCCCTGGGCATGCCCATGAGCCAGGCCCGCCGCGAGGCGTTGCTGGCGCGGGCCTATGAGTTGGGGGCGATCATCATCGAAGACGACTACGACAGCGAATTCCGCTACGAGGGTCGGCCCGCCGACTCACTGCAAAGCCTGGATGAGCGTGGGATCGTGGCGTACGTCGGCACCTTCTCCAAGACCCTGTTGCCGGAGCTGCGGCTTGGCTACGCGATCCTGCCACCGGCGATCCTTGAAGCCGTGATCCTCGCCAAGCGCCTCACCGACCAGCACACCTCCACCCTGCCCCAATGGGCGCTGGCCAAGTTCATCGCCGAAGGCTGCCTGCTCAAGCACATCCGCCGCTGCCACACCCTGTATGCCGGGCGCCGCGAGCGGATCCTGGCGCGCATGGCCGGGGACTTGTCACCCTGGTTCGAGGCCGTGCCGACCACCGCGGGCTTTCATATGGCGGTGTTGTGCAAGGTGCCGATGGACCTGGCGCTGGTGATCGAGCTGGCGAAAAAAGCCGAGGTCGGGCTCTACAGCCTCGAGGGGTTTTTCAATGATGTTCCCGTACGACCGGGCCTGTTCTTCGGTTTCGGTGCGATCGAAACCCTGGACATCGATATCGCCCTGGACCGTTTGCGCAACATTCTGCAGCAGGTGGCTTGAGAATTGGACTGGGCATTTATCCGCCCATTGGCTGTTTGAGCCTTGCGCCGCCAGGCCTATCCTGCACGGGTGTCATTGAGAATGAGCAACCCCGTCCGACTTGATTCAGGAGCCTGAACAATGTCTCGCCAAGTGATCAATACCGTACAGGTGCAAGCCGCCGCCGGTCGCTCGGAAGAACTGGGCCGGCAATTGCAGCAAATCGTCGAGACCCTGCGCGCCCTGCCCGGCTGCGATGCCTACCTGGTCGACCGTTGCCCCGACGATGGCGACCGCTGGAACGTCAGCGCCCGCTGGCAATCGGAAGCGGCCATGCAAGCCCACTTCAACTGTCCTGAAGTGCAAGGTTTCATCAGCCTGATCGACAACCGCCTGGCTCGAAGCGTGGATTTCAATAGTTTTCCGATTGTTTGAGCCCACGGTCCTATTCCCGCCAGGCACTTCACCTGTGGCGAGGGAGCTTGCTCCCGCTCGGCTGCGCAGCAGACGCAAGACTCTGATTGAATGCGCCGCCTGTGTTGGGGCGGCTTCGCCACCCAGCGGGAGCAAGCTCCCTCGCCACAAAAGCTCCATCGGCCAATGGCTTCATCGACCCAGCCAATTGGTCTACCCACCTTCCGAAAGATTGGACGTTTGCTTGCCCCGCCCTGGGGCTTAGGGTGAGTCCATCGCCGCGCCAGCGCGAAATCACTCGAAACCCAATAGGCCATACCCCATGAAAACACTCTGTCTGATCGCCGCCCTCAGTCTGCTGCCCATTACCCAGATCTATGCCCACGAAGCCGCGCCTTCGGAGAAGGTCACGGTGTTGCAGGAGCAAATGCTGAAAAACGTTCCAGGCAAAAAAACCATGATGCTGACCGTCAACTACGCCCCGGGCCAAGCGTCCATCGCCCACAAACACGAAGGCACGGCCATGGCCTACGTACTCGAAGGCGCCATCACCTCCCAGGTCAAGGGCGAGGCGGCGAAGACCTACAAAGCTGGGGAATTCTGGTATGAAGCGGCGGGTTCCGAGCACCTGGTGTCGAAGAACGCCAGCGCGAGCCAACCGGCTAAATTGCTGGTGTTCATGGTGATGGGAGAGGATGAGGCGGTGTTGATTCCGTTGAAAAACTAACTTAATCGTACTTCATTCCTCTGTGGGAGCGAGCCTGCTCGCGATGGCGGTGGGTCAGCTACATTGAACTTGGCTGATACACCGCTATCGCGAGCAGGCTCGCTCCCACAGGGGTCCGCAGTGAATTTTGAACGCAAAAAAGCCCCGCATCTCTCAATGCGGGGCTTTTTCATTCAACGTCGGATCAGTTGGCCGTCACGACCGCCTGACCACTCATTGCCACGTCCAGCAACTCGCGGTTGGCGACCGCGTACATGGCGTAGTCGGTGCCGCTGGCAGCACGGATGTCCACCAGCATGGCACGCCAGCGCTCGACCATTTCGTGGTGCTGCTCCAGCCACAGTGCCAGGCGCGTTTCCACGTCCTGGGCGCCATCACCCTCTTGCAGGACCGAGATGGTGATCGCCCGCTGCTGCCAGTCGACGTCATCACGGAACGCTTCACGGGCCAGTGCCTGCCAGTTGTTTTCCACCGGCAGTGCGCTGATCTGTTGCAGGTACCAGGTGATGTCCAGGGCGCTGCCCACGGCGAAGTAAGCCTTGGCCACATCGGCGGCGTTCTGACCGGTAACGTCGGCCGCTTCGATGATCGGCAGCAAGGTGTACAGGTGCGTCGTGCCGGCAACCATGCGCGCCAGCAACTCCGGCACGCCGGCGGCCACATAGGCCTGGTAGCGGGTCTGCCAGCCTTCGCGGGTCGGACCTTCCAGCAGTTCGTCGAGCTTGAGGCCCAACGCAGCCAGGTGCGGACCGAAGTGAGCAACGTCACGGGCAGCGTTCTGCTCGTTGCGGCGGCTGCGCAGGAACCAGCGCGTGGCGCGACGGCCCAGGCGCATCAGTTCGTCCATCAGCTCCAGTTGCACGTCGGCCGAAACCTGGTGGTCCAGGGCTTCAATCTGACGGAACCAGTGCGGGAGATGGAAGATGTCCCGAACGATCACATAAGCACCGGCCACGTTCGCCGGGCTCATGCCCGTCGACTCTTTCAACCGCTGGACGAAGGTGATGCCCATGTGGTTGACCAGGTCGTTGGCGATCTGGGTGCTGACGATCTCGCGTTTCAGGCGATGGCGACGCATGGCCTCGGAGAACTTGCTCACCAGCGTCGGCGGGAACGCGGTCTCCATGTCACGGGTGAGGTAGTCGTCATCCGGTACCAGGGAGTTGAGCAGCGCTTCCTTGAGGTCGATCTTGCTGTAGGAGATCAGCACCGACAGTTCGGCACGGGTCAGGCCATGGCCCGCCGCGACACGTTCGGCCAGTTGCTCTTCCGTCGGCAGGAACTCGATGGCACGGTCCAGCTTGCCCCGGGCTTCCAGATCGTTCATCAGGCGCTTGTATTCGGCGATCCGCACGAAGGCGCGACGGGCCGCCAGGGACAGGGCCTGGGTCTGCTTGTAATTGTTGCCCAACACCAGGCCACCGACTTCGTCGGTCATGCTCGCCAGCAACTGGTTGCGTTGCTTGTCGGTCATGTCGCCGGCCTGCACCACTTCGTTGAGCAGGATCTTGATGTTCACTTCGTGGTCGGAGCAGTCCACGCCACCGGCGTTGTCGATGAAGTCGGTGTTGGAACCGCCGCCATTGAGGCCGAACTCGACGCGACCCAGTTGGGTCATGCCCAGGTTGCCGCCCTCGCCCACGACCTTGCAGCGCAGTTCGTTGCCGTTCACGCGCAGTGCATCGTTGGCCTTGTCGCCGACATCGGCGTGGCTTTCAGTGCTGGCCTTGACGTAGGTGCCGATACCGCCGTTCCACAACAGGTCCACTGGTGCCTTGAGCAAGGCATTCAGCAGTTCGGTCGGGGTCAGCTTGTCAGCCTTGATGTCGAAGCGTTCTTTCATCTGTGGCGAAATCGCGATGCTCTTCGCGCTGCGCGAGAAGATACCGCCGCCTTCGGACATGATGCTGGCGTCGTAGTCGGTCCAGGCCGAACGCGGCAGGTCGAACAGGCGCTGGCGCTCGGCAAAGCTGCTGGCCGGCTCCGGGTTCGGGTCGATGAAGATGTGCAGGTGGTTGAAGGCCGCGACCAGTTGCAGCTTGTCGGACATCAACAAGCCGTTGCCGAACACGTCGCCGGCCATGTCGCCGACGCCCACCACGGTGATGCTGTCTTCCTGGACGTTGATGCCGCGCTCGCGGAAGTGACGTTGCACGCCGACCCACGCGCCCTTGGCGGTGATGCCCATTTTCTTGTGGTCGTAGCCGGCCGAACCGCCGGAGGCGAACGCATCGCCCAGCCAGAAGCCGTAGTCGATGGCGATGCCGTTGGCGATGTCGGAGAAGGTCGCAGTGCCCTTGTCCGCCGCGACCACCAGGTACGGGTCATCGTCGTCATGACGCACGACATTGGCCGGTGGAACCAGCGCGCCGTCCTTCAGGTTGTCGGTGATGTCCAACAGGCCCGAGATGAAGATGCGGTAGCAGGCGATGCCCTCGGCCGCGATCTCGTCCCGGCTGCCGCCCAGGGGCAGGCGACGCGGCAGGAAGCCGCCCTTGGCGCCCACCGGCACGATCACCGAGTTCTTCACTTGCTGGGCTTTTACCAGGCCCAGCACTTCGGTGCGGTAGTCTTCTTCACGGTCGGACCAGCGCAGGCCACCGCGGGCAACGTTGCCGAAGCGCAGGTGCACGCCTTCGACCCGTGGCGAATAGACGAAGATCTCGAACTTGGGTACCGGTTTCGGCAGTTCCGGGATCAGGTGCGGGTTGAACTTGAAGCTGAAGTAGGACTTGTTCTGGCCGTTGGCGTCGGTCTGGTAGAAGTTGGTCCGCAGGGTGGCCTTGATCAGGTCCAGGTAGCGACGCAGGATGCGGTCTTCGTTGAGCACCTGGACGTCGTCCAGGGCCGAGAGAATCGCTTGCTCCAGGCGCAGCTGCTTGTCTTCCAGGTCATCGCCAGTGAGTTTGCGCGCCAGGTAGAAGCGGGTCTTGAACAACCGGGTCAACTCGCGCGCGATGTCGGTGTGGTTGTTCAGGGTGCTGGCGATGTAACCCAGGTCGAAGCCCAGGCGAATCTGCTTCAGGTAGCGGGCGTAGGCACGCAGCAGCGCCACGTCGCGCCATGGCAGGCCGGCGGTCAGCACCAGGCGGTTGAACGCATCGTTCTCGGCATCGCCACGCACGATGTGGACGAAGGCGTCCTGCAAGGTGT
The DNA here is from genome assembly GCF_017498305.1 of Pseudomonas sp. OA65. Classification (NCBI taxonomy): domain Bacteria; kingdom Pseudomonadati; phylum Pseudomonadota; class Gammaproteobacteria; order Pseudomonadales; family Pseudomonadaceae; genus Pseudomonas; species Pseudomonas sp. OA65. Next base: position 46,318 of record NZ_JAGDEZ010000015.1, read on the forward strand.
CGTTGAGTTGCTGGATGTCGAGGTCCAGCCCTTCGGCGGCGGTGAAGGCGAAATCATGAATCCAGAATTCGCGACCGTTGGTGTGGCGCAGGCGGTACGGGAATTCACCCAGCACGCGCAGGCCGAGGTTTTCCAGGATCGGCAGCACGTCGGACAGCGCCAGCGGCGTGTCGGCGTGATACAGCTTGCAGTGCAGCTCGCGCTGGCCGGAAACCTGGCCCAGCGGCTGGTAGAAGCTCATGACCAGCGGATTTTTTTCGTTCAGGCTCAGCAGGTGCTGCATGTCGACCACGGCCGAATGCGCGGCAAAGCGCTCGCGGTAGCCGGCCGGGAAGCCTTTCGGGAAATCCGACAGCACGTTGGTGCCCTGGGCTTCGCCGAAGCTCTCGATGACCAGGCTGGCGTAGTCGTCCTTCCAGCTGCGGCAGGCCTGCACGACTTCTTTTTCCAGCAGCAACGGGTCGATGTCGAGGCGGTTCTTCGGGTCCACCCGCAGGATCAACTGCACGCGAGCCAGTACGGACTCGGAGAAGAAGGTCCAGAACTCGCAGTCCGAGGCCTTCAGGCGATCCATCAGCACTTGCTGGATCTTCTGGCGCACTTCGGTGGAGTAGATATCACGCGGCACGTAGGCCAGGCAGTAGCAGAAACGGCCATACGGGTCTTTGCGCAGGAACACGCGGATTTTGTTGCGTTCCTGGATCTGCACGATGGACATGACGGTGCTGAACAGCTCGTCCACCGGGGTCTGGAACAGGTCGTCACGGGGCAGCACTTCGACCACCTGGGCCAGTTCCTTGCCCAGGTGCGCCTTGGCCTGGAAGCCCGAGCGACGCTCGATTTCCGCGACCTTGCGGCGGATGTACGGGATGACCCGCACGCTTTCGCCATACACCGAAGAGGTGTACAGGCCCATGAAGCGGCATTCCTTGATGACCTTGCCGTTGGCGTCGATTTCACGGATCGACACGTAGTCCGGGTAGGCCGGACGGTGCACGCGGCTCGGGTGCGCGGCCTTGGCGAACGACAGCGGCGTCGGTTCGCGCAGGTAATTGACGGCGTAGTCTTCGATGCGCAGGTCCTCGGCGGTCAGGCCGGCGCGCAGCAACTTGGTCAAGCCGAGGAACGAATCGGGGTTGTACTCGATGTGGCCGCCATCGGCCTCGTCGCGCACCACGAACTCTTCGTAGCCCAGGAAGGTGAAGTGGTTACCCACCAGCCATTCCAGGAAGCTCTTGATCTCGCTCTTTTCATCAGCGTCGATGGCGTAGGCGCTGCTGTCCAGGCTGTCGAGGATTTCCTGGACCTTGGCTTTCATCGGTTCGAAATCGGCCACGGCCACGCGCACTTCGCCCAGCACTTGCTCAAGTTCCTTGCTCAGGACGTTGAGTTCGGCGGCGTTGGCGCAGCGGTCGATTTCCAGGTACATCAGCGACTCTTGCAGCACGTCGTCGCCCTGGGTGCCCTTCGGCAGGATCTCCAGCAACTCGCCCTTGCTGCCGCGACGCACGCTCAGGACGGTGGTTTGCAGGGTATGGATGCTATAGCCGCGACGGTTCAGTTCGGTGCGGACCGAGTCCACCAGGAACGGCAGGTCGTGGTGCAACACTTCCACGGCCGTGTGGGTCGACTGCCAGCCGTGGCGTTCGTAATCGGGGTTGTAGACGCGCACCTGCGGTTGCGTGTGGTCGAAGCGCTCAAGCAGGCGCCAGGCAGACAGGGTGCAGCCGGCGAGGTCGGACAACCGGCGCTGGGTAAGTTCATCGAGGGAAATGATGCCGAAGAATTGTTCAGCGAACAGCGCCACTTGTGGCAGTGCCTGTTCACTGATGTGCTGCGCCAGTGCCGCTTGCAGTTGGTGCTGGAAGTCGGCTTTGCTGGCTGCGGTGAAGAACGCCATCTGTGGTACTCCGCTTGGGCTTGTTATTGATGGTAGCGTCGCGTGCAACCCCTTTCGGGGCCGTCGGCCATCCCGTTCCTGATTCTCGGGCAGAGGAAACAGGATGACAGGTGGGTGAAGCTGGACAGGACCCGCAGGTCACATCCTTTTCCAAGTAATTACATGTCATGGACACCTGCAAAAACCACCACGGGTGGACTTTGCAGGTATACATCCGTTGCGCAGCTTAACGAGTGCGACATCCTGCCTGCTTGCAGCGCTGCGACATATTCGGTCATCGGCTAGCTAAACAGCCGGTACGCACCGAACAACCCTAGCAGGCTGGGGACCAAACGGCACCCCGAGGCGGTAAACCAGCAGAAAATCCTTCAGGCTGGCAAAATCCACTTTTTGCACCCCGCCGGTGCACTCGATCCTGGAGCATCACCATGCAAATGACCACCGCCCTTCTGATCGCCAACCCGTGCGACGACGAAGAAGACAACATGGCCATGCTCTGCTGCCACAGCGCCCAGGGCGAAATGTTCCTGATGACGCGCTACCCCGACGAAGACGAACTGGAAATCGCCCTGGATGGAGAGCCGTCGACCCTGGACGGCGTCAAGGTCACCCTCAGCCCGACCCGCTTGCTGATTGAGATTGCCCCGGCGGATGCCGATGCGTTGAATGGCGACGATGTGCTGGAGATCATCCATGGCACCGATGCGGCGGACCTGGCGGAGGTGGAACTGACGTTGCAGAACATCCTCAAGGGAACGGGGACCTATATAAGCCAGCTCTGAGATCCGGACACGAACACGCTCCTGTGGCATCAGCCACCCCTGATCCAAAGGCACCCCGTGGCGAGGGAGCTTGCTCCCGCTGGGTTGCGCAGCAACCCCAAAACCAGGCACTGCGATGTGATGGGCAAGCTGCATAGGCCGCCTTGCGACTGCTGCGCAGTCGAGCGGGAGCAAGCTCCCTCGCCACGGGTTCAGCGTAGTTGCCGCTATTGCTCGTTCTTCACGAGATTGCCATCGGCGTCATAGACCAGGTGCTCGTCATCGTTATTCGGATCCCTCACGTAGTAACGGGCCTCATTGCCGTTATCCGGCACCTTCATGCTGGTGTAGGAGCCCAGCTCCTTGATCACCTTGTTGTTCTGACTGATCAGGACCAGCCCGGAACCACCACCGGCCCGAATGGCCGCTGCGTACCGAGTCTGGAACGCGTTGATCTGCTGGTAATCCAGTGGCACTTGCAAGCGGCCCGCCAAGTCGATGGCACCGTAGCTGTCATCGCGCCCGACCACCGCCATACCGTTGGAAAACGGCGTCACTTCGTCATAAGGCAACTTGATCGGTAGTCGCGCGCCCTGGCGATCGATAAAAGCGAACTTCCTGCTTTTGGTGTCCTGCACCAACAGCGGCTGCTTCCCCACAAACCGGCCTATCACGTTGTAACCTGGGAGGTTGATCCGTTTGCCTTCCAAGTCGAAAACATCCTCACGACTCCGATCGGCGGAGCTGGCGTAGAGCAGACCCGCGCTGTGCTCAATGCCCGAGAATTGCGTCGGCAGGATCTCCTTGCCGTCCAGGGTATAAGCGCCGTACAGGCCTTCCATGAGATCAGTTCGCTTGCCAAGACGGGCGATGAACAGGTTATCGGTCACGGTGGGGTTGACGAATTTCATCGGCAGGACGAACCGATGATGCGCGGCATCGTAGAGCCCATAAGGGCCGTTGGTTTCACGCTCCACCAACAACAGGTCGTTGCTCAACACCTCGGTGATGTGTTCGAACGGCAGGTCGACGAGCTTGTTGCTACCAGCGGGAAAATAGGCGAGCTGGCTGCGCAGCGCCTGCCACTCCGATTCCGGGTTGCTGGACTTCTCCGGGAAAAACAACGCGTAGGTATCGGCCACTTCGCTATCTTGCACCTGCACCCAACGGGGCCTGATCACCCACTGGCCAGCCTGGTCGATGAAACCGTAGCGCTCGGCCTTGCGGTCCAGGGCGATGTACCGTGCTTGGGCTGCCAGGACATTGTCGACCTGGGTGAACTCAACGCGGTTGTCTTCCATCGGATCGAGTACATGGATGACGATGCGTTGCGGAGTGGCCTCGAATCGATAGTCGACCTCGGTGTTTTGCAACGGCCCCGCCTGAGCGGCCAGCGCTTCGGTCAGGCGCTCCACCTGCTGTTGCACCGCCTGGCCGGTCTTGAGCTGATCGAGATCGTCCTTGGTCTGCAGCAGCGCGTTGTAATAGTCCTGCAACGCCGCGATATCGCCCTCGGTGGGGAACGCCCGGGCGCTGTTCCCGTTGCTGTAGAGCGCCCTGCCCCCATCGTCCAGCCCCTGCACCACGAAGGTCGACAGTTTCGGCGTACTCAAGCGCACGGACGCGCTGCCATCACCCAGGGCCGTGAGCTGGAAGGTCTGGCCGTCGTCCAGGGTCACTTTCGGCTGATCCTTGTCCAACACCACTTTCCTGAACGCCGGATAGCTGCGGTAAGCGACCGTCAGGCCGAGACTCGCCAGCGGTTTGTTCACCGCAAGTGCGAAGGCGTCATGTGACGCGATCATGTCGTCGGATTCGACCTTGGGCGGCGCCTTGAGCTCGGCGAAGGTTTTTTCGCTGCCATCGCGAAAAACCAAGCGCTGCGGCAGATACTGCTCGGCCGTCGGCTCCTCCGGCGTGGCGGCGCGCTTCCAAAGGGGATCGAGGCGACTGGTATCGAGCCGCACTTCGGAACCGTCAGCGAACAGTTTCTGAGCAAAACCCAAGTCCTGGATCGACGCCAATTCAGCTTTCAACTGCGCGCTGGTGAACGGAACAAACAGCGGCTCGTATTGCAACGGCTGCTCGCCGGCAGGCTCGGTCGTCTCGACAGTCAGGCTCAATTGCACATCACTGAGCCGTTCCAGGGACCTGAGGGTTTCACCGGTGTCTTGAATCAAGTAATTGAGGCGTTTCTCCACCTCGGGCAATGCCAGCGTGGCGATGTCTTCCACGCTCCCTTCGTTCAATTGCTCGGCAGCGAAACCTTCATCGGCTGGCGCGCCGCTATGGCGAAGCAGGATGTAGGACGTAAAGCCCACCACCAACAAGGTCACACTCAGTATCGACAGCAATCTCAAACGAGGCTGGGTAAAGGTCATGGTGGGTTCGGTCGTCAAAGGGCTGGGGAAGGCAGGCAGCTAACCACACGGCCTGGCGTGCTGCAAATCGGCTGGGTGGCGCGGCGCTGATGAACCGGCGTCACCGTGCGACTGATGTGAAACAGCCGCCGGTCGTGCCTCTGACATTTCGCTCTTGACGACTGATTGGGTTCTGGTGTTTCCTGAAACCGGTTTCAGAGCCGCTAATAAATCCAATAAGCAGGTTTCAATCCGTGAATTCTTTCTCTGCCGCCCAGCGCAGCCGCGTGACCATGCTCGACGTCGCCGAACGCGCCGGGGTCTCCAAGGCCAGCGTCTCGCGTTTCATTGGCGAAGACCGTGCCCTGCTCTCCGAAGCCATCGCCCGGCGCATCGAGCAGGCCATCAACGAGCTGGGCTACCGGCCGAACCAGATGGCCCGCGGCCTCAAGCGCGGGCGCACACGCCTGATCGGCATGCTGGTGGCCGATATCCGCAACCCTTATTCGATTGCCGTGATGCATGGCGTGGAAACCGCTTGCCGTCGCCATGGCTACAGCCTGGTGGTGTGCAACACCGACCGCGATGACGAGCAGGAACGCCAGCATCTGGCGCTGCTGCGCGCCTACAACATCGAAGGGTTGATCGTGAACACCCTGGGGCATCACCGCGACGAGCTGTTCGAGTTACGCAGCGAAATGCCGCTGGTGCTGGTAGATCGCAAGGTCGATCGGCTCGACAGCGACCTGGTCGGGCTGGACAACCCGGCGGCCATCGAAATGGCCCTCGATCACCTCGAACAACGGGGCTACCGCGATCTGTTGCTGGTAACCGAGCCGTTCGACGGCACCAGCTCGCGGATCGAGCGGGTCGAGAGTTTCAAGGCCGGCCTCCAACGGCGCCCTGCCCTGGCCGGCACCGTGGTGGAAACCTCTGATCAGTTGACCACGCGTATCAAGACCTTTCTTGCCCAGCCGGGCCCAGGCCCCAAGGCATTGTTCTGCGCCAATGGCATTGCCGCCCTGGCCGCCACGACGGTGTTGCGGGAGTTGGGTTGTCACTTGTTCGACGATGTGGGCCTGCTCGCCCTCGATGACTTGGATTGGTACCCGCTGGTAGGCAGCGGCATCACGGCCCTGGCCCAACCGACAGCGGAGATTGGCGCCAGCGCGTTCGAATGCCTGCTCAAGCGCTTGCGGGGTGACAACGGGCCGGTGCGGACCCTGGATTTTGCGGCGCGGTTGATTGAGCGTGGGTCGACACTTGGAGGTTTTCGGTGATCGGGCCGGCCCTTTCGCGAGCAAGCCCGCTCCCACATTCGCCCTGCGCAAACCGTTCCAGTGTGGGAGCGGGCTTGCTCGCGAAGGGGTTTTCAAAAGCACTGAAAATTTTTTGAACAAAACTGAAACCGGTTTCAGAGGAACAATCACCATGCACACCCCACCCGTTTCCATCAGTCTTTCCAGTTACGGCGCCGACTTGGTCCGGCGGCATGGCCAGGGCAACTTTATCGAGCTGTTGGCCGCTGCCGGTGCTTCGCGCATCGAATGGCGCGAAGAATTGCTCACCACCGAACAACCTGCGGAACTGGCCGTCGCTGCCCGGGCCCGGGGCCTGCACAGTATCTTCTCATCGCCTCTGGAGCTGTGGCTCGCCGGCCAGCCCAGGCCCAACCCTGCCCTGGCACTCGCCCTGCAACGCGCCGAGGCGTTCGGCTCGACCTGGCTGAAAGTCTCCCTCGGTCACTTCACCGACTCCAATGACCTGTCGGCATTGGCCCAGGTGCTCGCCGCAAGCCCGGTGCAGTTATTGGTGGAAAACGACCAGACCTTGCAAGGCGGGCGGATCGAACCGTTGCAACGGTTCTTCACCGCCGTCGAATACCAAGGGTTGCCCGTTGCCATGACCTTCGACATCGGCAACTGGCAATGGCAGGACCAATCGGCCGCCGTGGCCGCCCGACAACTCGGCCGGTATGTGGCCTATGTGCATTGCAAGGCCGTGGCCCGGCGCGCCGACGGCAAACTCGTCGCCGCGCCTCCAGCCATGACCGACCTGCATCTGTGGGAACAACTGCTCAAGCACATGCCTGCCGGCGTCATGCGCGCCGCCGAGTACCCGTTGCAAGGCGATGACTTGCTGCAATTGACCACCCGCCATGTCGCCACCCTGTCCCGTCTCGGGCAATCGCGCCGGGAGCCTGTCCATGTCTGAATTCGATGTGTTGTCGTTCGGCGAAACCATGGCGATGCTGGTGGCGGATCAGCGCGGTGACTTGGCCAGCGTCGACCAGTTTCATAAGCGTATCGCCGGGGCCGACAGCAACGTGGCCATCGGGCTGTCGCGACTGGGCTTCAAGGTCGCGTGGCTGAGCCGGGTCGGCGCCGATTCCCTGGGACGTTTCGTGACGCAGACGCTGGAGAACGAAGGCTTGGATTGTCGCCATGTGGCGGTCGACCCGGAGCACCCCACCGGCTTCCAGTTCAAATCCCTTACCGTTGATGGCAGCGACCCGCAAGTCGAGTATTTCCGGCGCAGTTCGGCGGCCAGTCATCTGTCCATCGACTCCATCGCCCCGACGTTGCTTGACGCCCGCCACTTGCACGCCACCGGCATCGTCCCGGCGCTGTCGGACAAGGCCCGCGAGATGTCATTTGAGTTGATGACCCGTATGCGCGAGGCCGGCCGCAGCCTGTCGTTCGACCCCAACCTGAGGCCAAGCCTGTGGCGCAGCGAGTCGATGATGATCACTGAAATCAATCGCCTCGCCGCCCTCGCCCACTGGGTCTTGCCGGGACTCGGCGAAGGCCGGCTGCTGACGGGTTTCGACGATCCGGCTGACATCGCCGCGTTCTACCTGGACCAAGGCGCCGAAATCGTCGTGATCAAGCTCGGCGCGGACGGTGCTTATTACCGCACGCCGCTGGACGAAGGCGTCATCGCCGGCGTGCCCGTGGCCCAGGTGGTCGACACCGTGGGCGCCGGGGATGGCTTCGCCGTCGGCCTGATCAGCGCATTGCTCGAAGGCCAGGCCATCACCGCGGCCGTGCAGCGCGCCAACTGGATTGGCAGCCGCGCGGTGCAGAGCCGTGGGGACATGGAGGGCTTGCCGACGCGCCTTGAGCTATTGGCCGAATTCAATGACGCCGATCGCGAGCAGGCTCGCTCCCACAGGGTCAGCGCAAATCCATGTGGGAGCGAGCCTGCTCGCGATTGAAGCCACCACAAACGCACCTGCTGCAACAAAAACAACAAGCTCAGGAGTCAACGACATGCAAACGCTCAACCTCGCCACCCGCCGCTGGTGGTACATCATGCCCATCGTCTTCATCACCTACAGCCTGGCCTACCTCGACCGGGCCAATTATGGCTTCGCCGCCGCCTCGGGCATGGCCGAGGACCTGATGATCACCCCAGGACTATCGTCGCTGCTGGGCGCACTGTTTTTCCTCGGCTACTTTTTCTTCCAGATACCCGGGGCGATCTACGCGCAAAAGCACAGCGTGAAGAAGCTGATCTTCGTCAGCCTGATTCTCTGGGGGTCACTGGCCACCCTGACGGGCATGGTCTCCAACGCCTACTGGCTGATCGTCATCCGCTTCATGCTTGGGGTGGTCGAGGCCGCCGTGATGCCCGCGATGCTGGTGTACCTGTGCCACTGGTTCACCCGGGCCGAACGTTCGCGGGCCAATACCTTCCTGATCCTCGGCAACCCGGTGACCATGCTGTGGATGTCCGTGGTCTCGGGTTACCTGGTGCAGCAATTCGACTGGCGTTGGATGTTCATCATCGAAGGTTTGCCGGCGGTGCTCTGGGCCTTTGTCTGGTGGCGCCTGGCCGATGATCGCCCGGCCCAGGCCAAGTGGCTCAACGACCAGGAAAAACACGACCTGGAAAGTGCCTTGGCGGCCGAACAGGTCGGCATCAAAGCAGTGAAGAACTACGCCGAGGCCTTCCGCTCGCCCAAGGTGATCATCCTGGCGTTGCAATTTTTCTGCTGGAGCATCGGCGTCTATGGGTTTGTGCTGTGGTTGCCGTCGATCCTCAAGGCCGGCCTGCAGATGAACATGGTCGAGGCCGGCTGGCTGTCGTCCTTGCCGTACCTGGCGGCGGTGATCGGCATGCTGGTGGTGTCCTGGGCGTCGGACAAGGCGCAGAAGCGCAAGCGTTTCGTCTGGCCGCCGCTGCTGATCGCCTCCATCGCGTTCTACGCCTCCTACCTGCTGGGGGCCGAGCACTTCTGGTGGTCCTATGGCTTGCTGGTGATTGCCGGCGCTTGCATGTATGCGCCGTACGGGCCGTTCTTCGCCATCGTTCCGGAAATCCTCCCGGCCAATGTCGCCGGCGGTGCCATGGCCTTGATCAACAGCATGGGCGCGCTGGGCTCGTTCGGCGGCTCGTACCTGGTGGGCTACCTCAACGGCACCACTGGCTCCCCCGGCATGTCCTTCCTGCTGATGAGCGGTGCGTTGCTGCTGTCAGTGGTCCTGACCCTCGCCCTCAAGCCTGGCACCAGCGACCGGGTCGTGTCCAAAACCGTGACGCGTCACACGGCGCCTGTCCGCTAACGAATCGGAAATCCCATGAAAAAGCACGTGGTGTTGTACAAGAAACTTTCAGCGCAACTGATGGAACGCCTGCAAGCGCAGGCCCAAGTCACGCTCATCGAACGCCTCGACGCCCAGGGCTTGGCACAACTGCGCGACGCCCTGCCCAGCGCCCAAGGCCTGCTGGGCGCGAGCCTCAAGCTCGATGCGGCGCTGCTGGACCTGGCGCCGAAACTGCAAGCCATCGCCAGCGTCTCGGTGGGGGTCGACAACTACGACATCGATTACCTGACCGAACGCCGGATCCTGCTCAGCAATACCCCCGACGTGTTGACCGAAACCACCGCAGACACCGGGTTTGCCTTGATCCTCGCAACCGCTCGCCGCGTGGTCGAACTGGCCAACCTGGTCCGTGCCGGCCAATGGCGGGAAAACATCGGACCGCGGCATTTTGGGAGCGATGTCCATGGCAAGACCCTGGGCATCATCGGCATGGGACGCATCGGCGAAGCCCTGGCCCAACGCGGGCATTTCGGCTTCGGCATGCCGGTGCTCTATCACAGTCATTCGCCCAAGCCCGCGGTCGAGCGGCGGTTCGGCGCACGTTATTGCAGCCTCGAAACGCTGTTGCAGCAGGCGGATTTCATCTGCCTGACCTTGCCCTTGACCGCTGAGACTCAAGGGCTGATCGGCGCCCAGGCGTTCGCGCAGATGCGCCCCGAGAGCATCTTCATCAATATCTCCCGGGGCAAAGTGGTGGATGAAGCGGCGCTGATCGAGGCCCTGCGCAACGGGCAGATCCGTGGCGCCGGGCTGGATGTGTTCGAGCGCGAACCCTTGAATGCCGATTCGCCGTTGTTGCAGATGGACAACGTGGTCGCGACGCCGCACATGGGCTCGGCCACCCACGAGACCCGGGAAGCGATGGCGCGCTGTGCGGTGGACAACCTGCTGGCGGCATTGGCGGGGGAACGGCCGGTGAATCTGGTGAATGCGGGGGCGTGGAACGGCTGACATATTGCCGCCATCGAATATGCCATCGCGAGCAGGGTCGCGATGGCAGCTGTGTTCATTTAGATGTGCACGCAACACGACTTTTCCGAGCACACCCGCATTAGAACGCCGCTGCCTGATTACTCTTTTGATCCTTGCTTAAAATAATATAAACATCCCAAACGGCGAGAACAGTAGAGAGAAACCGCACTTTCAACAAAACAGCTACATTCCTACACCCCCCTCCTACTCAACGGCAAGAACGAACCTACGTCAGCCTCGGAAGTCGCGCAATAGCCTTCACCCAACCCCAATGTTATTAATTAATCACTTGCGAACACACGCAAGTTGGGCGCTCGCGTCGCGACGCTCATTAACTACATTGGAGTAAATCGACATGGGCAGAAAACGCTCTGAAATAAATAACACCTTTTTTGGCCTGCCACAGGCATTAGGGCTTTCTAAGAATCTCCTCGCAACGGAAGCCGATTTTTTTGCGTCGCTGACTAACTAAGTCAGTGACCGATTAAATCGGCGAACAGATGCCGAAAGGATCTCCTTTCGGCATCCTTTAAAGGAGACGCACATGTCAGAACGAGAACTATCACCCACCGAAGCGCTATTCAATATAATGTCCACGCTCCATGCACTGGGCCTCAGTGCCGTAACACGGTACACGACACCATCCAAGCTAGTGGCGACTGCCGAACTGTTTGATGGCCACGATAAACTCGTTGAATCGGGGGCTGGCAAGGGACCTGACTCACTAATAGGCGCACTGGCAGAAAGCATTGAACACTTCAGCACGTTTCAGCCTCTTGCCGATGCTCCCATACGATACCGCTCCGACAAGATAGCTACTCAAAAAGCAGTTACAGACGATGGAATCTTTACCAGCCTGCCTCACACCGAAAAATTAATCGAGTGTTTCAGGCTGACCTCGCTCAACAACGATGAAGAGCTATTCGCGCCGTGCGCCCTTCTATGCCCTGAAACGACGAAAAACATCCACGAAGATTCGAATTCCGCACTGCGCTTTCTATCTCGCTACTCATCAAACTCAGGAACTGCCTTTGGTTGCACAGAGAACGAAGCACTGTTACATGGTACCCACGAAACAATCGAGAGGCATATCCTGTCTCTTTTCTATATGGCTGTCTGTGGCCTCGGTCCGGCAATTGAACTGTTCACACCTTCTACCGCCTTGCTTGAAACAGCGCTGACGAGCCACCCCGCTGCCTTGGCGTCAGCAAACAGACTGCAAGTGATCATTATCAAGGACGTGCTGTCAGTTTATTTTGCAGTGGCATTTCCCAAGGCGGGCCCGGGAGGTCACCATCTTTCACCCATCGGTTCCGGATGCTCGCTTGAAATCCATACCGCAATTCAGAGGGCAGTGACTGAACAGTTCCAGTCCGAGGAATTATATGATGCCACTGAAGAATCCATAGATAGAGAAACCTTTGACCTACTATCTAAATCAAGGCATCTGAAACACCTGATTGACTTCGCACCACTCATAAGAGCGACACTTCCTACAATTGATACCCCTGCATATATCGACTCCCTGACAGTCTCCGAACAATTAGAAAAACTGCAAAAAAACCTATCAAGCAAAAGAATGAAAATATTCCACCGAACGGTAGCTCGCTTTTCAGGCAACAGCATCGTCACTCAAATTTACATCCCAGGACTTGAGCGCTTCAATATCATTAGAAATGGTCGCCTGGTGGTGCCTCAGTACGTATTACGCGGTTGAACTATCGAACACAAAACAACCAGGAGCGAGTACATGCACAGCATCCGGGCAATGATAGAAAACGCCTATAAAAAACACACCAAACTTCTGGTGATAACTATAACCACCATCATCGCACTTAAACTGATTACACTTGCCCCTCCGCTGTTACTCGGAACCATCATCGACACGCTGCAAGGCAATGTAAATCCAGCTTCCAGCACCCTGCTCGCACTGACAGCAGGCCTGATTGCCGCGGGATGCATTCATGCCGCCATCACTCCTCTACAAATCCACGCGCTGTCTAAGCTGGTACAGAACATTATCATGAACGCTTCCGTTGAGTGGATCACCGAACTCATCGGCAAAGAGTTTTCGTCATTCAACTCCTGGAGAATCGGCCATTTCATCAAATCGGTCGAGCGCGGAATTACTGCTCACGAACAACTACTCACTTTCATAGTGACCATTGCACTTCCCGTACTCGTGGAGTTCATAGTTGTTGGGGCTGCTTTTATTTACATAGGAGGCGGTAAAATTTTTTTGAGCATGACGGCGCTTGGAATTATTTATCTAGCTGTCACCCATAAAATTATCAGATGGAGGAGGAAGCACATCGATGCAGTCAATGAACAGGAAGATGAGTTAAGTGCCCACCTCTACAACACCCTCAACGCGGGAAAAACCATAAAACTGGAAGGTGCGATACCTACCGCCCTGCACCCGTTAAACGCGGCGTTCGGACGTTATGCCAGCGCTGCGGTGACTACGGCATCCTCTGGCGGCCTGCTGAGCACGGCCAAGATACTATTCATAAGCCTTTCCACTGGGGGATTGCTCTACTGGGGCGTCGTGGACCAGCTTTCGGGCCTGCCCAGTATCAGTGTCGGGCAGCTGGTTGCCATTTTTTCAATCGCGGGGAGTTATCTGCTCAGTATTTCAACCTTGACTGAAGGGTATCGTGTTCTGGATCAGTTCCTTGCAGACCAGCGTCAATTCCAAGGCCTGCTATCACTTCCAGATTTCGATCACAGCAATCGGCTGGCGCGGGTTGATTTCCAGCGTTCCTCAGTCTTGCAACTCGGCCCCTGCGAAGTCGCAGGACCGGGACCGCTTCGCCTGTCGATCAAGCGCTCCCTGGCATTTGCTCAAGGGCAGTCAGTCGCCGTTACGGGCCCTAGTGGCGCAGGCAAAACCACTTTTCTGGAAGTCCTCGCCGGGCTTGATTCATCAATGCGGGACCAACTGAGTATCGACTCGGTACCGGTCTCACTTTTGACCGGTCAAGCTCACTTGGACGCCTTGAGATACTGCCCCCAACAACCACGGTTTCTGGAAGGCTCTTTTGAACAATCGGTGCTGTTCGGAAGCAGCGCATCGCCGATTTTGTCTAGAGCCATACGACAATTGGAGCTGGATGAGATCGTGGCTACACGGCAGGTTAGCGAAAATGCATCGAATATCTCCGGAGGCGAAGCCAAACGCCTATCGCTACTGCGCCTGATCAACAAGCCTGGAAAATTCAATATGTTCGACGAGCCAAGCGCGTCCATCGAACCTAGGCTGACCACGCCCCTTTGGGACCTGTTATTCGAGGTTTTTGCCGGGCAGGGATTGATATGTGTCACCCACGACGTTGATCACCTGCATCGGTTTGACCGGGTCATTGTGATGCATGCTGGGGCAATCGTGGAGGATGGTCCGTGGCGGGATCTTGTCGACAGGCCAGCAATCAAGCTGCTCGTGGATGAAATTCGGACGCAGAACTAGCGAAATAGGGTGCTGGATCTGCTGCCGTCATCGTCGGATCGCCGCCTGAGCAGGCTCGCTCCCAAGGTTTTGCCGTTTGCCCAGGATTTAAGGAATGACACAAGTCCCTTGTGGCGAGGGAGCTTGCTCCCGTTCGGCTGCGCAGCAGTCGCAGGCCCCGGCGGGCGCGGTGTGTATGGGGAACCGCGCCGGCTCGGTTTGGGGCTGCTGCGCAGCCCAGCGGGAGCAAGCTCCCTCGCCACGGGGGTTATGTCGGCTGACGGGTTTCGATGTTGTCCAGTGCACGGTTCGCCAGCAGACTACCCAGTTCGATCAGCTGCTGAATGCCCAGGAGGAAATGCCGGCGTGAACCGTCCAGGTCGAAAGCCAGGTCATTGGCCATGGCATTGGCCGAAGCCAGGGTTTCGCTGAGGTAGGCAAGCAAGCTTTCGGTGTCGATGTCTTTGTTGACGGTAAAGAGTTGGCCGGGGGCAGGTTCTGCTTCGGGTTTGTCCGGTTTGGGGTTCAGGTAATGGTCGAGGACTCGCTCGGTGACTTCGTCGTGTTTTTGGGACTTGGTTTTTGGGCGCGGCGAGGTCGGATCGGTGTCCGGGGGATTGGGGGTAGCTTTGAACATAAATGGAACCTCATGTGGGATAGGAGGAACCACCACCTCGCTACCAAACGAGGGTGGCGGCCATACGAAGGTTGGTAGACCGGCCCACATGAACTCCGGCGCGCTCGAGAGCGCCCTACGCATGGCCACCATCAATACAAATGCTGAGATGCACTTGTAGCAAGTGACGCTTGCGTCATGTGGAGAGCCGGGCTACCAAACCCGATCGCTGATTCATCAGCGACCCGGAAACGATAGAACCTGCCTCCCAAGCGCACAAGCCGGCGGATTCTGGCGCAGTTGTAGGCAACGGCGCAAGACAACGTAGCCTGTTCCAGAGCACTCCTACGTCCGGATAAACACCCCTACATTTTGTGAGTGCTTCGCACTCAAGCGGGAGCAAGCTCCCTCGCCACGGGGTAAGTGCGCCTGTCCGAGTGGGATTCATGGCAAGCAAACCCACCCCACAATGTTTCCAAGCCGATCACAATTCACACGGCCGATCAAAATCCCGTTAGTCGCCACCCCCTGCCATGCATTAAAGTAACGCCCCCAGCCCCGGCGTTATCCGAACGCCTGGGGCCACCCTTTCCAGGAACAGTCACCGATGGAACATCGTGAAGCGCTGCTGGCGCTGCGAACCTTTCTTTCTACGCAGATTCTCGGCCAGGAAAAACTCATCGAGCGCCTGCTCATCGCCCTGCTCGCCGATGGCCATATGCTGGTGGAAGGTGCGCCCGGGCTGGCCAAGACCAAGGCCATCAAAGAGCTGGCCGAGGGCATCGAAGCGCAGTTCCATCGTATTCAGTTCACCCCCGACCTGCTGCCTGCCGACATCACCGGCACCGAAATCTACCGGCCGGAAACCGGCAGTTTCGTGTTCCAGCAAGGACCGATTTTCCACAACCTGGTGCTGGCGGATGAAATCAACCGCGCCCCGGCCAAGGTCCAGTCGGCCCTGCTCGAAGCCATGGCCGAGCGTCAGGTCAGTGTCGGGCGCAGCACCTATGAGCTGTCGCCGCTGTTCCTGGTGATGGCCACGCAGAACCCGATCGAGCAGGAAGGCACCTACCCGCTGCCCGAGGCCCAACTCGACCGGTTCCTGATGCACGTCAAGATCGGTTTTCCCGATGCCGCCGTGGAACGCCGCATCCTCCAGCAGGCCCGGGGTGAAGCGCTGAACGGCGAGACCAAGCCCGAGCGCCGCGTGAGCCAGCAGGCGATCTTCTCCGCACGCAAGGAAATCCTCGGCTTGTACATGGCCGACGCCGTGGAGGAGTACTTGGTGCAACTGATCATGGCCACCCGCAACCCGGCCAAGTTCGACCCGGAAATGGCCGAGTGGATCGCCTATGGCGCCAGCCCGCGGGGCTCCATCGCCCTCGACCGCTGCGCCCGCGCCCATGCCTGGCTGGCCGGACGCGACTTTGTCAGCCCGGAAGATATCCAGGCCGTGCTGTTCGACGTGCTGCGCCATCGCATCATCCTGTCGTTCGAAGCCGAGGCCGCCGGCATCGACCAGGACCGGGTCGTGCAGCGGATTCTCGACGTCGTCGCTGTCGCTTGAGCATGCGTCATGAATAACCCCCTGGCGCCCGCACCGGGCATCCGCGTCAGCCTTTCGGAGCTGATCGAGATGCGCCATCGCGTGCGCGAGGTGCAATTGTTCTCGACACCGGGCCAACGCAGCCCGCTGATCGGACTGCATCACTCCAAGCTGCGTGGGCGCGGGGTGGATTTCGACCAGGTGCGGGTCTACCAGGCCGGCGACGACGTACGCACCATTGACTGGCGCGTCACCGCCCGGACCCAGGAGCCCCACACCAAACTGTTCCACGAAGAGCGTGAACGGCCGATATTCATCATGATCGAGCAAAGCCACCGGCTGTTCTTCGGCTCGGGGTTGATGTTCAAGTCAGTGCTCGCCGCCCAGGCCGCCAGCCTGATCGGCTGGGCCGCGCTGGGGCACAACGATCGAGTCGGCGGCCTGGTGTTCGGCAACAACACCCATTACGAGGTCAAGCCACGGCGCAGTAAACAAAGCCTTCTGCAATTGCTCAACCGGCTGGTGCGGGTCAACCAATCGCTGCACACCGAGGGAGAGCCGGACCGCGACTCGTTCGGCATCGCCCTGCGTCGAGCCCGGGAAGTGCTGCGGCCCGGCAGCCTGGTGATCGTGATTTGCGACGAGCGTGCCTTGTCCGACAGCGCCGAGCAGCAACTGAGCCTGCTGTCGCGCCATTGCGACCTGTTGTTGCTGCCGCTGTCGGACCCACTGGACCACGCCTTGCCCGCCGCCGGCTTGCTGCGCTTCGCCCAACGCGGTGCCCAACTGGAACTCGACACCCTGAATGTCGAGTTGCGCCAGGCCTATCGCGCCCAGGCCGACGCTCGCCAGGAACGTTGGGAGCTGCTGGCGCAGAAGCTGCGAATCCTGATGATGCCCCTGAGCACCCAGGGCGACATGGTCGAGCAACTGCGCGAATACCTGAACCCCAAGCGGGCCGGGAAAAGCCGATGAGCAATCTCGATCAACTACAACCGCTGATAGCGCCATCGCCCATCGGCTTCTGGCCACCCGCGCCGGGCTGGTGGTTACTGCTGGTGCTGTTGCCACTGCTGGGCCTAGGGCTGTGGCAGTTGCGCCGATTCATTCCTACCAAGCGCAGCACTGTCCGCAGCGAACAACCCCTGGACCCGGTGCGCGTGGCCGCCCTGGCCGAACTCGCCCGGCTGCCCAAACCCTACGACGGCGCGCCGGCCGGCGCCTGGCTGCAGCAGCTCAACGGGCTGCTCAAGCGCCTGTGTCGCAACCATTACCCCTACAGCCAGAGCCACACCCTCAACGGGCGCAAATGGCTGGCCTTCCTCGACAACCGTTGCCCGGCCGCCGGCCTGACGCGCTGGATGGTACTGGTGGAAGGCGCCTACAAACCCGAATGCAAGCTCGACGACAAAGCCATCGCCGGCCTGACCCAGGCGGTGGAAATCTGGATTCGCAAACATGTTTGAATTCGCCTGGCCGTGGGTGTTCGCCCTGGTGCCGTTGCCCTGGCTGATGCGCCTGGTGCTGCCGGCGGCCGACAGCGGCGAGCCGGCGCTCAAGGTCAGTTTCCTCGGCGACCTGGAAGGCCTGGTGGGCCGTCGGGCCCGGGCCAATCTGCCAACCTGGCGACAACAGGCACCTTTTATCCTGCTCTGGCTGCTGTTGCTGATCGCCGCCGCCCGGCCGCAGTGGTTGGGGGAACCGTTGCCCATTGCCGCCAGCGGTCGCGACCTGCTGGTGGCGGTGGACGTCTCCGGTTCCATGGACTTTCCCGACATGCAGTGGAAGGACGAAGAAGTCAGCCGCCTCACGCTGGTCCAGCACATGCTCGGGGACTTTCTCGAAGGCCGCGAAGGTGACCGGGTCGGCCTGATCCTGTTTGGCAGCCAGGCCTACCTGCAGGCGCCGCTGACCTTCGACCGGCGCACCGTGCGGCGCTGGCTCGACGAGGCGCGCATCGGCATCGCCGGCAAGAATACCGCCATTGGCGACGCCATCGGCCTGGCCCTCAAGCGCCTGCGCCAGCGTCCGGCCCACAGCCGCGTGCTGATCCTGGTCACCGACGGTGCCAACAATGGCGGCGAAATCGATCCATTGACTGCCGCGCAACTGGCCGCCGACGAAGGCGTGAAAATCTATCCGATCGGCATCGGTGCCGACCCGGAACAAAGCGGCACGGCGGGCTTCCTCGGCGTCAACCCGAGCCTGGACCTCGACGAGCCGACCCTCAAGGACATCGCCCAGGTCACGGGCGGCCGCTATTTCCGCGCCCAGGATGGTGAGCAACTGCTGGCGATCAAGACCACTCTCGACCAGCTCGAACCGGTCACCCAGCAACCGACCCAGGCGCGCCCTGCCCTGGCGCTGTATCACTGGCCCTTGGCCGTTGCGCTGCTGTTAAGCATGCTGCTGGTGGCCCGGACGCGCTGGCCGGACAATCCACTGCAACGCCTGCTCAACCAGGCCCTGTTCAAGCCGACCCAGCATACTGAGTGGCGGCAACGGCTCAAGCGCCTGCGCTTGCGGAGGCGCCGATGATCGCCCTCTGGCCACATTGGCTGCGCCCCTGGTTCGTGTTGCTGCTGCCGTTGCTGGGCTGGTTGCTCTGGCAACTGTGGCACCGGCAGAAGCGCGTGGGCCGCTGGCAGATGATCTTGCCGCCGGCCTTCCACGCCGTGCTGCTCAGTGGCGGCAGCGGCCGGGAAAGCCGGCTGCCGTGGATTGCCCTGGGGCTGGGTTGGCTGTTGATCGTGCTGGCGTTGCTGGGGCCGAGCTGGGCGCGGGTCGAGCAGACCAGCCAGAAACCCGCCGATCCGCTGGTGGTGATACTGGAGCTGACGCCGGAAATGCTCGCCACCGACGTCCCGCCGACGCGCCTGGAACAGGCCCGGCGCAAGTTGCTGGACCTGCTGCAAAACCGCAGCGATGCCCAGACCGCGATCATCGTCTATGCCGGCAGCGCCCACACGCTGGTGCCGCTGTCCGACGATCTGGCCACCAGCGCCAACCTGCTCGAAGCCCTTGCGCCGTCGATCATGCCCCAAGGCGGTCATCGCGCCGACCTGGCGGTTCATAAGGCCATGACGCTGCTGGACCAAGGTGAACTCGGCCACGGTCGGATCCTGCTGATCGGTTCGTCGTTGAACGAACAGGAACGTGAAGGCATCCGCCAAGTCCTGGACGGTTCCGCCACGCAATGGTTGATGCTGGGCATCGGCACCCGGGAAGGCGCACCGGTGGCCCAGGAAGATGGCAGTTACCTCAAGGATGCCCAGGGTTCGATCCTGGTGCCGCGCCTGGACAGCCCGGGCCTCAAGGCCTTCGCCAACGAATTGGACGGTCGCTACCGCCCAGCGCGGCTGGATGACAGCGACCTGCGCGGCCTGGGCCTGCTGGACGGTCCTCGCCATCTGCGCAGTGACGGCCAGACGTTGCGCCTGGATACCTGGGCCGACCAGGGTTATTGGCTGCTCCTGCCATTGTTGCTGCTGGCCGCCTGCGCCGGTCGCAGAGGCTGGCTGTTCTGCCTGCCGCTGCTGTTCGTGTTGCCGCAAACCGGCCACGCCTTCGAATTCCAGGACCTGTGGTTGCGCGCCGACCAACAGGGCCAGCACTTGCTCAAGCAAAAGCGCCCCGCCGAAGCCGCCACCCGCTTCGAGGACAACCAATGGCAAGGCGTCGCCCTGTACGAAGCCGGCCAATACAGCGAAGCCGCCCGGCGCTTCGCCGAAGGCAACGACGCCCGTGCCCACTACAATCGTGGCAACGCCCTGGCCAAGAGCGGTGAGCTGGAGGCCGCACTGGATGCCTACGAACAAGCCCTGGAATTGCAACCCGACCTGCGCCCGGCCCAGACCAACAAGGCACTGGTGCAAAGCCTGTTGAAGGAGCAGACACCCCCGGCGCCAGAGCCCAAGCCCGCGGAAAACGAGGAGCCAGCCCCCTCCCAGCAAGCGCCGGATAGCACTTCGACGAGCCAGTCTTCCGAACCGGGACAGCCATCCACCGAGACCACCGCGACGCCGGACGAATCCCAGCCCCCACGGGCCGCACAGCCGCCCACCGCCCGGGATGTGCCGGGCAGCGAGTTGCCTGACGAACAGACCACCACGCCGCCACTGCGTCCCGCCGCTGGCCAGCGCAATGAAGAAGAACAACGCCAGGCCATGGAACAATGGCTGCGCCAGATCCCGGATAACCCGGGCGAGCTGCTTAGGCGTAAATTCTGGTACGAACAGCAAAGCCATCAGGCCCAGGGAAAAACCCCATGACCCGCTTCACCGCCTACCTCCTCGTCTTGCTGCTCTGGGCCTCTGGAACCCAGGCTGCACAGCTGACGGCCAGTGTGGACCGCAGCCGCCTGAACTCTGGGGAAACGGTGGAACTGACCCTGGAATCCAATGACGCCACGTTGTTCGGCAAACCCGACCTGGGCCCGCTCCAGGCCTTGTTCGATGTGCGCGGCACCCGCCAGGTCAATCAGTTGACGACCCTCGACGGCGAGAACCGCGCCACCACTCGCTGGATCATCACTCTGCTGCCACGTCGAAGCGGCACCGTGGTCATTCCGCCGCTGCAACTGGGGGAAGTGAGCACTCAGCCGATCACCCTGCAAGTCATCGAAAGCGAAACCCGCAACGCCTCGGGAACCCTGGCGCCGGTGTTCATCGAAGCCAGCCTCGACCAGCACGACGTGTATGTGCAGGCCCAGGCGATCCTGACCCTGCGCATCTACCATTCGGTGTCGCTGTATGACGACAGCAGCCTGACGCCGCTGCACATCCCCGATGCGCGCACTGAACAACTGGGTGAATCGCGCACCTACGAAAAAGTCATCAACGATGTACGCCATGGCGTCATCGAACTGCGTTATGGCATCTACCCGCAGCGCAGCGGCGAACTGACGATTCCAGCCCAGACCTTCAGCGCCACCCTGGTCGAACCGGTGGCCCAGGACGCCGCCCCTTCCGGCCCCAAGCCCGGCCAATTGATGCGGGTCAGCTCCGAGCAACTGCTGCTGAGCGTCAAGCCCAAGCCGGCCAGCTACCCGGCCGACGTGCCCTGGCTGCCGGCGCGCAGCCTGTCCTTGAGCGAGAGTTGGAGCCCGGAGCCGACCCACAGCCAGGTCGGCGACTCCCTGACCCGAAGCCTGACCCTAGAAGCCGAAGGCCTGGCCAGCGCCCAACTACCCCCGTTGCCGGCCACCGAGATCAGCGGCCTGCGACGTTATCCGGACCAGCCAGTCCTCAGCAGCCGCAGCAGTGAACGCGGACTGGTGGGCAGCCGCGAGGACCGCGAGGCGCTGGTGCCCAACCGTAGCGGCACGATCGATCTGCCGCCAGTGGAAGTGGTTTGGTGGAACACCCTGGAAGATCACCTGGACCGCACCAGCCTGCCGGCGCGGACCCTGCAAGTGGCGAACAATCCGAGCCTGATGGTGGATACGCCGGCCAGCACCACGCAGATCGTGACCACGGTGGACAGCGAGACCCTGTGGTATTGGCAACTGAGCAGCCTGATCCTGGCCTGCACGACGCTGCTCGGCTTCGGTTTGTGGTGGCGCGCCCGTTGGCAGCCAGCGATCCTGCGCTCGACCCAGGCCGGACCGAGCCCGCGCACCCTGCTGGACGACCTCAAGCGCACCTGCCTGGCCAACGACCCCCACGCCACCCGCCAAGCCCTGGACGCCTGGGCCCGCCAGCAACCGGAAACCCTGGCCGACATGGCCGCGCGTTTCGTGCCGCTGTCCGACGCCCTGGATGGCCTCAACGGCGCGCTCTACAGCGAGACCGGCCAGCATTGGCAGGGTGAAGACTTGTGGCGGGCCATTCGTACCATCCCATCCACCGAAGGGGCGCTGGATTCGGCCGGTGATTCCGGATTGCCGCCGCTTTACCCCAAATAACCCAAACTTCTGTTTTGCAGCTTTTGCGATGCAGGCCTCATGTGGAAGCAAAGCTAGTGGGAGCAAGGCTTGCCCGCGATGAAGGCGACGCGGTCCTTCAGAAAATCGAGTCGCCCTCATCGCGGGCAAGCCTTGCTCCCACATGAATCCTCTTGCCACAGGATCGCGCTGCAGCAAATCCAGCGAAGTTGAACACGTCCTCACCCCGGTTTCCCAGTAAACTCCCCTTCTTTTAGCCGCCCTCCTCTTCACCGCGGCCATCATCTGTTTCTGGAGTTCACCTTGCGTCTGTTTCACACCTCCGACTGGCACCTGGGGCAAAACCTGCACGGCCAGGAACGCGATTTCGAACACGCCTGCTTCCTCGATTGGCTGCTGCGTCAGCTGAGCCAGGAAAAGCCCGACGTGCTGCTGATCGCCGGCGACATCTTCGACACCGTCAACCCGCCGGTCAAAGCCCAGGAGCGCCTGTACGATTTCATCGTCAGCGCCCATGAACAAAACGCCAACCTGACCATCGTGATGATTGCCGGCAACCACGACTCCGGCTCGCGTATCGAATTGCCTGCGCCGCTGATGCGACGCCTGCGCACCCACGCCTTGGGCCGGGTGCTGTGGCTGGACGACGGCCAACTGGACGTCGAGCGCCTGTTGTTGCCGTTGCCCGACGCCAAGGGCAAGGTCAAGGCGTGGTGCCTGGCCCTGCCGTTCTTGCGCCCCGCCGAAGTCACCGGCGCGCAACTGGGTGACGACTACCTGCGGGGCATCGGCCAGGTGCATGAGTGGCTGATCGCCGCCGCCAACAGCAAGCGCAAGAAAGGCCAGGCGCTGATCGCCGTCAGCCATGCGCACATGGCTGGCGGTTCGGTGTCCGAGGATTCCGAACGCAGCCTGATCATCGGCAACGCCGAGGCCCTGCCCGCCAGCCTGTTCGGCTCGAGCATCAGCTACGTTGCCCTCGGCCACCTGCACAAGCCGCAGAAGGTCAACGGTGAAGAACGTATCCGCTACAGCGGCTCGCCAATCCCGTTGTCGTTCTCGGAGATTGGCTACCAGCATCAGATTCTCGACATCACCCTGGACGGCGAAACCCTGGTCAAGGTCGAGCCCCGCCTGATTCCCCGGGCCGTCAATCTTCAACGCCTGGGCCCGGCCCCCCTGGCCGATATTCTCGGGCAACTCAAGGAGCTGCCCGACATCGACCTGCTGGCCGACATCCAGCGCCAACCCTGGCTGGAGGTGCGGGTGCGCCTTGACGAACCACAGCCAGACCTGCGCCACCAGGTTGAAACCGCGTTGCAAAGCAAGGCCGTGCGCCTGGTACGGATCGGCGCCGAGTACGCCGGCAACGGTAGCGCCGGCGGGGCCGATGACGGCAGCGCGCTGGTGGAGCTGGATCAGCTCAGCCCGCAGGAACTGTTCAGCCGCGCCTGGCAGGATACCTACGGCAACGAAGTGGATGAACAAACCCTCAAGGACTTTGCCGTGCTGTTGCAAGACGTGCAGATGGAGAGCGAGCAGCCATGAAGATTCTCGCGATCCGCCTGAAGAACCTGGCGTCCCTGGCCGGGCCGTTTGAAATCGATTTCACCGCCGAACCCTTGGCCAGCGCCGGCCTGTTCGCTATTACCGGCCCAACGGGCGCCGGCAAGAGCACGCTGCTCGACGCCTTGTGCCTGGCGCTGTTCGGCGCCGTACCGCGCCTCAACAACACCGGGCGCGACGCCAAGGTGCCGGACGTCGATGGCGAGATCGCCACGGGCGACCCGCGCACGCTGTTGCGCCGTGGCACTGGCGACGGTTTTGCCGAAGTGGATTTTCGCGGCATCGACGGGCGCCGCTATCGGGCCCGCTGGGAAGCCAATCGCGCCCGGGAAAAGGCCGGCGGCAAGTTGCAAGCCAGCCGCCAGAGCCTGCGGGACCTGGACAACGATCAACTGCTGGCGAGCCAGAAAGGCGAATACAAGACCCAGCTCGAAGCCGCCCTGGGCCTGAACTTCGAGCAGTTCACCCGCGCCGTGTTGCTGGCCCAGAGCGAGTTCAGCGCGTTCCTCAAGGCCGATGACAACGACCGCAGCGAACTGCTGGAAAAACTCACCGACACCGCCCTGTATACCCGCCTCGGCCGCCGCGCCTTCGACAAGGCCAAGCAAGCCAAGGACAGCCACCGGCAATTGCAAGACCAGGCCAGCGGCGTCACGCCGCTGGCCCCCGAGGCCCGGGCCGAGCTGGACCAGCGCTTCAACGACGCCCAGCAGCAGCTCAAGACCCAGCAGGCGCAGCTCAAGCAACTGGAACAGCAACACACCTGGCTGCGGGACCTGCGCCAGTTGCAGGACGAACACGCCAGCGCCGCCGAGCAGTTGCAACAGGGCCAGGTCGATTGGGACGCCCTGGCCGACGAACGCCTGAAACTGACCCGCCTGGAACAACTGGCGCCCCAGCGCCATCAGTTCATCCGCCAGGCAGAACTGAGCCGACAGCTCGCCCCCTTGGCCGCGCAGATTCAGCAGCTCACCCAGCAGCAGATTGACCTGCATCAACAGCAGGCCGAGCTGGAAAAACACTTGGGCGCCGCGCAACTGGCATTAGCCGCGGCTCGGCAACAAAGCAACGACTGCGCACCGTTGCTGCGCCAGGCCTTTGAAGAGCAAAGCAGCCTGGCCCGCCTCGCCAAGGACACCAGCCAAGCCGCCGAGCGCCAGGAACAGGCGCAACAGGCGTGGAGCGAAGGCCAGCGCACCCTCGATACCTTGCTTGACCAGCAAAAACAGGTGGCCGAGCGCTTGCAGCACATCGCTGGCGAACTTGAGCAAAGCACGCACCTGGCGCCGCTGAGCGACGCCTGGAATGCCTATCGCGATCGCCTCCAGCAACTGATGCTGATTGGCAATCGCCTGAACCAGGGCCAGGCCGAACTCGCCACACTGGAACAAAGCGCCGCCCGTGCCGTCGAGGAACTGGCCAGCCGCCGGCAAGACCTCGAAGTGCTCTACAAAGAAGCCGACGCCGAGCCCGAGGCCGTGGCCGAACAGATCCAGTTGCTTGGCAATCTGCTGCAAGACAACCGCAAGCAACTGCGCGCGTTCGAAGAACTGACCCGGCTGTGGGCCAGTCAACAAGAGCTGGACAAACGCGGCGCCGAGCTTGAGCAACGCCAGCAACAAGCGTTGCAGGAGCGTGACCGCTTGGTGCGTGAGGGCGGCGAAGCCAAGGCCGAACTGACCATCGCCGAACAGACCCTGAGCGTGACCCGCGAACTGCTGGCACGCCAGCGCCTGGCCCGCAGCGAAAGCGTCGAGCAACTGCGCGCCCAGTTGCAGGACGAGCAACCCTGCCCGGTGTGCGGCAGTGTCGAGCATCCTTATCATCAGCCCGAAGCCCTGCTGGAGAACCTCGGGCGCTTTGATGAAGCCGAAGAGGCAAACGCCCGCCAGGCCGTCGACCTGCTCAATGAAAAAGTCATCGACCTGCGGGCGCAGTACAGCGGCGTCATGGCCCAGCTCAAGGAACTCAAACAGCAGCAGGAACAGCTAGCCAGCCAACAACAGGGCCTGGCCCCCAGCCTCGAAACCCACCCGCTGTGGGCGCAACTGACGGCCCAGGATTCGAGCAAGCGCAACGCCTGGCTCGCCCAGCAGAACAGCCAATTGCACCTGCGCATCACCCAGGACGAACAACGGCAAGCCGCCCTGCTCACCCTGCAGCAAGACGCCGCACGCATGGGCCAGCGCCTGCGCGAGGCCGAAGTCGCCAGCCAACAGGCGTCACAGCACTTGGGCAACCAGCAGCAAGCGCTGGCCCGCGACCGCCAGCGCCTGGACGAGGAATTGAGCCACTTCAGCACCCTGCTGCCGGCGGATACCTTGCAGGCTTTGCGCAGCGAGCCCGCCGCGACCTTCTTGCAGCTCGACCAGCAGATCGCCCAGCGCCTGGCGCAACTGGACCAGCAACGCGACGAACTGAGCGAACAGCTCCAGCGCCAGCAGACCCTGGAGAAAGAACAGGACCGCCAGCAGACTCGCGTCCAGCAACTGGAAGCGACCCGCGTGCAATTCAGCACCTTGAGCGAGCAACAGCAGGCCGGCCAGGCAAAACTCGCGCAACTGCTCGGCGAGCACACCAGCGCCGAGCACTGGCAGCAACAACTCGACCAGAGCCTCGAACAGGCCCGGGAAGCCGAGGCGACGGCCAATCAGCAACTGCAGCAATTGCGCAACAACCTCGTGCAACTGGCCGCCGAACTCAAGGCCCGCCAGGAACAGGCACAATCCCTGGACCATGAACTTCAGGCCCTGGATACGGGTATCGCGCAGTGGCGCAACGGCCATCCTGAACTGGACGATGCCGCCCTCCAAACCCTGCTCGGCCTGGACGAGCAACACGTCAGTCAGTTGCGCCAGCGCTTGCTCAACAGCGAAAAAGCCATCGAACAGGCCCGCGTCCTGCTCACCGAACGCGAGCAACGCCTGCATAACCACCAGGCCCAGCACAACGGCAACCTGGCCGCCGAGCAACTCGCCGAAGCCCTCACCGAACTGCAAGCGCAATTCGCCGCCAGCGAACAGCGTTGCGCCGAACTACGCGCCGAACAGGCCGAGGACCAGCGCCGGCAGAACGCCAACCAGGCCCTGGCCCAGCAGATCGACCAGGCCTACGCCGAATACCAGCGCTGGGCCCGCCTCGATGCCCTGATAGGCTCGGCCACCGGTGATCGTTTCCGCAAGCTGGCCCAGGCGTACAACCTCGACTTGCTGGTGCACCACGCCAACGCCCAACTGCGGCAACTGGTGCGCCGCTACCGGCTCAAGCGCGGCGGCAGCATGCTCGGGTTGCTGGTGATGGACACGGAAATGGGCGATGAACTGCGCTCGGTGCATTCGTTGTCCGGCGGCGAAACTTTCCTGGTCTCCCTCGCCCTGGCCTTGGGCCTGGCGTCGATGGCGTCCAGCACCTTGAAGATCGAATCGCTGTTCATTGACGAAGGCTTCGGCAGCCTCGACCCCGAATCGCTGCAACTGGCGATGGACGCCCTCGACGGCTTGCAAGCCCAAGGCCGCAAGGTCGCGGTGATTTCCCATGTGCAGGAAATGCACGAGCGGATCCCGGTGCAGATCCAGGTGCGGCGCCAAGGCAACGGGTTGAGCACGGTGGAAGTGAAATGAGCGGCGCCACGCTCTATTCCTTCCGCCGCTGCCCCTATGCGATGCGGGCGCGCATGGCCTTGCGCTACAGCGGTATCGCGTTGGATATCGTCGAAGTCAGCCTCAAGGCCAAACCAGCCGAAATGCTCGCGTTGTCCAGCAAGGGCACGGTGCCGGTGCTGCAGGTCGATGGCCGGGTGATCGATGAAAGCCTGGAGATCATGGGCTGGGCCTTGGCCCAGCATGATCCGCAAGATTGGAGACTACGGGACGACCCCGAAGGCCAAGCGTTGACGGCAGCGTTGCTCGAGGAAAACGACCAGGTGTTCAAGCTTCACTTGAATCGCTACAAATACCCCGAACGCCATCCCGAGTACTCGAAGGAACATTACCGTAGCGAGGGTGAACGCTTTCTGCGCAGGCTGGAGGCATTGCTTGAAGCCAGGCCATTCCTGGCGGCGGAGCACCCGAGCCTGGCCGACGTGGCCGTGCTGCCCTTCATACGGCAGTTCGCCCATGTCGACCGCGACTGGTTTGCCCAGGCGCCCTATCCCCGGCTACAAGCATGGTTGCAGGGTTTGCTCGATTCAGAGCTGTTCGAAGCGATCATGGCCAAATAGATAGTTATCCGGCGAGCGTGCTTCGTGGCGAGGGAGCTTGCTCCCGCTCGTCTGCGCAGCAGACGCTTTGGATGTAGCCCGAATGGGCCTGCTGCGCAGGCCAGCGGGAGCAAGCTCCCTCGCCACAAAAGCTCGACAACCTGTTCAAGCCTCGGTGCTGCACATGCGCACTCTGGCGCAGTCAATTTGAAACGGCCCTGACACCGCCACCCTTGGCTTGGCCGGCGGATTCCCCACCAACACCCCCAATGCCCGAGCGGTGAGGATGTTATGGGCGATGTTGTGGTTGCATTCGATGGTCCGCGCCAACGACCCCGCCGACGCCTGCCCCAATCCGAGTAATGAAAAACCATTGGTGATGAACGCCAGGAAGGCGATCACCCAGAATTTGCACCTGTTCATGCCCCGGCGGCTCCATTCACTGCGCCCTGTTCGGCAGCGACAGCGGAGACTTGATGATGACCAAGAGTGGAAGTGTGCAGAGAGGCTTCAACGGCGCTCTGATACTGGGCTCCAACACTGACCAGCAGCACCAAGGCCACATAGAAACCAATGGCTATGTAGGCGCCGTGTTTGGCAGAAGAAAGGATTGCGCTGGCCATGGGGTTCTCCGTGGGCATGTTTGAATGCCCACAGAATCAATCAAATAAACCGCTATGAGTAGCGACTAATATACATAGTCACCATCAGGTTTATTGATTGATAGAACCTACCCTCTCAGTCACTCAGCAAGCTCAACAATCGCTCACGCGCGACTTCCAGCTCGCCGGCATCCGGCTGGGCAGCCGAAACAATGGGTGTGGAATAGAGGAACAGCAGCATCACTGCCAGACGCATCGCCATGGTGTCGATCCTTATTGGTAAGGAGTCAATTAACTAGCGTCAAATTTAAACACATGGCCATGTGATATCACAACGAGGATTTTCACCCCTGCGCACGAAGCCTGCGATCTTTTCTCTCCATCTGGTACCCCAAGAAAGAAATGAAAAGATCGCAGGCTTCAATGGTCATCGTTATTCAGTGTTGGGTCTTGTGGTCCAGCGCCGCATAGAAGTTGGCGCTTTGTTGCAGGTACTTCTCGGTGTAGCTCTGGGTGCGGTTTTTCTTGTCGCTGATCTCGATGCTGGCACTGGCTGGCAATGCCACGGTGGCGGAAATGGCGGAAGCGGCGATCACGGAAAAAAGATTCAGGTTCATGGCGGTAATCCTCGGATTCAGTTGGCTGATTTGCCCGGTGGGGCCGTGAAGCAAACTTACGCGCCGAGGCGTCTCGCCTTGAAATGCTTTGTAATACTAGCGACTATCAGTCTCGTTGATACAACGGCGAAGGCCCCGAAAATCGAGGCCTTCACGTTATTAAGGCACCAGGAATTTCACATCGCTCGGCGCATCCATGGGCAGCTTCTGGACCGTTTTGCCCAGCAGTCCGGTCTTTGGATCGCGCTCGATGACCACGATCTGGTTGCTCTTCTGATTGGCGATCAAGACGAATTTTTCCCTTGGATCGAGGCTGAACTCCCGGGGGTGATCGCCCTCGACGGAGCGTCGCTGCAGTTCCTTCAAGGTGCCGGAGGCCGGGTCGACAGCGAACACCAGCATTTCGTTGGTGGTGCCACGGTTACTGACATACAGGAACTTGCCGTCCCTGGACGCATGCAACGCTGCCGCCGCTTTACCCGGCTGAGGTTTGCCGTCGGCCAGATCGACCAACTGGCGCTGGGTCAGGCGGCCGTCCTGGTAATCGAGTACCGCGACCTGAGCGGTCATCTCCATCGTCAACCAGGCATGCTTGCCATCGCTACTGAACAACAGATGGCGCGGCCCGCTGCCCGGTGGCAGTTGCACGAAGGGCGGATCGGCAGGGGTCAACGGCAGTTCGGGGTTGGCCTTGGGGTCGTAGCGGTAGACAAACACCTTGTCCGCCCCCAAGTCATTGGCGAACACATAGTTGCCGTCCGGTGACGGCACCGCGGAATGCACATGAGCGGACTTCTGCCGCTCGGGATTGACCCGACTCGGCTGATGGCTGCCCGACTGGACCACTGGCGCCAGCTTGCCGTCCGCCCCCACCGGCAGCACCACCAAGGTGCCGCCCGGGTTTTCCAGGACGGAGTAGTTACTGACCAGCAAATGCTGGCCATCGTGGCTCAAGCTTGAATGGGTCGGCTCGTTACCCAGGGATTGCATTTGGTTGATCAGGCTGATGGCATGGGTCTTCGGGTCGATGGCGTAGCTGCTGACCTTGCCCACCGGGTCTTTCTGGCCCGGCCCGTTTTCGTTGACCACGAACAGCCGGGTCATGTCCTTGGACAGGGTCAGCCAGGAAGGATTGTCTGTCTTGATCACTTGCAACGGGTTGGCGTCGATCTGGCCGGTGCGGCTGTCGAACTGCAACCGGTAGATGCCTTGGCTCTGGCCCGCCGTGTAGGAACCCACCAACAACTGGTGGTGCTCGCTGGTGTCGGCCTGGACGCCCATGGCGCCCACGCTGCCGGCCATCAACAAGGGCCAGAAACTACGCATCTTCATGATCGGAGTCCTCATCGTCGTGGCCGCTGGTGGCTTCCACGCATTCCAGGTGGTGATCGCCCGAATCGCTGGTGATGATCCAACGCTTCAGGGCTTTGTCGAAGGTCGCAGCCTGCATCTGCGTTGGTGTGAAACGCCAATGTTCGAGGGTGCGGCCATTCATGCACTCAACGTGCAACTGATCTTGCTCGTCGAGGGAGAAATCGAATGCATGCAGCCCATCGATAATCAGCATGTTGCAATGTTCGAGGGCGTGCAGCAGGGTGTCGGTTACGGCAGTCATGGTGATCAGTCGGTCATTGGGAAAGTGCCATGATAACCCAATGTGGGAGTGGGCCTTGGGCCATAAGGTTCGAAAGCGGTGTTGCCTGACATATCGCTTTCGCGAGCAGGCTCGCTCCCACAGGGGATTTACGCTCATCATCAATCTTCTGTGGGAGCGAGCCTGCTCGCGATGAGGCCGGCACATTCAACCTGAATGTAACGACCTCACCGCAACCCTCAGAGCGCCTCGCGCCCCGGCACCCCATCCACCAACCGCTGGATCCCCAGCGGGTTGGCGTTCTTCAGTGGCTCGGGCAACAGGCTGTCCGGGTAGTTCTGGAAGCACACCGGACGCAGGAAGCGATCGATCGCCAATGTACCCACCGAAGTGCCACGGGCATCGGACGTCGCCGGGTAAGGCCCGCCGTGCACCATCGAATCACACACCTCCACGCCGGTCGGATAACCGTTGAGCAGGATACGGCCGACCTTCTGCTCCAGCAACGGCGTCAGTTCGCCGAACTGTTCGAAATCCGCCGGCTCGCCAATCATCGTCGCGGTGAGTTGGCCGTGCAGGCCGTTCAGCGCCGCGGTCAGTTGCGCCTGGTCGGCGACTTCGACAAACACCGTGGTCGGCCCAAAGACTTCTTCTTGCAGCGCCTCGTCACCGTTGATCAGCAGGCTGGCGTCAGCCTTGAACAACTGTGGCTGGGCCTGGTTGCCCTGCTGCTCGCGCCCGGCCAGGTGTTCGATGCCCGGGTGCGCCAGCAGCTTTTGCAGGCCCTTGCCGTAGCTTTGCAGCGTGCCGGCGTTGAGCATGGTCTGGGCAGACTGGTCGCCGATCAGCGCGGCCACCTGTTGGGTGAAGGCGGTGAACTGCGGCGAGCGAATGCCGATCACCAGGCCCGGGTTGGTACAGAATTGGCCGCAGCCCTGCACCACCGAGGCGGTCAGGTCGCGAGCGATGCTTTCGGCGCGGGTTTCCAGCGCCTGGGGCAATACGATCACCGGGTTGATGCTCGACATTTCGGCGAATACCGGGATCGGCTGGGGCCGCGCGGCCGCCATGTCGCACAGGGCACGCCCGCCCTTGAGGGAACCGGTGAAACCCACGGCCTGGATCGCCGGATGCTTGACCAGCCATTCGCCGACGCCACCGCCATAGATCATGTTGAACACACCGGCCGGCATCGCGGTTTTCTCGGCCGCGCGAATGATCGCGTCGGCCACATGTTCTGCCGTGGCCATGTGGCCGCTGTGGGCCTTGAACACCACCGGGCAGCCGGCGGCCAGCGCCGCTGCGGTATCACCACCGGCGGTGGAAAACGCGAGGGGGAAGTTACTGGCGCCGAACACCGCCACCGGGCCGAGGCCGATGCGGTACTGACGCAGGTCCGGACGCGGCAGCGGCGTGCGCTCCGGCAAGGCGCGGTCAATGCGCGCGCCGTAGAAATCACCACGGCGCAGGACCTTGGCGAACAGGCGCATCTGGCCGCTGGTACGACCTCGCTCGCCCTGGATCCGCGCCGCCGGCAAGGCGGTTTCACGGCAGACCACGGCCACGAAATCATCGCCCAAGGCGTCCAGCTCATCGGCAATGGCGTCGAGGAACTCGGCCCGGCGTACCGCACTCAGGCTGCGATAAGTTGGATACGCCGTGGCGGCAGCCTTGGCGGCGGCATCGACTTCTTCGGCCGTGGCCTGGACGAATTCATGGGGCAAGGCCTCGCCGGTGGCGGCGTCGACGCTCTGCAGGCGGGTCTGGCCGGCCGCGCTGCGCGCCCCGCCGATGTAGTTGTGGCCAAGGATCTGGTTCATCGCAAGTCTCCTTTCAAAGTGTGCCGATAGTACCCGGATTGAACACCGCGTCCACCGGGGCAATACCGTTGACCAGCGGCGCGCCGAATTCAGCCTGGCTGATTTCGAACACATCCCCCGGCTGCGTGCGGATGCCATCGGCGAACGATAGGGTCGCGGTGCCGAAGAAGTGAACATGGACGTCCCCCGGGCGCAGGAACTGACTGTATTTGAAGTGATGGAATTCCAGGTTTTCGAGGCTGTGGCACATGTTCGCCTCGCCGCTGAGGAATTCGTTCTGCCACAGCACTTCGCCGTTGCGCAGGATACGACTGGTCCCGGACAGATGTTGAGGCAGTTCACCCACGCGAAGTTCCGGGCCGAAACTGCAACTGCGCAATTTCGAATGGGCTAAGTACAGGTAATTCTTGCGCTCCATCACGTGGTCGGAAAACTCGTTGCCCACGGCAAAGCCCAGGCGATACGGCTTGCCGTCGTGACCGATGACGTACAGGCCGCTGATTTCCGGCTCCTCGCCGGCGTCTTCGGCGAACGGCGGCAACGGAAACGGCTGGCCCGGACGGACGACAATGCTGCCGTCGCCCTTGTAGAACCATTCCGGCTGCACACCGGCCTGCCCGGCCTGGGGCTTGCCGCCCTCCACGCCCCACTTGAAGATGCGCATGGTGTCGGTCATGGTCGCTTCGTCGCCGGCCTGCTGGTGCATCTTGTCCCGGGCCGAGGCGCTGCCCAGATGGGTCAGGCCGGTGCCACTGACCAACAGGTGCGCCGGGTCCGGGTGATCCAGCGGCGGCAGGACGCGCAGCTCACCGAGCAACTGCGCGTAGTCATGGCTGGCACCCAGGCCCAGGCTGTCGACCTGTTGCTCAAGCTTCACACCCGCTTCGATGGCGGCCAGCGCCAACTCGCGCACGGTGCCGGCGCCCTGCACTTCGCGCACTTGATCGCCCTCGACCACACCGACGCGGCGTTCGCCGTTACTCAATTCGAACTGAACTAAACGCATGGGTTTTCTCCCTGTAAACAAATTTTGACCTCGGTGCAGTCCCCTGTGGGAGCGAGCCTGCTCGCGAAAACGGTCTGACAGTCGACATTATTGGTGGATGGAAAACCGCTTTCGCGAGCAGGCTCGCTCCCACAGTTTGATCAGCGTCAGCCCTCAGATTCAGGTACGTGTCGCTCCCCGGGCGCTGGCGGCAAACTGATCCGCCGGCAACACATGCTTGCGCTCCAGCAGGCGGTAGACCACGCCAGTCAACACCAAGCCAAACACCATCACACAGGACAGGAAATACAGCCCCGAAGCCAGGTTGCCGGTGTGCTCCTTCAGCGCACCGATCACGAACGGACCAATGTAGCCACCCAGGTTGCCCACCGAGTTGATCAGCGCGATGCCCGCCGCCGCACTGGCGCCGGCAAAGAACCGTCCCGGCAAGGTCCAGAACACCGCTGTGCAGGAAAACAGCGCGAACGCCACCAGGCACAGCGCCGCCAATTGCAACACCGGCACCGACAACCAGGCGCTGAGGAACAGGCCGATGGCGCCCAGCACGTACAACACGGCCAGGTGACCGTAGCGGTCGTTCAAGCGGTCGGAACTGCGGGGAATGATCAGCAGGCCGACGATGCCGAAAATGTACGGCACCGATGACACGAAACCGGTCACCAGATCGCTGCCGCCGAACTGCTTGATCAGCGTCGGCAACCACAAGCCCAGACCATAGATGCTCAAGGTCACCGGCAGGTAGAACAGCGCCAGCAGCAACACACGCTTGTCCTTGAGGGCATGCAGCGGATTGCCATGGCGGGTCTGGCCGTATTCCTGCAAATCTTTTTTCAGCTCACCGGTCAGCCAGTCCTTCTCGGCCTGGTCCATCCATTTCACTTGTTGCGGGCCATCCGGCAGGTAGCGCAGCACCGGCCAGGTCAACAGCACCGCCGGCAGGCCGATGACAATGAACAGCCATTGCCAGCCATGCAGGCCAAGGATGCCGTCCATGCCCAGCAAGCCGCCGGACACCGGGCCGGTGATCATCATCGCGATGGGTTGGGAGAGAATGAACAGCCCCAGGATCTTGCCGCGATGGCGCACCGGGAACCACTGGGTGATGTAGTAGAGCACGCCCGGGAAGAACCCGGCTTCGGCCGCCCCCAGCAAAAAGCGCATCACATAGAAGCTATGGGGCCCTTGCACGAACGCCATGCCAATGGTGATGGCGCCCCAGGTGATCATTATCCGAGCGAACCAACGCCGAGCACCGAAGCGCTCCAGCATCAGGTTGCTGGGGATTTCCAGCAGGAAATAGCCGATGAAAAACAGCCCTGCACCCAAGCCGTAGGCGGCGTCGCCGATGCCGATGTCGGCGCCCATGTGCAGCTTGGCAAAGCCCACCGCCGAGCGGTCCACATAGGCGATCAGGTACAGCAGGATCAGGAAGGGAATCAGTTTCAGCGTAATGCGGCGAATAAGCCGCAATTCCTGGCTCATGGGACCGGTCTCCGATTGTTGTTGTTATAGAACCTCGGGGGATTTCTCTCGCGAATGGCCGCCAGGACAATCCCTCCGTTGAATCGGACTATATAGTAATACTATTTACCCAACAACACTTCCAAACCGCACAAATTGCGCTTATGTTACGCTTCAGCTAGAACAATATAGTCATACAATAAGAGAATCGATCATGTCTGATAAGAAACCCTCCCTGCGCTCGGCCCAATGGTTTGGCACCGCCGACAAAAACGGCTTCATGTACCGCAGTTGGATGAAAAATCAGGGCATCGCCGACCATCAGTTCCACGGCAAGCCGATCATCGGTATCTGCAACACCTGGTCGGAGCTGACGCCGTGCAACGCGCATTTCCGGCAGATCGCCGAGCACGTCAAGCGTGGCGTGATCGAGGCCGGGGGTTTCCCAGTGGAATTCCCGGTGTTCTCCAACGGCGAATCGAACCTGCGCCCTACCGCCATGCTGACCCGCAACCTGGCGAGCATGGACGTGGAAGAAGCGATTCGCGGCAACCCGATCGACGGCGTGGTGCTGCTTACCGGTTGCGACAAGACCACCCCCGCCCTGCTAATGGGCGCCGCCAGTTGTGACGTACCGGCCATCGTCGTTACCGGCGGGCCGATGCTCAACGGCAAGCACAAAGGCCAGGACATCGGCTCCGGCACTGTGGTCTGGCAATTGAGCGAACAGGTCAAGGCCGGCACCATTACCATCGACGATTTCCTCGCGGCCGAGGGCGGCATGTCCCGCTCGGCCGGTACCTGCAACACCATGGGCACGGCCTCGACGATGGCCTGCATGGCTGAAGCCCTCGGCACTTCCCTGCCCCACAACGCGGCGATTCCGGCCGTGGACGCCCGTCGTTATGTATTGGCCCATATGTCCGGCATGCGTGCAGTGGAAATGGTCCGTGAAGACCTGAAACTGTCGAAGATCCTGACCAAGGAAGCCTTCGAGAACGCCATCCGCGTCAACGCCGCTATCGGTGGCTCGACCAACGCGGTGATCCACCTCAAGGCCATTGCCGGACGCATCGGCGTGCAACTGGACCTGGACGACTGGACCCGCATCGGTCGCGGCATGCCGACCATTGTCGACCTGCAACCGTCCGGGCGTTTCCTGATGGAAGAGTTCTACTACGCCGGCGGCCTGCCCGCCGTGCTGCGGCGCCTGGGCGAAGCCAACCTGATCCCTCACCCGAAGGCGCTGACGGTCAACGGCAAGAGCCTTGGCGACAACACCAAGGACGCACCGATCTACGGCCAGGACGAAGTCATCCGCACCCTCGACAACCCGATCCGCGCCGACGGTGGTATCTGCGTACTGCGGGGTAACCTGGCGCCACTGGGCGCGGTGCTCAAGCCTTCCGCCGCCACCCCTGAGTTGATGCAGCATCGCGGCCGTGCCGTGGTGTTCGAGAACTTCGACGAGTACAAGGCACGGATCAACGACCCCGAGCTCGATGTGGACGCCGACTCGATCCTGGTGATGAAAAACTGCGGGCCAAAGGGTTATCCGGGCATGGCTGAAGTGGGCAACATGGGCTTGCCGGCCAAGCTGCTGGCCCAAGGCGTGACGGACATGGTGCGTATTTCGGACGCGCGCATGAGCGGCACCGCCTACGGCACCGTAGTGCTGCACGTGGCGCCGGAAGCCGCAGCCGGCGGGCCTTTGGCCGCCGTGAAGGAAGGCGACTGGATCGAGCTCGATTGCGCCAGCGGCCGCCTGCACTTGGACATCCCCGACGCCGAACTCGCCGCGCGCCTGGCCGACCTCGCGCCACCGCAACAGCTATTGGTGGGCGGCTACCGCCAGTTGTACATTGACCATGTGCTGCAAGCGGACCAGGGCTGCGACTTCGACTTCCTGGTGGGCTGTCGCGGCGCCGAGGTGCCCCGCCACTCTCACTGACCCAGGTCTCCCTTATGGGAGCAAACTTTGTGGGAGCTGAGCTTGCTCGCGATAGCGGTGTAACAGACAACAGAGATGTTGACTGGAAGTGCCTCATCGCGAGCAAGCTCAGCTCCCACAAAGACTCTTCATCTGCATCAAAAACTCGCACTAGCGACCCGCCATCGCCGCGCCTGCTATCATGCGCAACACCCCCCTCGCACAGGATCGCGCCGCGTCCCATGGATTACCGCAAACCCTCCGACCGCAAAAGCATGCATGCGCGCATCGTCCAGGAACTGGGCATGCAGATCGTCTCCGGGCGCTTCAAGCCGGACGATAAATTGCCCGCCGAAGCCCTGTTGTGCGAAGAGTATGCCGTCAGCCGCCCGGTGCTGCGCGAAGCCACCCGGGTACTGGTCGCCAAGGGGCTGGTGTATTCGCGCCCGCGGGTGGGCACGGTGGTCAAGGCCCGTCGGGAATGGCACATGCTCGACCCGGACGTGCTGCACTGGTTGATGCAAAGCAGCCCGCAGAATGAATTCTTCGGCCTGCTCACCAGCGTGCGCAGCATCATCGAGCCCGCCGCCGCCGCCCTCGCCGCCCAGTTCGCCACCGACGACGACATCGCCGCCATCAGCGAAGCCTACCAGCGCATGGAAGCGGCCCCGACGCCCGAAGCGTTGCTGCAACCGGACCTGGACTTCCACAGTCGTATCGCCGACGCCACTCACAACGACCTGCTCGCCAATCTATGCAACATGTTGTCCGTGGCCATCGCCGAAGCCCTCAAGCACTCCAACCAGCGGCCCAACCTGCATGAACTGGCGATGCCGCGGCACAAGGCGATCCTCACCGCCATCGAGAACCGCGACGCCCTCGGCGCGCGCCACGCGACCCTGGTGCAACTGGACGATGCCCGCAGCGCCTTGAACGTGGTGCTGGGCAGCGATCCCGACCAAGCCTGATACAACCCGCGCCCAGCGGGTGGTATCTATATACCGCACGCGGGGGAAGGGAATCCCGACACTTGACCCTCGTCGTCATTCCGACGGCCGTGAGTTTTGGAAAAGGATTTCTTATGACCTCGCCCTCACACGCTGAAAGCGTCCCCACATTCGAACAGAACGTCAGCCAGCAATTCGCCGGTCGCCCGACTTTCGAGCAAATCGCACAACAAATGCTTGAACAAGCCATCAAGGCAAGGTACCCCTCGCTGATCATCGATCTGGCCCGCACCCACCTGGCGATGCCGGATGCAGCCGCCAAAGGCTGGAGTTTCAAGCCGTTCATGACTTCAGTGCTTGAATACCTGGCGTTCGGCACCCCGGTGGACTTCAGTTCCAGCGGTAGTTTTGACTGTTATCTTTCCGACACGATCCCACGTCGTCTTCGGTCGGATGTCGGCAACCTGGACATGAAGGTGATTGAAAAGCTGGTGCTTGAGCTGCCTTGGACGGTACCCATCGGCCTTGACGACGCACTGGCTCGCTATTGGAATACCGACATCGACAGCAGTCCCAAGCTCGACTCCGGTGTTCACAACAGCCGCTGGCAATGGCTCAGCGACTCACTCAAGAACATGCTGCATATCCAAGGACTGCAACAGCCAGGATTGTCCGAACCGGCGCGCGAAGCCCTGGACCAGATCGTCCGTTGGCCAGACCGTGAGCAACGCTTCAGCCACAACCCTTCTCCCGTCTATGCCTACAGCCTGGGGAGCACCCTCACCCAGGGCACTTCCAGCACCATGCTCTCCAGCAGCGACCTCCTGCTGCTCCACTACTCCCAGAGCGGCCTGGCCATCTTGTTGTGCAGCGCTGGTGGAGCCGTGCAGTCCTTCGACTCGATCGAGGACTTGAACAGCCGCTGGCGTGCTCAGATCGCTGACCGCTATGTCATCGACACTGTCACCTGCAACCGCTACGAGATTGACGGCAACGCCTTTGACACCCAGGCCGCCATGATCCTGGAGCAGCAATTGGCGGATATGAAAATGGTCAGGTTACCTTCCAGCATTGGCGTGCAGGGGCTCAAGGCGCTCTACCGCGAGCTGAGCGATCCGGCTCGATACTTGCGCGACACCCCCCCTCTCAGCGCAGACACCGCGACACGACTCAAGCCGTTACTTCCCGAATGGCTGAAGAACGCCCCCCTTGCCGATCAGACGAGATTCCAACGCTACAGCCTGGCGCTGGCCAGCGTGAAAAAACGCGATCAAGGCCGCGTCCATCTCAACGACATCCGGACGTTCACGGCTGACGCCCTGCTTGCAAAAATGCAGCAAACCAACGACAGCAGCCCGGCCAGGTCCCTATCTCGCTTGTTTCATCCCGACGATGTGGTACTGACGTTCACCGTCTCGGCGGGGTATCCCGGAACCGTGGGTATCAGCGAGAAGAGAACGATGAGTCTGACTCAGTTGGCCATCGACAATCTGATCGCACGGCCCAGTGGCAACCTGAAGCTCAGTCATCGCCTGGGCCTGGCTTTGCCAGCCTGGTTGACGCCAGATTTCATTACTCGCAGGGGCGGATTGATCGAGCAGGTGGACATCGGTACGACTTATCCTCGTTACCTGCAACAGGAACTGCTGGGCGACTCGTCTCAAGCGCAGCTACATCAGCAGATATTTGCCGAACAGGTCTCGGCGCACCTGCCGCTTGAAGCACTGCAAAACACGCTGAATAACGAGAACGGCATGACCCGCCAAGGGCTGCGCCTGGTAGAGGCGGTCCTGCAACCCAACGCCGAAGACCGTCAAGTTGATGGCCGTTCCGTGGTCATGCGGCACTTGGCTTTCCTGCGCACGCCCCAGGCCCGGCCTGACGTTGCGAGCAATATGTTCATCGTCGAGACGCAAGACGTCACGGCCGGTCCGCACGTGTTGTATCGCCCGCTCTATGCGCCCGCGTTGTTGCAATTCCCGACACGCCAGGCATTGTTGCAAGCCGTCGCCACCACCGGGGACTTGCAACACAGCGTCCTGACCTGGCTGTCCGATACAGCTCGGCCGGTGTATGCCAACGGCGGGTTCAAGGAACCGCATATCGTGCGCTTCTACCAGGGTGACGAATTCGACGCCCCCGAAAGGCCCGCGCCGGCCACGCTCGCCATCAACGGAGGCGATGACGAACTGTTGCAATATTTGGCCAATGGCAAGTTGTTGGAGTATCTCTACGGCTGCAATGCCCAAACCCTGATCATCCAGGCTGACCGCGACTCGGTCTCAAACAGCGAAAGCCGCTGGGCTGTGCTGCTCAAGGGCGGCAGCCTGCTGTTCAACACGCTGCTGTTTCCACTGTTGCGCGGCCCGGCCATGGCCAGCGTCTGGCTGTGGAGCCTGATGGCCAGCGCCAGCCAGGATATCCCTGCACTGATCAGCGAAGATCCGGCAACACGGGAGTTGGCCGCTGTTGATTTCCTGGTCAACCTGGCCATGCTGGTGAGCCAGCTATCGTCGATCCGTGCACCTTCGCCTGTGCCCGTGTCGGCATCCATCAAGAACCAAGCGATGCGCGCGCCCGCCCAGCGCGTTGTCCCTGAGCGATGGCCTGCCCCCGCTTTGCCAGACATCCTGGAAGGCTCCGTGGCCTTGCCAGGCGCCGGAACCCCAGGCGCGATCCTCGATTTCAGCTTCACCAATGCCCGTAACCGCCTGACGCCAGAGCAACGGACGCAATTGCGGCGCATGGAAGTGCGACCGCCTACTGCGCTACCGGCCCCCATAAAACTTGGTCCGCTCACGGGCCTGTACCTGATCGAGAACGCCTGGCACGCGCTGGTTGAAGGTCACCTCTATCGAGTCGAGACGGAATCGGACGGCAGCGTAACGGTCATCGACCCAATGACCAAGTCACGCCGGGGACCGCTGTTGCAATCGGATGGCCAAGGCACCTGGTCCCTGGACCTGCGCTTGCGCTTGCGCGCAGGCATGCCCCCCAAACGCACGGCCGAGCAGCGTCGCCTCAATGCGCAAAGAACAATCGATCTGATTAAGGAACTGGGAGACCTCACGGCACAACAAACTCAAAAACAAGATGCCTTGGATATCGCTCAGGCAGTCATGGCGAGAACGGAAGGAGGTCCTTATACCGAGGCACAACGTGCACCGAAACGCAAAGTGTTCTATGACCTGCTTGTCGAGCAGACCGACACCTATTTGAAATTACTGGACAGCGCACCCGAGCGCGCCAGGCTGGGAATCGAATTACCTTCAGGCACCATTCCTCAGCTGATGGAAAACATCGTCAATAATGCCCGTAAAGCGTTTCTCGTCAACCAAACGGAATATGTCGCCATTAATGCGGGCCACCCCCAATTCCAGGAGCCGTCCGCGGTGATGGAAGCCGTCAGGCAAGACTTTCAAGGCTACGTGAAATTCCTCGATGCGATAAGTGATAACAATGACCGCCAAATCCATTGGCTGGAGCTCAAGGACGAATACCTGGATAAATTATTGAACCTGAACACTGCGGGTGCTCAGGTGTTCGAACGGCTGACCAGAGACCGCCCAGTGGATGAACCCAGTGCAACGAGCGTCAAGGCCTTGCAGCTGGCCACACTTCCGGTGCTGGCGATCAAACATGGCGAAACTGATTTGCCCAACAGCCTTTATCGCATTGTCCGCCCCTTGGGGGAGCATGTGCGCACTCACTCGGATCTACGGCTGTACGATTTATCTCCCTCGGATCAACTTCGAATCCTAGAGAGCCTGACCGAGCATTATGGCGAAGCCTTGGACGCACTCCAGGGGATGAAAACCTTATATGTCGAGGATATTCAAGAATCCTATTTCGACAGGCTGGTCGAGGTGGTCAAGGGGCTCTATGAAGAGGTATCCGGGAAGCTCGCGGCAGAAGTCAAACCGGAGCCAAAACCGCGCAGGCGCCAGCCAAGACGTTCGCAACCACCGGCGGGGCGCCCCCGAAAACAAGTGATCAATACCCGTAACAGCGGCGTACTGATCGGCGACCTGAAACCAGCCGGCACGTCGTTGCCGATTGAAGTCGTCGAGCTGCGCTCCGAAGTCGATAACGAGGTAATCGCCACCTATTCACGCCACGATGATGTCTGGGACGTCGTCGAAGTCCAGCGACCGGCTCCCGCGCCCAGAACGAGAGCCGTCAAGACGATACAGGGCGACGCACAGAAGCTGCTCAAACAATTGGACAACCGTCTGCGCCGCGCCGAAGGCTATAAGAAACGCTGCCGCCATCCCCAGGAAATCGAGGAGATCATGAACAATGAGGCGAGTCGCTATCGCACGCTCATGGCGGAACTCGACAGGGCTTTCGCGGCTTCAGGGGCATCACCCTCGCCTGCGGATCAAGCGTTGAGCCAGCAACTGTCCAATGCCATTTCCAGCCTGGCCGCCAAGGGCGCCGCCCTGCGCACCGAATTGAGCCTGGAATTGCCGCCCACCGATGGCAATCTTCAATATTTGTTTGAAAAGAAACTGATCCAGGTCGCGCGACTGGGCGAACGCAAGGCCTTGAAAGGAACCCGCAAGGACTTCCTCCAGGAATACGCGATCAACGACACTGACGGCTTTCCCCTCTGGTACGCGCACTTTCATTACGAAACGGCCGACACACCGAAAGCCGACTACAGCGTCGCGCATTTGAAAACCAAGGAACAACGTCGGGAGCACTACCATTCACTGCTGGCCAAGGCTGATAACACCTATGCAGTGGTGAATGTACACCGTGGTCAGATCGGCAAATTCCTGGCACGCGACAGGTTCCTGCCGTTGGCGCCTTGATCAGGAAGCCGCCGTTCCAGGACTGCGGCTTTTACCTTCAATCATGCAGGCCCAACCACCCTGCGCCTCAACGAGGTGGTATCTATGTACCACCCGCACGAAAAAGGGCAATCGATACTGATTCAGTCGCCAATCCCGGCGACTGAATCAGAAAAGGATTTCCCATGACTTCGCCCACTCCGGCTGACAGCCCCGCTACGTTTACACAAACCATCAGCCAACAGTTTGCCGATCACCCGTCCTTCGAAACAGTCGCGCAGCAGCAACTCGAAAAAGCGATCAAGGCACGCTACCCCACACTGGTCTTCGACCTGCCCACGCTTCAGCTAGCAATGCCGAACGAGGCCGGCGATGGCTGGATTGCCCGGCCGTTCATGGCCTCGGTGCTTGATTATCTCGCTACTGGCACCCCCGTGGACTTCAGCTCAAAAGGCGACTATGACTGTTATCTGAGCGCCGACTTTCCCAAACGCCTGCGTGACGCGGGTGACCAGATCCCGGACGTCAGGATTATCGAAAAACTGCTATTCGAATTGCCCTGGATTCTGCCGATCGCACTGGAAGATGCGCTCATCCACTACTGGAACGCCGAGCTCGATACCCACAGCCACGCCAATCGCTGGCAATGGCTCGGCGATACGCTCAAGCACATCCTGCACATCCGTGGGCTCCAGCAACCGGGCCTCTCCGAGCCGGAGCGCGACGCCTTGGACCAGATCGCTCGGTGGCCAGACCGCGAATACCGCTTCAGCCACAACAAATCCCCGGTCTATGCCTATAGCCTGGAAAGCACCCTTACCCAGGACGGCAACAGCACCGTCTTGCCCACACCAGACATCCTGCTGCAGCACTACACGATTCACGGCCTCGTCATTCTGCTCTGCAGTCCCGGCAGCGCCGTGCGGTCCTTCGCGTCGATGGATGAGTTCAACGCGTATTGGGCGCAACGCATCGCCGACCGCTACATCGTTGATACGGTCAGTTGCCAACGCTACGAAATCGCCGGCAACGCCTTCGACACTCAGGCCGGCATGCTATTGGAGCAACAACTGACCGACCTGCGCTCGGTAAAGCTGCCCTCCACGGTCGGTTGGCCAGACCTGAAAAAACTCTATGCCGACCTGAGCGATCCCGCACGATACCTGACCGACACTCCACAACCCACACCGCAGGCAGCGAAGCCAGTGGGCGCCTTGCTGCCCCAATGGTTGAAGACAGCGCCCCTTGGCGACCAGACCAAATTCCAGCACTACAGCCTGGCGCTGGCCGGTGCCAAGCAACGCAGCGATGGACAGACTTTCCTCAGCGACATCAAGGACATCCGGACCTTTGCCATCGACGCCTTGTCCAGCCGCCTGCAACACACCAATGACGACAGCCGGACAAAGGTCCCGGCCAGCCATTATCACCCTGACGATGTGACGCTGACCTACACCGTCGCCGCAGGATATCCGGGCGCCATCGGCATCAGCGAACCCAGGGTGATGAGCCTGACTGACCTTGCCATCAATAACCTGGTTGCCCGGCCCAGCGGGCAGGTAAAACTCAGCCACCGCCAAGGCCTGGCACTGCCGCAATGGCTGACTAACGAGTTCATCACGCGCAAAAACGGCCTGATCGAACAGGTCGACATCGGTACGACTTACCCCAAATATCTGGAAAGAGCGCTTCTACGTGATAGCGAGAGGGAGAACCGCGAGCGGCGTTTCGCCGAGCAAATGCCGGCGCAGTGGGTGCTCGAGGCACTCCAACAGATGCATACCAAGACAAACGGCATGACCCGTCAAGGCCTGGACTTGATCGAGGCCTTGTTTGCCTCTTC
This sequence comes from Pseudomonas sp. OA65, assembly GCF_017498305.1. Taxonomy (NCBI): domain Bacteria; kingdom Pseudomonadati; phylum Pseudomonadota; class Gammaproteobacteria; order Pseudomonadales; family Pseudomonadaceae; genus Pseudomonas; species Pseudomonas sp. OA65. Next base: position 90,792 of record NZ_JAGDEZ010000015.1, read on the forward strand.
CGCCGAGGAACGACAGGTCGATGGCCGGCCAGTGGTGATTCGGAACCTGGCCTTGCTGCGCAAACCCCAGGCCACACCCGACACGGTGGTCAACATGTTCATTATCGAGTCGAAAGATGCGACCACAGGCCCGCACCTGCTGTACCGACCGCTTGATGCCCCCTCATTGCAACAGTTCACTTCGCGCCAGGCATTGTTCGATGCCATCGCCACCACCGGTCCCCTGCAGGACAGTGTCCTGACCTGGCTGCCCGACACCGCCAGGCCGATCTATGCCAACGGCGGTTTCAAGGAACCGCATATCGTGCGTTTCTACCAAGGCGACGAGTACAGCGTTCCCGACAGGCCCGCTCCGGCCACGCTCGCCGTCGACGAAGCCAGCGGAGAGTTGCTGCAATATTTGGGCAAAGGCGAGTTGATGCAGTACCTCTACGGCGGCAATGCCCATGCCCTGATCGCCCAGGCCGACCGGGCGTCGGTGTCCAACAGCGAAAGCCGCTGGGCATTGCTGCTCAAGGGCGGCAGCCTGCTGTTCAATACACTGCTGTTCCCGCTGTTGCGCGGCCCGGCCATGAGCTGCGTCTGGCTGTTCAACCTGATGCTCAGTGCCCAGAACGACATCCCGGCCCTGACCAGCGAGGATCCGGTCACCCGCGAACTTGCGGCCGTCGACCTGCTACTCAACCTGGCGCTGCTGGCGGTCCAGGTGCCTTCCGTCCGAGTTCCTTTGCGTGTACCCGTGACGGAACCGGTCATGGAACAAGCGATGCGAACTCCGGCACCGCGCGCCGTGCCGCAACAATGGCCCGCACCGCCTACGCCGAAATATATCGAAGGCATCGTTGCCCTGCCCGGCGAACAATCCCACGCACCTACCAGGGCCCTGGATTTCAGCTTCGCCAGCGCCCGCCATCGCCTGACACCGGAACAACAGACCCAACTGCAAGGAATGCAAGTGAATCGGCCCGCCAAGCTGCCCGAACCCATCGTGTTCGGGCCGCTCAAGGGCTTGTACGTCATCGGTGCAAAATGGCACGCCGTGGTTGACCAAGCGCTGTACCCCGTCGACGTGGATGTGGACGACAACGTGAAGATCATCGATCCCCAGGACCCAAGCCGGAACGGTCCGATGTTGAAATCCGACGGCCACGGCAACTGGACCCTGGACCTGAACCTGCGCATGCGGGGAGGCATGCCGAAGAGCCGTATTCAAGAGCTCAAGGAGCGAAAAAAAAAGCTCAACAAGGACCTTGACGACTATCTTGCCAGCCAGGCAAGCCAATCCGCCGACCTAAAAAAAGCCGACCAGAAGGTCCGTGACGGTTGGCCCCGTGACGATGGCAAGCCTCCTAGAGACGAGACGGGTAAGGTGATCACGCCCGAGCAGCATCGACTCGATCGTCAAGCACTTTATGAGCTGCTGGAAAGGCAAATTGCCACTGACTTGAAAATGCTCGCAAGCCAGGACGAGCGCAAATCCCTGAATGTGGAGTTGAAGCGACCTGAGCTTGTGATGATCACCCAGAGTATCTTCCTGCGCGCAGAGATGGCCTATGGCGTCGTCTGCATGGACCTGGAGGCCCTCGCCAATGATTATCCTGGATTTAATACATACCCGACACGCGAACTCGCTCGAAGCAAGGGGCCGAGCTTCCTTGACTTTCATCGGAAAAATGTCTCGTACCGTGAACGGGCGATCCACTGGGCGAAAATAAAGGATGAGCAGCTAGAGAACCTGCTGAACCTCGATGCGACCAGCGTGGCGAATTTCAGCGAATCGCTGCTGACTTTCGATAAAAAACACAAGACAGTCTTAACGCTCCAGGACGCGCAATTGATTACCCTGCCGATAGTGTCAGTCAAGACTCTCGATTCCGACCTGTTCGAAACGTTGTTTGAAATAATCTACCCCTTGTCCATGCAGATCAGCGCTCATTCCAGTATCAAATACTACACCTTGCCACCGTCGGAGCACCTGGCGGTACTGGCAAGCCTGACCGAGCAGTACGGCAGGGCATTGGAAGCTCTCGAGGTGGCAAAAATCCTCTATATCGAGGAGCTCGAGGAAATCTATTTCGACAAGATGGTTTCGCTGGTCAAAGACTTGTACGACGAAGTCTCGGGAAAACTGGCGGCAGAGGTCAAGCCGGAACCGAACCCTCGAAAACGTCCGGCCAAGCCGGCGTTTGATCGCAAGAAAAAGCGCTTGATCATGACCCGCAAAGCTGGCGTTCTGATCGGCGATATCAAACCGGCCGGTACAAACGTGGACGTTGCAGACGGGTCAAGCTTGCCCATTGAAGTCGTTGAGATCCACTCCGAAATCAACGGGGAGGTCCTCGAAACCTACTCCCGCCACGATGATGTCTGGGACGTCGTTGAAGTCCGGCGACCGGCTCCCGCGCCCAGAACGAGAGCCGTCAAGACGATACAGGGCGACGCACAGAAGCTGCTCAAACAATTGGACAACCGTCTGCGCCGCGCCGAAGGCTATAAGAAACGCTGCCGCCATCCCCAGGAAATCGAGGAGATCATGAACAATGAGGCGAGTCGCTATCGCACGCTCATGGCGGAACTCGACAGGGCTTTCGCGGCTTCAGGGGCATCACCCTCGCCTGCGGATCAAGCGTTGAGCCAGCAACTGTCCAATGCCATTTCCAGCCTGGCCGCCAAGGGCGCCGCCCTGCGCACCGAATTGAGCCTGGAATTGCCGCCCACCGATGGCAATCTTCAATATTTGTTTGAAAAGAAACTGATCCAGGTCGCGCGACTGGGCGAACGCAAGGCCTTGAAAGGAGCCCGCAAGGACTTCCTCCAGGAATACGCGATCAACGACACCGATGGTTTTCCCCTTTGGTACGCGCATTTTCATTACGAAACGGCCAACACACCGAAAGCCGATTACAGCGTCGCGCATTTGAAGACCAAGGAACAACGTCGCGAGCACTACCATTCACTGCTGGCCAAGGCTGATAGCCCCTATGCCGTGGTGAATGTACACCGTGGTCAGATCGGCAAATTCCTGGCACGCGACAGGTTCCTGCCGTTGGCGCCTTGATCAAGAAGCCGCAGCCCTGAGCTGCGGCGCTACCCGCCCCAACCATCATTCGCCATCTCCGAGGGTGGTATCTATATACCACCCAAACGGGACAGGGAAACCAATACTCGATTCGTCGTCAATCCCGGCGATACGAATCAGGAAAAGGAACTCCCAATGACTTCGCCTACCCCGGCTGACAGTCCCGCTACGTTTACGCAAACCGTCAGCCAGCAATTTGCCAATCGCCCAACCTTCGAATATATCGCGCAACAGATGCTCGAAAAGGCAATCAAGGCAGCCTACCCGACGCTCACCATCGACCTATCCACGGTTCAGTTGGCAATGCCCGATAGCGCCACCATTGGCTGGGCCGCCCAGCCATTCATGCCCCTTGTGCTCGATTACCTGGCCCTCGGCACGCCCGTCGACTTCAGCTCGAAGGGCGAACGCGACTGTTACCTTTGCGCCGAATTTCCGAAACGGCTTCGTGATGCGGACGGAAAAACGCCGAACATTAAAGTCATCGAAACATTACTCCTTGAGTTGCCTTTGGCGCTGCCGATCGGCCTGGAACATGCGCTAACCCGTTATTGGAACGCCCAGTTAGCCGCCGATAGCCACACCAGCCGCTGGCAATGGCTCAGCGATACGCTCAAGCACATTCTGCACGTTCGTGGGCTGCAACAGCCCGGCCTCTCCGAGCCGGAGCGTGACACCCTGGAGCAGATCGCCCGCTGGCCGGACCGTGAACAACGCTTTCGCCATGCCGTGCCGCCCGTCTACGCCTATAGCCTGGAAAGCACGATCACCCAAGGCGACGCCAACACGGTGTTGCCCGCCCAACATATCCTGCTGCTGCACTACACCAGACATGGGCTCATCATTCTGCTCTGCAGCCCCGGTAGCGCCGTGCGGTCCTTCGCGTCACTGGACAGGTTCCACGCCTACTGGACCCAGCGCATCGCCGATCGTTACGTCGTCGACACCGTGACCTGCCAACGCTATGAAATCAGCGGCAACGTCTTCGAGACCCAGGCCGGCATGCTATTGGAGCAACAACTGAGCGATCTGCGTTCGGTGAAGTTGCCCTCCGATATCGGTTGGGCAGACTTGAAGGCGCTCTATAGTGACCTGAGCGATCCCACGCGGTACCTGACCGACATTCCCCGCATCTCGCCCCAGGCATCCAAGCCCTTGATGGCCTTGTTGCCGGATTGGTTGAGAACAGCCCCCCTTCTTGACCAGACAACATTCCAGCACTACAGCTTGGCGCTGGCCGGTGCCAAACAACGCGGCGACGGTAAGACTTTCCTCAGCGGTATCGAGGACATCCGAGCTTTCACCATCGATGCCTTGTCCAGTCGCATGCAAAAAATCAACGACAGCAGCCAAGAGAAGGTGCATGCCAGTCAATTTCACCCTGACGAGGTGACGCTGACCTATACGGTCGTGGCGGGTTATCCGGGCGCCGTCGGCATCAGCGAGACCAGGGAAATGAGCCTGACCGACCTGGCCATCGACAACCTCGTCGCCCGGCCCAGCGGGCATGTAAGACTCAGCCACCGCAAAGGCTTGGCACTGCCGCAATGGCTGACGAATGACTTCATCACCCGCCAGAACGGCCTGATCGAACAAGTCGACATCGGCACCACTTACCCTACCTACCTGCAACAAGCGCTGCTGCTCGACGACTCCGAAAGGCGGTCCCGCGAGCGACGTTTCGCCGAGCAGATTCCGGCACAGCTGGTGCTTGAGGCGCTCAAGCAAATGCATGATAAGCAATACCACATCACTCGCCAGGGCCTTGACCTGGTGGAGGCCTTGTTCGCTCTTTCCGCCGAGGACCGACAGGTCGATGGCCGGCCGGTCGTTATTCGGCACCTGGCTTTGCACCGCAAGCCCCAGGCCACGCCCGACACGGTGCTCAACATGTTCCTTATCGAGTCGAAGGACTCGACCACGGGCCCGCACCTGCTGTATCGGCCGTTCTATGCCCCGTCTTTGCAACAGTTCACTTCGCGCCAAGCGTTGATGGATGCCATCGCCACCGCCGGGGCGCTGCAAGACAGCGTCCTGACCTGGCTGCCCGACACTGCCAGGCCGGTGTATGCCAACGGCGGGTTCAAGGAACCCCATGTCGTACATTTCTACCAGGGCGACGAATTCAGCGTTCCCGACAGGCCCGTCCCGGCGACGCTCGCGGTAGACGAAGCCAGTGGTGAACTGCTGCAATACCTGGGGAAAGGCGAATTGATGCAATATCTCTACGGCTGCAATGCCCGAGCCCTGGTCGCCCAGGCCGACCGGGCCTCGGTCTCCAACAGTGAAAGCCGCTGGGCATTGCTGCTCAAGGGCGGCAGCCTGCTGTTCAACACGCTGCTGTTTCCGCTGTTGCGCGGCCCGGCCATGAGCTGCGTCTGGCTGTTCAACCTGATGCTCAGCGCCAAACATGACATCCCGGCGCTGACCAGCGAGGATCCGGTAGCCCGCGAACTCGCAGCCGTCGACCTGTTGCTCAATCTGGCGCTATTGGCGGTCCAGGTTCCCTCCGCCCGCGTTCCTGCGCGTGCGCCCGTGACGGAGCCAATCAAGGAGCAAGCGATGCGCGCCCCAGCGCCGCGGGCCATCCCGGAACAGTGGCCCGCACCGGCCGCGCCGAAATACATTGAAGGCATCGTTGCCCTGCCTGGCGAACAATCCCACGCACCTACCAGAGCCCTGGATTTCAGCTTCGCCAACCCCCGTCATCGCTTGACTTTGGCGCAACGGGCCCAACTGCGAGAAATGCAGGTGGGTCAACCCTCCAAGCTGCCTGAACCGATTTCATACGGGCCGCTTAAAGGCCTGTACGTAATAGACAACCAATGGCATGCCATGGTTGAGCACGTGCTGTACCGGGTCGACATCGAACCGGAAGGCAGCGCACAAATCATCGATACCCATGACCCGAACAGAAACGGTCCGATGTTGAAGTCCGACAGCCAAGGCAACTGGACCCTGGACCTGGAGCTGCGGCTGCGAGGAGGCATGGAAGAAACGCGTCTGGCCGACCTGCGAGCGAAAAACAGCAAGAGAAGGGAGAAGCTCGAAAACGAGCGGGTCGACTATCTCAATGCCCGTGTCGCAGAACTCGAAAGGGCAAAAAAGGCCTATCAAAAAGTCGTTGATAATACCCATGGTATCGACACGACAACGGGCGAGAAGTTTGATAGCCGACTAGGTCCCAAACTCTTTGCCAAGCAGCGTACGGAAAATAACACTGCATTTTATAAAGTGCTGAAAGAGCAAACCGCCAAGTTCCGGAAAATGTTGAACAGTATTCCCGAGCGCAAGGAGCTGAACATACCTTTAGAACGCGCGCTCGTTGCGGAATTGCTCATCAACGTGATTCAAAAAGCGGACCTTGCTTATCTACTCGTTTCACTGAACCACTCGGACCTCATGGATGCCTATCCTGAGTTTGTAAACGGGCCACCTGCCGATGCGTCCCACCGGAGCTATTCGCGCTTCGAAACGTATGCGAGCAAATCTGCTGAAATCCGGGAAATCGGCATCTACTGGCTGAAACTGAGGGATAGGTACCAAGAAGAGTTAATGGACCTCGACGCCGCCGGCACCCAGGACTACAAAAAAGTAATCCCGACGCTCAGGAATAACGACAGGAGTGTCATGGGTGAACAAGGAGGATTGTTAGCCGCATTGTCAACATTGACAATCCAGAATGGTGACTCGGATCTACTCGAATGCCTCTATCGGCTCATGAAGCCTCTGACTAAACAGATGCGCGCCCATTCCGATATCCAGCGATACACCCTGTCCCGATCGGAGCAACTCACGGTATTGGACAGCCTGGTCGAGCAGTACGGCAAGATCCTGGATTCCTTTGAGGTGATGAAGGTCATCTATGCCGAAAACATCAACGAAACCTACTTCAACAAAATGTTCGATCTGGTCAAGAGTTTGTATGAGGATGCATCGAAAAGGCTGATGGCAGAGGCCAAGCCCGAGTCGAAGCCGAAACCCAAGCCTCATCGGCGTCCGAATAAACCGTCTCTGAAGGCTTCGAACCGAAAGGTGATCAAGACCCGAAACGGCGATGTCCTGATTGGCGAAATCAGGAAGGTCGAGGCGAACCCACCGTTCGAACTCGTTGAGGTGCGCTCGGAAGATACGCAGCAAATCATTGAAACCTACTCGGAAAAACAAAATGACGTCTGGGACGTTGTCGTGGAAGAACGACCCACCCCCGTGCCGAAAACGAGATCATTCAACGCAATCAAGGGCGACGCGCTGAAACTGCTCGATCATTTGGATGAACATCTGAGCCGCGCCGAGGGCTACAAGAAGCGCTGCCGTCATCCTCAAGAGATCGAGGAAATCATGAGCAACGAAGCGGACCGTTACCGCAAGCTCTCCGCGGACCTCGACAGAACCCTGTCTGGTAGGCAGCCCACGGCGCAAGAAGAAGCATTGCGCACCGATCTGAATACCGCCATCTTGCGCCTGACTGAAAAGGGCCGGGAGCTTCGCACCCAATTGAGCTGGGACCTGCCGCCCACGGATGGCAACCTTCGCTACCTGTTTGAGAAAAAACTGGTCCAAGTCGCGCGACTCGATCAACGCATCGCCTCGAAAGGCGCCAGGAAGGATTTCTATCAGGAATATTCAGTCAGCAACCTGGAAGGCAAGATTGTCTGGTATGCGCATTTTCATTACGAAAAATTCGACACGCCGAAAGCCGAGTACGCCGTCGCACACCTGAAAAGGTATGCCGATCGCAAGAAAAACTATTACTCCGAGCTCGCCAACGCCAACAATCCCCACGCAGTGGTGGAGGTGTACCGAGGCAGTATCGGAAAGGCGCTCGCACAAGAAAAATTCTTGGTCCTGGCGCCCTGACTAAATGGCATAAGCCGCAATCCTCACGGTTGCGGCTTATGCCGGTCAGCCAAACGAACCGCGGCGAGGGGTGACCGTCATGCTCGACGAGCGCTCCTTGAACGACTCTTTCTGCGCGCCCCTTTAATGAGCGAACAATGAGTTGCCCTTCTGCCCCGCCAGCTTCTCAGGCTTGATCAGGAACCGCGCCAGCGCCGGCAGCAGCCACAGCGCACCAAACATGTTCCACAGCAACATGAACGTCAGCATCAAGCCCATGTCCGCCTGGAACTTGATCGCCGAGAAGATCCAGGTGCACACGCCAATCGCCAGGCACAGGCCGGTGAACAACACGGCTTTACCGGTGGATTTCAGCGTCTGGTAGTAAGCCTCCTGCAACGGCAAGCCGGCGCGCAGGAAACTTTCCAGGCGGCTGTAGATGTAGATGCCGTAGTCCACGCCAATCCCCACCCCAAGCGCCACGACGGGCAAGGTCGCGACCTTCACGCCGATGCCCATGAAGGCCATCAGGGCGTTGCCCAGCACCGAGGTCAGCACCAGCGGCAATACGATGCACAGCGTCGCCGCCCAGGAACGGAAGGTGATCATGCACATGGTCGCCACGCAGATGTACACCAGGATCAGGATGGTCAGTTCCGATTCCTTGATCACCTCATTGGTGGCGGCCTCGATGCCGGCGTTACCGGCGGCGAGGATGAACTCCAGGCCATCGCGGTTGTTGTCCTTGGCAAAGTCCTGCACCGCCTTCACCGCGCGGTCCAGGGTCTCGGCCTTGTGATCGTTGAGGAACACCAGCACCGGCGCCAGGGAACAGCTGTTGTTGTACAGGCCATCGGCCCGGGCGATGGAGTTGTTCAGCACGTCAGGGTTGCGCGACAAGGTCTCCCACTTCAGGTTGCCCTCGTTCATGCCCTTGATCATTTGCTTGGACACGGTCACCAGGGAAATCGCCGACTGCACGCCCTCGGTGTTCTGCATCTTCCACATCAGCTCGTCAATCGGGGCCATGGCCTCATAGCGCGAGCAGCCTTCGGCCTTGGTCTTGACCATCACCACCAGCACATCGGAGCTGGTGGAGTAATTGCTGATGATGAAGTTGTTGTCCTGGTTGTAGCGCGAATCCGGGCGCAGCTCCGGCGCGCCCTGGTCCAGGTCGCCGATCTTCAGGTTCTGGCTGTACCAGAGGCCACCGCCAAAGGCGATCACCGCCAGGGCAATGGACACCGGCGCGACCTTGGCGCTGGCGAAACTCGACAGCAGGCGCCAGAACGGGTGTTCACGGGTCGCGTCTTTCTTGCTGCGCTCGACCGCCCGCTTGCTGATGCCGACGTAGGAGATCGCCACCGGCAGCAGGATCAGGTTGGTGAACACGATGACCGCCACGCCGATGGAGGCGCCGATGGCCAGTTCACGGATCACGCCGATGTCGATGATCAGCAAGGTGATGAAGCCCACGGCGTCCGCCAGGATCGCGATCATCCCCGGCAGGAACAACTGGCGGAAGGTACGCCGCGCCGCCGTCAGGGCATTGTCCGCCTCGCTGGACTGCAAGGCGATGCCGTTGATCTTCTGCACGCCATGGGAAATGCCGATGGCGAAGATCAGGAACGGCACCAGCATCGAGTAGGGATCCAGGCCAAAACCGGCCGCATGCATCAGCCCCAATTGCCAGACCACCGCCACCAGGGTGGTGCTCAACACCGCAACGGTGCTGCGCATGCAGTTGGTGAACCAGTACAGCAGGATCAAGGTGATGACGAAGGCCACGCCGAAGAACAGCACCACCATGACCAGGCCGTCGATCAGATCACCCACTTTCTTGGCGAAGCCAACGATATGGATCTGCACATTCGGATTCTGGGCTTCGAACTTGTTGCGAATCTTGTCTTCAAGCTCGTGGGAGAACTTGCGGTAGTCGAGGGCAAGCAGCTTGCCCTGGTCCTGCGGGTCGGGGTAGGACTCCAGCAACGGAATGTCGATAATGCTCGATTTGAAATCGTTAGCCACCAGGCGCCCAACCTGGCCGGACTTGAGCACGTTGTTGCGCAGCAGGTCGAGGCTGTCGGCCGAGCCGTTATAGCTCTGGGGGATCACCTCGCCACCGGCGAAGCCCTCCTCCGTCACTTCGGTCCAACGCACACTGGGGCTCCACAACGACTTGAGCCCGGAACGGTCGACACCGGAGATGTAGAACACCTCGTCATGGATCTGGCGCAGGGTCTCCATGTAGTCCTTGGAGAAAATATCGCCGTTGGTGGCTTCCACGGAAATGCGCACCGTGTTGCCCAGGTTCGCCAGGTCGTTGCGGTGCTCAAGCATCTTCTCGATAAAAGGATGCTCGAGGGGAATCATTTTTTCGAAACTGGTGGAGGGCCGGATCAGCGTGGCCTGCCAGAACAGGAAAACGCTGACCAGCAGGCAAATGACGATCACTGCCGGGCGGTTGTTGAAAATCAGGCGTTCGAGGAACGTCGCCTTGTCTTGGTGATGACTGCTCATGGGGTCCGCCTTCTTGTTTTTATGCCCGTCTCGCAGGACTGACTCATTTGCTCAGTTCAGCGCCAGTGGACGTGGTGGCACGCACGCCGCCTTGCCCTGCCAGGATCAGGTTGCCATTGCCCGCCGCCGTGACGGCTGCCACGGAGATTCGGTCCGGGCGGTTGAACACGCTGAAGGTCTCGCCGTCGTCGGTGCTGCGCACCACGCTGCCGCCGTTGCCGACAATCACGATGGAACCGTCCGCCAGCAGCGTGGCGCCGGACAGGCCGAACTCCAGCGTTCCACGGGAGGCCTTGAGCTCGACTTGCTCCCAGGTGCCGCCAAAATCGGTGGAACGGTACAGGTTGCCGCGCAAACCGTAGGCCAGCAGCGTCGAAGGCTGGGCGGTGCCGATGACACCGAACAGCGAGCCTTCGTACGGGCCTTCGACCTTTTCCCAGGTCTGGCCCCAGTCGGCGGAACGGAACATGCTGCCGGCCTCGCCGACAATGAACAGCCCGGCGTCTTTCACGGCCGCGATGGCATTGAGGTGGAACTGGTCTTCGTTTTCGAGGCGGTCGCTGGCGTCTTCCCAGTGCTTGCCGCCGTCGGTGGTCTCGTACAACGCGCCATACGCACCCACGGCAAAACCATTGCCGGCGTCCTTGAACCAGACATCCAACAGCGGCGCTTCACGGGTGAGGTCTTCGAATTGCTTGGTCCAGGTGCTGCCGCCGTCATCGCTGGCGAGGATCTGCGCGTCGTGCCCCACCGCCCAGCCGTGCTTGTCGTCAACGAAAAAGACTGCGGTGAGCAGTTGGCGGGTCGGCACCTTGGCCTGGGTCCAGGACGTGCCCTGGTCATCGGAATAGACGATGTGCCCTCGATCACCGACCGCCACCAGGCGCTGCCCGGCATGGACCACATCGAGCATCAGGGTTTTGCTGGCCTTGGCCGATTCGACGGAATAGATGACATCGGACGTCGACGCCGCAACGGCCATCACCGGTGCCGACAACAGCGCAGAGCCCAGCAGCGAGAGCGCCGAAGCCAGCAGCGCGACTCTGCGCAGCAACGGCGGCCGGCAGCGGCCCACAGCCATGACAGGCTCATTCATAGACCTTTCCCCCATTATTATTGTTATGGCTTGGTACGTTGCCAGTCTTGGAGCAGCGTCCTGAAACCTGCAATCTAGAGCCACTTCTCAAGCTGGCCTTATCCTATCGGGGTTTCGAAAGGTCTGACAATCGACGTCGCGTTATCTTTTGTTAACCGGAGGGATATCGATCAAGGGTGAATCAGAAGACATTCGTGAGGGTGATGAATGTGGCGAGGGAGCTTGCTCCCGCTGGAGGCCGAAGGACTCCCTGATCTTGGCTCACGTGCCTTCTCTGGCGAAATGAATCAAGATCGGGCCTGCTTCGCAGGCCAGCGGGAGCAAGCTCCCTCGCCACAAAAGGCAGCGCCAAGCCTGTTTACGCCAGGCTCTTGCTCACCACCTCGAACACATCGGCCGAAAGCCCGCCGGACGCCAGGATGCGCTCCAGTTCGGCTTTCATCAGCGCCTGGCGGGCGCTGTCGTACTTGCGCCAGCGGGTCAGTGGGGCCAGTTGTCGCGAGGCGATCTGCGGGTTGAAACCATTGAGCTGGATGACCAGGTCCGCCAGGAAGCGATAACCGGAGCCGTCGGCCGCGTGGAAGTTGATCAGGTTCTGCCCGGCAAACGCCCCCACCAGCGCCCGCACCTTGTTCGGGTTCTTGATGTTGAACGCCGGGTGCTCCATCAGCGCCTTGACCCGCGCCAGACCGCCCGGCAACGGGCTGCCGGCCTGGACGCTGAACCATTGGTCCATGACCAGCGGGTTGCCCTTGAAGTTTTCCGCGAACACTTCCAGGGCCTTGGCCTTCTCGGCCTCGAACGGTGAATTGACCAACACCGCCAGCGCGGTCAGGCGCTCGGTCATGTTGTCGGCGGTATCGAACTGCTCCAGGGTCGCGCTCAGCACCTCAGGCTTGCCGGTGAGCATCAGGTACGACAACGCAATATTTTGCAGCGCGCGGCGGGCGAAATGCTCGGCCTCGGCCACGTATGGCGTGCGCTTGGACAGGTCGCGGTTGGCCTCATAGCGCAACCACAAGGCTTCAAACAGGTTCTCGGCCAACTGCTGGCGGGCGAACTCACGGGCGGCATGGATCGCCTCGACGTCGGCCACTTCGCTGATTTCGGTGAGGTAGGCTTCGCTTGGCAGCGAGAGCATTTCCGCGACCATGGCCTGGTCCAGGGATTCGTCCGACAGCACGCTGCGCAGCGCACTGACCAGGCGCGGATCCAGCGTCAGGTTGGCACCCTGCTGATGCTGGGCGATCAGTTCCTGCAACACCTGCACCGACAACTGCTGGCCGGCATCCCAACGGTTGAAGCCGTCGCTGTCGTGTTGCATCAGGAACATCAACTGGTCGCGGTTGTACGGGAAGCTCAGTTTCACCGGTGCCGAGAAACCACGCAGCAACGAAGGCAGCGGCTGTTCAGCGATATCGACGAAGGTGAAGGTCTGCTCCGCTTCAGTCACCGAGATTACCCGGGACGTACCGTCTGCCGCCGCTTCACCGGCCAGGCGCAACGGGATCTCGGCGCCCTGGCTGTCCAGCAGGCCAAGCTCCACGGGAATCACGAACGGCAGTTTTTCCATCTTGTCCGGGGTCGGCGGGCAGCTCTGGCGGAAGGTCAGGCTGTAGGTCTTGGCGGCGGCGTCGTAGGACTCGCTCACCGCCAGCCGTGGTGTGCCGGCCTGACTGTACCAGCGCTTGAACTGGGTCAGGTCGACGCCATTGGCATCTTCCATGGCCTTGATGAAATCGTCACAGGTCACGGCCTGGCCGTCGTGGCGCTCGAAGTACAGGTCGCTGCCCTTGCGAAAGCCCTCAGGCCCCAGCAGAGTGTGGATCATGCCGACCACTTCCGAGCCCTTCTCGTACACGGTCAGGGTGTAGAAGTTGGAAATCTCGATAAAGCTGTCCGGACGCACCGGGTGGGCCATGGGGCCGGCGTCTTCGGCGAACTGGTGGGTGCGCAGGTACGCCACGTCCTGGATGCGCTTGACGGTGGTGGAGTTCATGTCCGCCGAGAACCCGGCGTCGCGGAACACCGTGAAGCCTTCCTTGAGCGACAGTTGGAACCAGTCGCGGCAGGTCACGCGGTTGCCCGACCAGTTGTGGAAATACTCGTGGGCAACGATCGCTTCGACCCGCTGGTGGGCGGCATCGGTGGCGGTTTCGGCGCGGGCCAGCACGGCGCTGGAGTTGAAGATGTTGAGGCCCTTGTTCTCCATGGCGCCCATGTTGAAATCGTTGACCGCGACGATCATGAAGATGTCCAGGTCGTACTCGCGCCCGTACACCTCTTCGTCCCAGCGCATCGATTTCTTCAGGCTGGTCATGGCGTGCTGGCACTTGTCGATGTTTTCCGGCTCGACGTAGATGCGCAGCGCCACGGTGCGCTCGCTCAGGGTGGTGAACGTGTCTTCGACGCACCACAGGTCACCGGCCACCAGCGCAAACAGGTAGGCCGGTTTCTTGAACGGGTCTTCCCAGGTCGCCCAGTGCCGGCCGTCTTCGCCGGGGCCGCTGGCAATCGGGTTGCCGTTGGACAGCAGCACCGGATAGCTGTGCTGCTCGGCCACCACGGTGGTGGTGAACTTGCTCATCACGTCCGGGCGGTCGAGGTAATAAGTGATCTTGCGGAACCCTTCGGCCTCGCACTGGGTGCAGAACATGCTGCCGGACTTGTACAGGCCTTCCAGGGCGGTGTTGGTTTCCGGGTGGATCCGCACGGTGGTGTCGAGCGTAAAGGCCTGGGCCTTGGGGTGCACGGTCAGGTGACTGTCGTCCAACTGATAGTCGCTCGGGCCCAGGTCGGCATCGTCGAGCTTGAGCGAGACCAGCTCCAGGTGCTGGCCATCGAGCACCAGCGGCGGCAGCCCGGCGCCGCGCTCGGGGTTGCGGCGCATCACCAGTTGCGCATGGACCAGGCTGTGGTCCTCGAACAACTCGAAGGTCAGGTGTGTTTCGTCGATCAGGTACTCGGGGGCCTGATAATCCTTGAGGTAAATCATCTTCGGTTGTTCGGTGCGCATGGGTCGAATCCTTCTACTGATGCACGGCGAGCTGGTAGGCCGTGTATTTACGAATGTTGATCACGCCGGTGTCGAAAATCAGGTACTGGCCCTTGATCCCCAGCAGCGTGCCCTCGGCGATCGGGTTCTTGTCCAGGTTGAAGCTGACGATCTTGGTCGGGTATTGCTCCACCGGATAACGGATCTCGATGGGTTCGACGTCCGCTATGGTCTGGATCGCTTGCAGGCCGAATCGTTCCTGCAAGCCCTGCAATCCCTGGGCGCAGCTGTCGAACAGCGCGTCGCGGATCGCGGGCAGATCCACCGCCGCCGCGTCGCCCTTGAGCAAGGCGCGCCAGTTGGTCTTGTCCGCCACCTGGCTGCGAAACAGGTCTTCGACGAAGCCCGACTGCTGACGGGTGGCGACCCGCAGGATCGGCAATGCCTGGCTCGCGCCCTGGTCCAGCCAGCGGGTCGGCAACTGCGTGGCACGGGTGATGCCGACTTTCACGCCCGAGGAATTGGCCAGGTAGACCACATGATCGGTCATGCAGAACTGCTCGCCCCAGGCCGGATCACGGCACGTGCCGGCCTCGAAATGGCAACGCTCGGGGCTCATGATGCACAGGTCGCACTGGGCCAGCTTGGTCATGCACGGGTAGCAATAACCCTGGCTGAAGCTGGTCTTGGTCCGGCGTCCACAATGGGTGCAGTGGATCGCGCCGAGGTATTCCAGGCGGATCGTGCTGCCGATCAACGGATTGACCGGCACCTCGACCTCGCCCAGGCGAAAGGCGTATTGAACAGTCGGCCCGTCAAGGCGCGCCGACATCTTGCTGATTGCACCGCGGCCAATCTCGATCAATGGATGGCGTCCGACTTGAACAGGATATTCGGCACTTCGGTGGCTTTCGACTGGCACTCCTGCGGGCCCATGTAGCCGGTGCGCTCGTCTTCGGGCAGGTTCTGGATTTCCCAGGCGATCATCGCCTGCAAGGACAGCTCGCGCTGCTCAGCGGTGAGCTTGTTGCCATCGGCCCATTTACCGATTTCCACGGCCAGTTTCAGGCTCCGGTAGATGTCGGGGGTGATGTTCTGGATCATTTCGTTGAAGGAAGACATGGGTTCTCCGCGCAATCGCGCATTCTCAAAAGACACAGGCGCCGGTCAAAGGGCCATTTTACGGCGAGCGAACAGCCCGCCCAATAACCCAGTGAAGCAGCCGACGAGCAGCCCGCCGACGTGGGCCGCGTTGGCGATCTCACCAAAACCGATCAGCGAAACCAGCCCGGACAGGCACAGCAGCAACCACACCAGCATCATCACCAGCACCCCGCGGGGCAAGTGATACGCCGGGTTCGGTGCGAGCAGTTGGTAGATCCAGCAATGGCCCAGCAGGCCGTACAACACCCCGGACAACCCGCCGAACAGCGTCGCACCGCTGAAAAAGTACTGGGCGAAATTGGAGACAAGGCTGAACAACAATGTCAGTCCTAATAAGTTGATGCCACCCTGGCGCGCTTCGATCCGCCGCCCCAGCTCCCAATACCACATGCCGTTCATGGCGATGTGCAGGAAACCGAAGTGGATCAGCATCGGCGTCACCAGGCGCCACCACTGCCCCGCCGCCAGGCTGTCGGCCAATGGCGTGAACTGGATGAAGTCGCCAACGACGCGGAACTCGAGGAAGGTCAGCCAGCGCAGGGTTTCAAGATGATCTCCCAGCAGGGTGACCGCGCTGACGATCAGGCTCAGCAACAGCACCACGGCCGTCACTGGGCTGCGGATCAGTTGCTGGACGAACCCCGCGCGCCGGGACGTGCTGGCGGTGTCCGGCAGCTCCAGTTGCTGATCGGGATCGCCAGCAGGAAAACGCGCGTACAACGAACGCACGTCCTCACTGATCTCGTCCGGCACCCAGAGCACCTGCTCGCCCGCCTCTTCGCTGACGCGATGGGGCACCTGCATGCGTTGCAGCAGCTTGACGAAGCCGCTCAGGTCCACTGCCAGGGGCAGGCGCAAAACCGCGACAGCACTCATTGCACCACCTCCGGCCGTTCGACATCGACCCAGACGAACTTGTGCGGATCCAGGCGGGTCTCCTGGTCGAGGCGATAGGCGACCAGCTTGCCGTAGAGCACCGCACTGTAGTCCAGGCAGGCCAGGTTCGGGCGGATTGGCGCAGGTTTGCCGCTGCGCCAATAGTGTCCGACGAACAGCAGCGGCTCATCGACCCCATAACGCAGCAGGTTGTTTTTTTCGTCCGGCGACAGCGGCGTGCGGGCGACCGGCTCCGGCAAGGCGTCGGGCTGGAACACGATGTCGCCGTAGGTCTGCGGGTTGTCTTCCCAGAACTTGGTACGGAAAAACGAACGGGTCAGGCCATCGCCACCGGTCAGCGTCAGGCCGTGGGGCAGGCGCATGTCCGTGCCGCGCAACAAGCGATCGAACACCGTGCAGGCGAAACTGCCCGATTCGGCCGAGGCCTGGAGGAAATGCTCGTCGATGCAACCGTCCGGGAACAACCCCCGTAACGGCTCGATCAGGCCCGCATCCCAACAGGCATGCACCACTCGGAAACGGCCGGCGTCGACAAACAACGGCAGCTCATAGAACCATTTGAGAAAGTCATGCCAGTCGCCGGGATGCTGCTCGAACTGGGTCAGGGTCTCGTTGAGCAGGCGGGCATGGCGCGGCGTGTGTTCGCGCACGTAGCGCTGGCCGCTGCCCGGCAATGCCGGTGTGCTCCAGCCCAGGGCGTTGAACTCGTGGTTGCCCATGATGCACAGCGCCTGGCCGGCCACGACCATGTCATGGACGATGTGCAGCGCCTCGCGAATCCGCGGGCCACGGTCGATGATGTCCCCCAGGAACACGGCCATGCGCGACGGATGCCGCCAGACCCCGCCCTGCTTGTGGTAACCGAGTCGGTCCAACAGGTGTTCCAGGGTCAGGGCGCATCCGTGCACGTCACCGATCAAATCGTAACTGCGCGCAGGATCGAGCATCAGTCGCCTCCACCCCCCAACCGACTGCCCCAGCCGAGCTTGGTCCGGCAGACTTCGTAGTAATTGTGATCCAGCGGATGGATCAGGCGCAGCTTCTGCGCTTTTTTGCTGACGGTGATGGTATCACCCGGCGCGCAGGTGAAATGGTTCTGACCGTCACAGGACACTTGCGGGTAGATCTGCATATCCTTGGACACGACGATTTTCAGCTCACTGTTGCCATCGACCACGATGGGTCGCCCAGACAAGGTATGGGGGTACATGGGCACAATCACAATAGCGTCGAGCTTGGGGTGCATGATCGGTCCGCCGGCCGACAGCGCATAGGCCGTGGAACCGGTGGGGGTGGCGACGATCAGGCCGTCGGCCTTCTGGCTGCAGACGAACTGGCCGTCGATGTACAGCTCGAATTCGATCATCCGCGTGGACTTGCCGGGGTGCAGCACCACGTCGTTGAGGGCGTCGCCCTGGCCGATCGCCTCGGCGTGACGGCGGACCTCGGCTTGCAGCAGGAAGCGGTTTTCCACCAGGTAGTGGCCGTCCAGCACTTCGGCGACCTTGATCTCCAGCTCGTCAGGGCGGATATCGGTGAGGAACCCCAGGCTGCCGCGGTTGATCCCCAGCACCGGGATATTGTGCCGCGCCAGGGCCCGGGCGGCGCCCAGCAGGCTGCCGTCGCCGCCCACCACGATGACCATGTCACACACCTCGCCGAGCATCTTGCGCGATGAGGTCTGCAGGCCATGGCCCGGCAGGACTTCGGCGATGGTATCTTCAAGGATCACATGCAGGTGCCGCTCCAGGAGGAAACGTTTGAGCCGGCGAACGGTGTCCAACACCTGCGAACTGCCCAGGCGACCGATGATGCCGATATTACGAAATTGCTCCATGAGGCTCCTGCGAAGGTCTGCGGCGGGCGAAAAACACGATTATGGGCGAAAGCGCGCCGTAGACAAAATCCTTTAAGCCTTCAGCGCAACGGCTATGCTCGCAAGATGATCCTGTTCCCTGAATTGCTGGACCTGCCCCGTCGCCTGCGCCATCCCGAAGTGCGCGACCTCGCGTGGGCGATCATCGCCCCGCCGATGCTCATCGACACGCCCTGGCCCCAGCGCCATCCGCTGGCCGGCAGCGACTGGGTGCAAGCGCCTGGAAGACTGGAGCACTGGCTGCGGCAACTGGACCGTGACAGCTACCCGCTGCTGCATTGCCTGTCCCAAGGGCGGACGCGACGCCTGGGCCTGTATTACGAAAGACTGTGGCAGTTTGCCGCGCAACACGCCCCGGGCATCGAACTGATTGCCGCGAACCTGCCGATCCGCCGCGAAGGCCATACCCTGGGCGAACTGGACCTGCTGCTGCGCGATCGCGACGGTATCCACCACCTGGAACTGGCTATCAAGTTGTACCTCGGGCCCCAGCACGGTAACGGACTGGACGCCGCACAATGGCTGGGCCCGGGCTGCCATGACCGGCTCGACCGCAAGCTGGCGCACTTGCGCGAACACCAGTTGCCGATCTCGGCCCGCCCGGAAAGCCGAGAGGCCCTGGCGGCACTGGGCATCGAGCCTTCGGGTCTCGAACTGTTTCGTTCCGAGCTCTGGTTGGGTGGGTATCTGCTGTACCCCTGGCCGGGCCAAGCCGAACCGCCGGCCGGCGCCCACCCCAGGCATTTGCGCGGTCGCTGGCTGCACCAGCGGGACTGGTCTGAATTTATCGCCCAACGCCCGCCAGGCCGCTGGCAACCCCTGCCCCGCGCCGCCTGGCTGGCCCCGGCGCATTATCCGGCCGAGCAGACCTGGAGCAGCGCGCAACTGGACGCCTGGCGATTGACCCTGGACCCCATGGCGCCGGCGCAGTTGATGGTGCGCCTGAACGAAAACGCCGAGGGCGAATGGGAAGAAGCCGAGCGGGTGTTCCTGGTGGCCGATCTTTGGCCGAATGTGCCGGGTAATGGCTGATTTTTTGCGGCGCATGGACGACCGCCTTCGCGAGCAAGCCCGCTCCCACAGTGGAATGCGTTTTCCCTGTGGGAGCGGGCTTGCTCGCGAAGGGGTCGCTACGGTCTAGAAGGACAACCGCACAGCCAAAGCCGCCAACGTCACCAACAACACCGGCACCGTCAGCACGATCCCGACCTTGAAGTAATACCCCCAGCCGATCTGGATATTCTTGCGCGCCAGCACATGCAGCCACAGCAAGGTCGCGAGGCTGCCAATCGGGGTGATTTTCGGACCCAGGTCGCTGCCGATGACGTTGGCGTAGATCATCGCCTCCTTCACCACCCCGCTGGCCTGGCTGGCGTCGATGGACAAGGCACCGATCAGCACTGTCGGCAAATTATTCATGACCGACGACAGCAACGCCGTCAGCACGCCCGTGCCCATGGCCGCGCCCCACACGCCATATTCGGCGAAACCGTTGAGCCACTGGGCCAGGTAACCAGTCAGTCCGGCGTTGCGCAAGCCATAGACCACCAGGTACATGCCGAGGGAGAAGATCACGATCTGCCAGGGCGCTTCCTTCATCGCCTTACGGGTGGAAATCTTGTGGCCATAGGCTGCGACCCCCAGCAACAGCGCAGCACAGACTGCCGAGATCGCGCTGATGGGAATCCCCAGCGGCTCCAGGGCAAAGCAGCCCAACAGCAGGATCACCAGCACCACCCAACCGGCGTAGAACGTTGCCTTGTCGTGGATCGCCGTGGCTGGATCGTCCAGTTGCTCCGGATCGTAGTCCCGCGGGATGTCGCGACGAAAGACCCACATCAGGATCGCCAGGCTGGCCGCCACGCTGACCAGGTTCACCGGCACCATGACCGCCGCATAGCGATTGAAACCAATACCGAAGAAATCCGCCGAGACGATGTTCACCAGGTTCGATACCACCAGTGGCAAGCTCGCGGTATCGGCAATGAAACCGGCGCCCATCACGAACGCAAGCGTCGCCGTCGGGGAGAAACGCAACGCCAGCAGCATAGAAATCACGATGGGGGTCAGGATCAGCGCCGCACCGTCATTGGCAAACAACGCCGACACCAGTGCTCCCAGCAGTACCATGAAGGCAAACAGCTTGCGCCCACTGCCCTTTCCCCAACGGGCCACATGCAGGGCCGCCCAGGCGAAGAACCCGGCCTCGTCCAGCAGCAGGCTGATGATGATCAGCGCGACAAACGTACCGGTGGCGTTCCAGATGATCTGCCAGACCAGGGGAATGTCACTGACCTGCACCACCCCGCTCAACAAGGCCAGCAGCGCGCCCAGCGTCGCGCTCCAGCCGACGCCAAGCCCCTTGGGCTGCCAGATCACCAGCGTAATGGTCAGCAGGAAAATCAACGACGCGATCAGCATGTACAACAGCCTTGGAAGGAGGATTTAAAAGAGGGAGTCAGCCGTGACGAAGAACGGCCGGTGGTGCGAAGGGGCGAATATATCCCACTGTGGGAGCAAGGCTTGCCCGCGATGAACGATATCGCGGTTCAGCTGTTAAACCGCGGCGCGGCCATCGCGGGCAAGCCTTGCTCCCACAGAAAACTACTTCACCACAAAGGTGCTTTGCTTGAATTCCAGAGAGGTATCAAACCTTCTTATGCTGCTCGACCCACTGGCCATAGGCATCGATGAATTTCTGCAGGAACGGTCGCACCGAATCCGACAGGTTGCCCGCCTCGTCAAACGCCGTACCGGCGCCACTCAGGTAGGCTTCCGGCTGCTGCATGCAGGGCACATCAAGGAACACCAGCGACTGGCGCAGATGGTGATTGGCACCGAAGCCACCGATGGCGCCCGGCGAAGCACTGATCACCGCGCCCGGCTTGCCGCTCAGGCAACTCTGGCCGTAAGGGCGCGAGCCGACGTCAATGGCATTTTTCAGCGGTGCCGGCACCGAACGGTTGTACTCTGGCGTGACGAACAACAACGCATCAGCCGCGCCCACCTGTTGGCGGAATGTGGTGTAGGCTGCCGGCGGCGTGACGTCGATGTCTTCGTTGTAAAGTGGCAACTCGCCGATCTCGATGATATTCAGCTTGAGGTTGGCGGGCGCCAGGTCAGCCAGCGCCAGCGCGACCTTGCGGTTGATCGATGCCTTGCGCAGGCTGCCCACCAAAACGGCCACGGTGTAGACATTACTCATGAGAGGCTTCTCGACTGTCGGCTCAAAGGAGCCTGTAGTTATAGATGATCGGCGTGACAATTGGACCAGTGGAGCGACGAAAACCGGCCGGTTCGACTATTTTTTTCATGTAAGAAAACTTACCACGCTTGGGCAAGGTCTACAGAACCGCAAATCGAGTGATCTATTTCCAGAGGTTCTAAGCAATGGCAGCAGTACTTGTCGGACAATTTCATGCACGGGACGCCGAAGGTCGCGTCTATTCGGTGCATGAGTTCCAGGAATCGGAGCCGTCTGCGGACGGTAGCGGCAAGGATGTCGTCACTTATAAACTGGCTATCGGTGATCGCGTCAGCAAACTCGACGAAGACCGATTCCTCCTGGTTCAGTCAGGCATCGAACTGAAACGCGAAGCCGCAACGTTCACCAGCGAACCTGAAGCGCAGATAGCGCTATAACCGGTTGTTAGAGCAGAAGTCATGCCCGGACTTGGGTTAGGATTCAGCCACTCAATGGCTCACCCGCCGAACATGGATTTCTTGCATGCGTTTACGCCACATCGAAGTGATCCAGGCGCTCCTGCAGACCGGCCACCTCGGCACGGCAGCTGAATGGCTGCAATTGCCGGTCGCGGAGGTCGAGGCGATCCTGCGCGATGCCGAGGCTCAACTGGGCTTCATGCTGTTCGCCAGCGTGCGCGGGCGCTTGCAGGCCACCCGGGAAACCCTTGAACTGCGCGACGGCATCACGCGGGTCTACGACACCCTCGAACCGGTGCAACGCCTGGCCAGCAGCCTGAAACACCATCAGGCACAGCCCTTGCGCATTATCTGCACCCCGCCGCTGGCCCAGCAGTTGTTGCCCCAGAGCATCGCCGCCTTGCGCCGCCGCCATCCGGATGCGCCGTGCACCCTGCTCAGCCAACCGACCCGTGACATCGTCCACAGCCTGCTGTTGCGTGAAAGCGACCTGGGCCTGAGCCTGCACGACCCTGAACATCCCGACATCCATTGCCAGATGATCGCCCAGGGCAAACTGCAATTGCTCGCGCCCCACGGCTGGCTGCAACCCCGGCAAAAATACATTTCGATCCAGGACCTGGCGGGCCAACCGTTGGTAGGCCTGGATGGCCATGACCCGCTGAGCCCTGCGTTCGAGCATAAGTTGGCGGCGCTGCGTCCGGCGCCGATGATCCAGATCCGCGTCCAGACTCATCAGATGATGCGCGCCATGGTCGAGGCCGGCGAAGGCCTTGCCATCGTCGACCCGTTCACCGCCTCGGGTGCCAAGGGCGGCGGCCTCGATGTCTGCCCGCTGTCGCCTGCCATCGCGATTGGCCTCTATGCCCTGAGCCTCAACGGCGCCCCCTCTTCACCCGCCCTTCAATCGCTGCTGGAGCGGGTTACGGAACAAGCCGAGGCGTTGCTGAGCCACTGATCGACATGCCCAGTGGGTCGTCGAACAACCGGTACCAGAACAACGCCACTTCGGCGGTATGCCGGTCAATGCCGCGATAGCGTAGGTGGTCGATACCACCCAGCACGTAACCGCATCGCTCATAGAGCCGGCAGGCGCCCAGATTGTTGTTCTGGGTCTCGAGCATGATGCCCGGCAGTTTTTTCTTGCGGCTCCAGAACTGAGCGACGTCGAGCAACGCCTTGGCCACCCCATGGCGACGGGCCGGGGCGTGCACCGCCAACTCATCAATATGGGCATAGCCGTTCCAGTTGGTACTGACCACCAGATGCCCTACCGGCTGGTCGTCGAGATAGGCCATGAAGATTTCGCTGTCCGGAGCGTTGCGGAAACTGCTGAACTCCTCGGGATCGATGCCATAGCACTTGCGATAGGGAACAATCGGCGTCACCGGCCATTGACTGACAGGACGACCGATCTGCGCCGTCGCGTAGTCGCTGACTTCAAAACTGAAGTCACTGCCCCAGATGTAGGCGGCAAAGCCATCATCGACGACTCGCACCGACAATCCGGGGTGCTTGGGATTCATGACCGGTTGCATACTGGGGAAGGTCCTCATTCCTTGAGGCAACCAACGGCGTGGTGCCATCCATTGCCCGTGTCTTTCAAATCTTCACACATCAAGCGGGATCCGTAGCCTGCCCGTTCCCTCAGGGTAGAAGGTCGTGGCGATTGTGGCGAGAAATGAACGATGGATGCAGTAGCTCAATTAAGGCTGGCTGAATCAATGTGGCGAGGGAGCTTGCTCCCGCTTGAGTGCGAAGCGCTCACAAAAAGGGGCTGCTACGCAGCCCAGCGGGAACAAGCTCCCTCGCCACAGGTTCTTTACTTACCTTGGGTGAACAGCATGGCTCTCACAGGGTTTCATCCGTGCGTGGCGGCCTGCGACTCGGCCAGTTGCGTCCACAATGCCGGAGCACCCGCGGATTTGGCGATGGCTTCCAGACGCGCGGCATGCTCGGCCAGGTCGTTTTCGCTGGCGCGGATGATCCGCGAGGGCTGGCGGTCAGCGGGCAAGCGGCGGATTTCCGTGGCCTGGTTGCCTGAGCCTTCGCCAGTACCGTTGCCGTCCGAGGCGTTGCCGGCCAGGGACAGGCTGGTCTGGCCGCCGGTCATGGTCAGGTAGACGTCGGCCAGGATCTCGGAGTCGAGCAAGGCGCCGTGCAGTTCACGACCGGAGTTATCGACGCCGTAGCGCTTGCACAAGGCATCGAGGCTGTTGCGCTGCCCCGGGTGGCGCTCCCGGGCCATCATCAGGGTATCGAGGATGGTGCAATGCTGGGTGATGTCGGCCCGGTCGTGCTGGCCCATCAGGGCGAATTCGTTGTTGATGAACCCGACGTCGAACGCCGCGTTGTGGATGATCAACTGCGCGCCCTGGATGAATTCGAAGAACTCATCGGCCACTTCGGCGAAACGCGGCTTGCCCACCAGGAATTCGTTGGTGATGCCGTGGACGCCGATGGCGCCCTCGTCACTTTCGCGGTCCGGTTGCAGGTAAACATGGAAATGCCGACCGGTCAGGCGCCGGCCGATCAGCTCGACACAACCGATTTCAATAATCCGGTGACCATCGGTCACCGGCATGCCGGTGGTTTCGGTATCCAGTACTACAGATCTGTTGGCCATCAGTGTTCAGCTCTCAACGGGCAGTCTTGCAAAAGCGCGGATGTTAACACGCTCACGAAGCGCAGTACTGCACACCGCTTTTGTGGCGAGGGGATTTATCCCCGCTGGGCTGCGAAGCAGCCCCGAAGTCAGAACCTGTGGTGTGTCAGGCAGATTAATAGGGCCGCTTCGCGCCCCAGCGGGGATAAATCCCCTCGCCACAAAACCAACCTATCCAGATCCTAACGAGCTCCCGATCAAGCCTGCTTATAGCCCCGCACCTCATCCACCCCACGATTGGCCAACTGATCGGCCCGCTCGTTGCCGTGGTGGCCGATGTGGCCACGCACCCATTTCCAGGTGACGTTGTGGCGGTTTACTTGCTCATCCAGCAGCTTCCACAGGTCGGCGTTTTTCACCGGCTCCTTCGCCGCCGTCTTCCAGCCGCGCTTCTTCCAGTTGGCCATCCACTCGTTGATGCCTTTCATGACGTACTGCGAGTCGGTCACCAACAACACATCGCAGGACCGCTTGAGCTCTTCCAGGCCTCGGATGGCGCCCATCAGTTCCATGCGATTGTTGGTGGTATTGGCTTCGCCGCCCCAGAGTTCCTTCTCCACGCCCTTGCACACCAGCAACGCGCCCCAGCCGCCCGGACCGGGGTTGCCCTTGCAGGCGCCATCAGTGAAGAGTTCTACGCTATCGCTCATGCCAATCTATCCAGGAAAAAATGCAAAGGCCCGCCGATCGGGCCCGACAAAACCCGCAGCCCAATGCCGGCAAGAACCATCAGAAAAAGGTTACGGCTCGATGTGGCGACGATTGACCTTGGCCATTGGCAAGGGAATCAGCTTGCCCATCGGCTCGCGTCGCGCCTGACGTACCGGGCGCAACCCGACCGCGATCTTGCGCGCCACCAGCAGGTAGAACCCGCCGCCGGACAGCTGCCAGTCGCCAGCCTTGCGCTCCCAGCCGGCCAGGCGTGCCTGCCACTTGGGTGACGCAAGCGGCGGACGATAGCACCCGAAGCGGCGTTTCTCCAGCGCGAAGCCCAGCAGGTTGAGCCAGTCGCCAACCCTCGACGCCGAGATGCAGCGGGCCTGACGCAAGGCATCGTGGGCGAATACATGACGCAACCCCCAGCTGCTCCAGGGATTGATACCGATGATCAACAGATGCCCGCCGGGGCGCACGCTGCTGGCGGCCTCGCGGAGCAAGCCGTGGGGCGACAGGCAGAAATCCAGCCCGTGCTGCATGACCACTACGTCGGCGGCATGCTCGCTCAGCGGCCAGGCCTGCTCTTCGCAGACGATTTCCACCCCGGGCAACGGCGCACCCAGGCGAACGTTGCGCTGGACTTGCGGCGCCGACGGCGGCGTTTGCGCCGACGGCCCGTAATGCACCAGATAGCCGCCGAAAAACCGGCCCAACTCGTCTTCGAGCATGCGCCGTTCTTCATCCAGCAAAAATTGCCCCACAGGGCCGGACAGCCATTCACGGGCGGCGCTGATCAACGCCAGCCAGTCAGGATCAGCCTGAGCGAACGCTTCATCGGTCATTGCATTCTCCAACGCGTCAGGAAGTTCTAAGATGCGCCTTTGTTTTCCGCTTGGCGAATTCCACGATGATACAGATCAGTGCCCTGCCCGCATTCACCGATAACTACATCTGGTTGTTACAGGACCACGCCACCCAGCGCTGCGCCGTGGTCGACCCGGGGGATGCCGCGCCCGTACAGGCCTGGCTCGATGCCCATCCGGGCTGGGTCCTGAGCGACATCCTGATCACCCACCATCACCATGATCATGTCGGCGGCGTCCAGACACTCAAGAACGCGACGAACGCGACCGTCTACGGCCCGGCCAGCGAAGACATCCCGGCGCGGGACCATGCACTGAATGATAACGACAAGGTCCATGTGCTGGGCTGGGACTTCGATGTCCATGCCGTGCCCGGCCATACGCTGGGGCACATCGCCTATTACCACCATGGCCTGCTTTTCTGCGGCGACACCTTGTTCGCCGCCGGTTGCGGCCGACTCTTCGAAGGCACACCCGCACAAATGCACCACTCGCTCAGCCGCCTCGCCGCCCTGCCTGAAGATACGCTGGTCTACTGCACCCATGAATATACCCTCAGCAACCTGAAGTTCGCCGCTGCCGTGGAACCGGGCAACCCGGACATCGCCGCCCGACTGGAAAAAGTCAGCCGCCAACGCGACGAAGGCGTCATCACCCTGCCTTCGACCTTGGCCCTGGAGAAACTCACCAATCCATTCCTGCGCACCGCTGAAACATCCGTTAAACAAAAAGCGGACGAACGGAACGGCCAGCGAAACCAGACGCCGAGTGAGGTTTTTGCGGCCTTGAGGGCTTGGAAAGATAAGTTCTAAGGCAGCTATCGATTGATACAAAAATTCTGAAAGGTTGACCTGTTGGGGTGCGCTTCCTAGAATCGGCCGACATTTTTGCCCGGAACTTACTTCCAGCCAATGTCGTCATCTATACGTAGGTCCGTCCAGTCAGACACATTGACCCGCTTGGCTCAAGCCATCGCGGTGGCTGTGTCCGCCACCTTGGCGGGCTGCCAGAGCACGAGCCAGCTGCCGCAGACCGACGCGGCGCACACCCCGAAGATCGCCGCTCGCGCCAAACAGAAGCCGGTTTGGCTCACCGAGAAACCCACCCCTCAAGTGCCCCAGGACGTCTGGGAGCGCATGCGCCAGGGCTTCCAACTGCAGGAAACAGCTGGCGTCAACCCGCGTATCGAGCAACAGCGCCTGTGGTTCGCCAGCAACCCTTCGGTCATGGAAAACGCCGGTGAGCGCGGCAGCCTGTACATCCATTACATCGTCGAACGCCTCGAAGAGCGCAACATGCCGCTGGAGCTGGCATTGCTGCCAGTGATCGAGAGCGCTTACAACCCCATGGCCTATTCCCGGGCCCACGCAGTGGGCCTGTGGCAATTCATCCCGTCCACGGGGCGTTACTTCAACCTGCGCCAGACCCGCTTCTACGACGGGCGTCGCGACATCACCGCCTCCACCACGGCCGCCCTGGACTACCTGACTCGCCTGCACGACATGTTCAACGGCGACTGGCTGCTGGCGCTGGCGGCCTACAACGCCGGGGAAGGCACGGTCAGCCGCGCCATCGAGCGCAACGAGAAACTGGGCTTGCCCACCGACTACTGGAACCTGCCGCTGCCCAGCGAGACCCAGGCCTATGTGCCGAAGTTGCTGGCGCTGTCCCAAGTCGTGCTCGCGCCCGATGCCTATGGCGTGAACCTCAACCCGATCGCCAACGAACCTTATTTCCAAGTCGTCGAAATCAACCAGCGCATGGACCTGTCCAAGGTCGCGGCGGTGGCCAACATCGACGAAGACGAGCTGTTCCAGCTCAACCCGGCTTTCAAGCAGCGCACCACCATCGACGGTCCCCAGCATTTGCTGGTGCCGACGTCCAAGGCCCAGTTGCTGACCGCCAGCCTGTCGACCATGCGCCCGGAAGAGTTGATCAGCCAGCGCGCCCTCAAGCCGGTTTTCGAATCCGCCGACGACAGCGAAGTGGAAGGTGCCAGGCGCACCTACCGCGTCAAGCGCGGCGACAACCTGGCCCAGATCGCCAAGGCCAACAAGGTCCAGACCAAGGATCTGCAACGTTGGAACAGACTCAGCGGCAACAAGCTCAAGGTCGGCCAGACCTTGGTGATGCAGGACACCAGGGCCAGCAAGACCACCGGCAAGCGCATCAGCACCGTGGTGGCCGCCAACAGCAAGAACCAGAAGAAGCAAACCCAGTACAAGGTCAAGCAAGGTGATTCCCTGTACGTGGTCGCCAAGCGCTTCAACGTGGAAATGCAGCACCTCAAGCGCTGGAACCCGCGAATGGGCAAGGCGCTCAAGCCTGGGCAGATGCTGACGGTCTATTCCCCACACTAAGTTGACCGGAAAATTTTGTGTAGTGAAGGAACTCATCTGCAGGAGCAAGGCTTGTGGGGAGTTCTGTGGGAGCAAGGCTTGCCCGCGATGGTCGCACCGCGGTTTAACAGTCGGACCGCGTTATCGTTCATCGCGGGCAAGCCTTGCTCCCACAGGTATCCGCTTAGCTGACTGGCATCCCCTCTAAACCCCGCCTTTTTCCTGCCGATACAAGCTGTTACTGTACAGGCCATAAAAGCCCAAGCCGCCTGGATCGGATCTCAGACTTGATACGTCCCCTCCTCCTGCTCCTGATCAGCCTGGCCTTGAGCTCTCCCGCCAGCGCAACCCTCAGCGAAAGCCATGGTTATGCGCAGTTCGGCACGCTCAAGTACCCGGCCAGGTTCACCCACTTCGACTGGGTCAACCCGCAAGCGCCCAAGGGCGGAGTCTTGCGGGTCATGGCATTCGGCACCTTCGATACGCTCAACCCTTACACATTCAAGGGCAGCAGCCCGGCTTCCACCCCGAATTTCCTGCAATACGGCATCAATGAGCTGAACGAACCGCTGATGGTCGGCACCGGCCAGTACGCACCGTCCGGTGATGAACCGACGTCGAGCTATGGCCTGATCGCCCAGTCGGTGGAATACAGCGAAGATCGCAGCTGGGTGGTGTTCAACCTGCGCCCCGAGGCGCGGTTCCACGATGGCGTGCCCATCACCGCTTATGACGTAGCGTTCTCCTACAGGACACTGCTCAAGGACGGCCATCCGCAATACCGCACCAACCTGCAGGAAGTGCTGCGGGTCGATATTCTCAACCCACTGAAAATCCGCTTTGTCTTCAAGCGCGCGGGCAATCCGCTGCTGATCCTGCGCCTGGGTGAGCTGCCGGTGTTGCCCCAGCATTACTGGAAAGGCCGCGATTTCAAGGCGACGACCTTCGAGCCGCCCTTGGGCAGCGGGCCGTATCGCATCACCAAAGTGCAACCCGGTCGCCAACTGGTGTTCGAACGGGTCAAGGACTACTGGGGCAAGGATCTGCCGGTCAATCGCGGCAAGTACAACTACGACCGCATGGACGTGGAGTTCTACCGTGACAGCGAAGTTGCCTTCGAAGCCTTCAAGGCCGGTGAATTCGACATCTACATCGAGCATCAGGCCAAGAACTGGGCCAACGGCTATCAATTCCCGGCGGTCAACCGCGGCGATGTGATCAAGGCGCAGATCCCCCACCAGATCCCGACCCAGACCCAAGGCCTGTTCATGAACACCCGGCGCGGCACGTTCGCCGAGATCAAGGTGCGGGAAGCCCTTGGGCTGATGTTCGATTTCGAGTGGACCAACCGTACCCTGTTCAGCGGTGCCTACAAGCGCACCCTCAGCTACTACCCCAACAGCGAGTTCTCTGCCACCGGCTTGCCGGTGGGCCATGAATGGCTGCTGCTCAAGCCGTACCGCGAACAATTGCCGTCCAAACTGCTCACCGAACCCTTCAGCTTGCCCAAGACCGACGGGCGCGGCATTCCCCGGGAAACCCTGCGCAAAGCATTGGCATTACTGAAGGAGGCCGGTTGGAGCCTCAACGGCCAGCGCCTGCTAAACGCCGATAGCCAGCCCCTGAGTTTCGAGATCCTGCTGGTGAACCCGAACCTGGAGCGGATCCTGCAACCCTACGTCGAGAACCTCGCCAGCATCGGCATCCAGGCCCGGCTGCGCACGGTGGACCGCGCCCAATACAAGCAGCGCCTGGACCAGTTCGACTTCGACATGATCCTGCTCACGCTGGGCCAGACCCTCAGCCCTGGCCTGGAGCAATGGCAGTACTTCCACTCCAGCCAGGTCGGGGTCAAGGGCAGCAAGAACTACGCCGGGATCGCCAACCCGGTGGTCGACCACCTGTTGGAAAAACTGCTCGCCGCCCAGACCCGCGACGAACAGGTCGCCGCCGGCAAGGCCCTGGATCGCGTGCTGTTGTGGCAGCATTACTGCATTCCCAACTGGTATCTCAATTATCATCGCCTGGCGTACCGCAACCGGTTCGCCTTCGTCACCACGCCGCCCTACACCCTAGGCCTGAGCGCCTGGTGGCTGAAATCTTCGGAGAAAGATCAATGAAGCCTCTACGTGCCCTGCTCCTGCAGGCCAGTTGCCTGTTATTCGCCGGGCTGGCCTGCGCCGCGCCGCAGCACGCCTTGACGCTGTACAACGAGCCGCCGAAGTACCCGGCGGATTTCAAGCATTTCGACTACGTGAACCCCGATGCGCCCAAGGGTGGAATATTCCGCCAAGGCGGATTTGGCAGCTTCGACAGCCTCAACCCGTTCATCAGCAAAGGCGTACCGGCCGACGACATCGGTTTGATCTACGACACCCTGGCCAAGCAAGGCCTGGACGAACCGTTCACCGAATACGGGTTGATCGCCGAAAAAATCGAGAAAGCCCCGGATAATGGCTGGGTACGCTTCTACCTGCGCCCCGAAGCCCGTTTCAACGATGGCCACCCGGTACGCGCAGAAGACGTAGTCTTCAGCTTCCAGACCCTGACCAAGGACGGCGCCCCGATGTTTCGCGGCTATTACAACGACGTCGCCGAAGTCATCGCCGAAGAACCGCTCAAGGTCCTCTTCAAGTTCAAGCACACCAATAATCGCGAGCTGCCATTGATCCTCGGACAATTGCCCGTCCTGCCCAAGCACTGGTGGGCCAGTCGAGATTTCAGCAAGGGCAACCTTGAGATCCCCTTGGGCAGCGGTCCCTACAAGGTCACCGAAGTGAAGGCCGGACGCTCGATCCGCTATGAGCGCGTGAAGGACTATTGGGGCAAGGACCTGCCGGTCAACCGTGGTTTCTACAATTTCGACGTGCTGACTACCGACTATTACCGCGACAACACCGTGGCCGTGGAGGCCTTGAAAGCCGGACAGTTCGATTACTGGCTGGAAATGGCCGCCAAGAACTGGGCCAACGCCTATAACATCCCTGCCGTGACCGAAGGTCGGTTGATCAAGGAACAGATCCCCAACGGCAACCCTACCGGCATGCAGGGCTTTATCTACAACCTGCGTCGCCCGGTTTTCCAGGACGTACGGGTACGCAAGGCCCTTAGCCTGCTGCTGGACTTCGAGTGGACCAACAAACAGCTGTTCCATGGTGCCTATGCCCGCACCCGCAGCTATTTCGAGAACTCGGAGATGGCGGCAACCGGGCTGCCTGGCGAAGACGAACTGAAAATCCTCGAACCCTTGCGCGGCAAGATTCCCGAGCAGGTCTTCACCGAAGCCTTCCAGCCTTCCATGTGTGACGGCAGCGGCATGATCCGCGACCAGCAACGCAAGGCCTATCATCTGCTGCAGGAGGCCGGATGGCGCATCGTCGACGACAAGATGGTCGATGCCCAAGGCAAGCCCGTGGTGCTGGAGTTTCTGCTGGCCCAGACCGAGTTCGAGCGGGTCTTGTTGCCATTCAAGCGCAACCTGAGTGACTTGGGCATCGAACTGGTCATCCGCCGCGTCGATGTCTCCCAGTACATCAACCGTGTGCGCTCGCGGGACTTCGACCTGGTAGTGGGCAGCTTCCCGCAATCCAGCTCGCCAGGTAATGAACAGCGCGAGTTCTGGATGTCCGCCGCCGCCGACAAGCCCGGCAGCCGCAACACCATGGGCTTGAAGGACCCGGCCGTGGACCAACTGGTGGAGCAATTGATCAATGCCGATTCGCGCAAAAGCCTGGTGGCCCATGCCCGGGCATTGGACCGCGTCCTGCAATGGGGCTACTACGTGATCCCCAACTGGCACATCAAGACCTGGCGCGTGGCCTACTGGAGCCACATCGACCATCCGAAAGTTACCCCGACCTACGACATCGGCACGACCACATGGTGGGTCAAGCCGGACTTCAAGCCGGCTGATGAAGTGCTGCAACAATTCTCCGAGCAGCGAAACAGCGCCCCTGCGAGCATGGAGTAACAAGATGCTGGCTTATATCTTTCGGCGACTGCTGCTGATCATTCCGACCCTGTTCGGCATTCTGTTGATCAACTTCATCATCATCCAGGCCGCGCCCGGTGGGCCGGTGGAACAGATGATCGCCAAGCTCGAGGGCTTCGAGGGCGCCACCAGCCGCATTGCCGGCGGTGGTGCTGAAGTGTCGGTGGCCGGTTCCTCCTACCGCGGTGCCCAGGGCCTGGACCCGGCGCTGGTCAAGGAAATCGAACGCATGTACGGCTTCGACAAGTCGGCGCCCGAACGCCTGTGGATCATGATCAAGAATTACGCCCGCCTGGACTTCGGTGACAGTTTTTTCCGCGACGCCAAGGTCATCGACCTGATCAAGGAAAAAATGCCGGTGTCCATCTCCCTCGGCCTGTGGAGCACGCTGATCATGTACCTGGTGTCGATCCCGCTGGGGATCGCCAAGGCGACGCGGCATGGCAGCCATTTCGACGTGTGGACCAGCTCGGCAATCATCGTCGGCTACGCGATCCCGTCGTTCCTGTTCGCCATCCTGCTGATCGTGGTATTTGCCGGCGGCAGTTATTTCGACTGGTTCCCGCTACGCGGACTGACTTCCAACAACTTCGACGAATTGAGCATGGGCGGCAAGATCCTCGATTACTTCTGGCACCTGGCCTTGCCGGTGACGGCCCTGGTGATCGGCAACTTCGCCACCATGACCCTGCTGACCAAGAACAGCTTCCTCGACGAAATCAACAAGCAATACGTGGTTACCGCCAAGGCCAAGGGCCTGACCCGCCATCGGGTGCTCTACGGCCATGTCTTCCGCAACGCCATGCTGCTGGTGATCGCCGGTTTCCCGTCGGCATTCATCGGGATCTTTTTCACCGGCTCGCTGCTGGTGGAAGTGATCTTCTCCCTCGACGGCCTCGGCCTGATGAGTTTCGAAGCGGCCATCAACCGCGACTATCCGGTGGTGTTCGGCACCCTGTTCATCTTCACCTTGCTGGGCCTGGTGGTGAAACTGATCGGCGACTTGACCTATACCTTTGTCGATCCACGTATCGACTTCGAAAGTCGGGAGCATTGAGATGAACCTGTCCCCTCTCAATCGCCGTCGTTTCGAACTGTTCAAGGCCAACAAGCGTGGCTGGTGGTCGCTGTGGCTGTTTCTGGTCCTGTTCGGGCTGAGCCTGGGCGCCGAGTTGATCGCCAACGACAAGCCGTTGGTGGTGCATTACGACGACGGCTGGTACTTCCCGGCCCTCAAGCGCTACCCGGAAACCACGTTCGGTGGCGAGTTCCCCCTGGAAGCCAACTACAAGAGCCCCTACATCCGCGAACTGCTGGCGGCCAAGGACGCCTGGGTGGTGTGGGCACCGATTCCGTTCAGCTACCAGAGCATCAATTACGACCTGAAGGTCCCGGCCCCTGCTCCCCCTTCGTCCATGAATTGGCTGGGTACCGATGACCAGGGCCGCGATGTCCTGGCCCGGGTCATCTATGGCTTCCGCATCTCGGTACTGTTTGCCCTGACGCTGACCGTGCTCAGCTCGATCATCGGCGTGATCGCCGGCGCGCTGCAGGGTTTCTATGGCGGCTGGGTCGACCTGGCCGGGCAGCGCTTCCTGGAAATCTGGTCCGGGCTGCCGGTGTTGTACCTGTTGATCATCCTGGCCAGCTTCGTGCAGCCCAATTTTTGGTGGCTACTGGGGATCATGCTGCTGTTTTCCTGGATGAGCCTGGTGGACGTGGTCCGCGCCGAGTTCCTGCGCGGGCGCAACCTGGAATACGTGCGCGCCGCGCGAGCACTGGGCATGCAGAACGGCGCGATCATGTTCCGCCACATCCTGCCCAACGCCATGGTCTCGACCATGACCTTCATGCCGTTCATCCTCACCGGCGCCATCGGCACCCTCACCGCCCTGGATTTCCTCGGCTTTGGCCTGCCGCCAGGCGCGCCGTCCCTGGGCGAATTGGTGGCCCAAGGCAAGTCCAACCTCCAGGCGCCATGGCTGGGCATCAGCGCGTTCGCCGTGCTGGCCCTGATGCTGAGCCTGTTGGTGTTCATCGGCGAGTCCGCTCGCGATGCCTTCGATCCGAGGAAGTGATATGAACCAGGATAATCTGATCGAAGTACGCGACCTGTCGGTGGAATTCGTTGTCGGCGAACGCCGCCAGCGCGTGGTCGAGGGCGTCAGCTTCGATATCAAGCGCGGCGAAACCCTGGCCCTGGTGGGTGAAAGCGGCTCGGGCAAATCGGTTACGGCCCACTCGATCCTGCGCTTGCTGCCCTACCCCCTGGCCCATCACCCCAGCGGGACCATCCAGTACGCCGGCCAGGATTTGCTGGGGTTGAAAGAAAAAACCATCCGGCATATCCGTGGAAATCGGATCGCGATGATCTTCCAGGAGCCGATGACCTCCCTCAACCCGTTGCACTCCATTGAAAAACAAATCAATGAAGTGCTCGGCATCCACAAGGGCCTGAGCGGCAAGGTCGCGACCCGCCGGACCCTTGAGTTGCTGGAACTGGTTGGCATCCCCGAGCCCCACAAGCGCCTCAAGGCCCTGCCCCACGAGCTGTCGGGCGGCCAGCGCCAGCGGGTGATGATCGCCATGGCCCTGGCCAACGAGCCGGAACTGCTGATTGCCGATGAGCCGACCACCGCTCTGGACGTCACCGTCCAGCTGAAAATCCTCCAATTGCTCAAGGAATTGCAGGCGCGCCTGGGCATGTCGCTGCTGCTGATCAGCCACGATTTGAACCTGGTGCGAAGAATTGCGCATCGCGTATGTGTCATGCAGCGCGGTTGCATCGTCGAACAGGCATCGTGCGAAGAGTTGTTCCGCGCACCGCAGCATCCGTACACTCGGGAACTGCTGGGCGCCGAACCCAGCGGCATCCCGGCGACCAATGTCGTCGGCCCGCCGCTGTTGCAGGTCGAGGACCTGAAAGTCTGGTTCCCGATCAAGAAAGGCCTGTTCAAACGCACGGTGGACTACATCAAGGCCGTGGACGGCATCCGCTTCAGCCTGCCCCAGGGCCAGACCTTGGGCATCGTCGGCGAAAGCGGCTCCGGCAAGTCCACCC
Organism: Pseudomonas sp. OA65; assembly: GCF_017498305.1. Lineage (NCBI taxonomy): Bacteria > Pseudomonadati > Pseudomonadota > Gammaproteobacteria > Pseudomonadales > Pseudomonadaceae > Pseudomonas > Pseudomonas sp. OA65. The sequence continues at coordinate 126,497 of NZ_JAGDEZ010000015.1, forward strand.
TGGGGCTGGCAATCCTGCGGTTGATCGGCAGCCAGGGCGGGATCCGTTTCGAAGGCAAGCAGCTGGACAGCCTGACGCAGCAACAAGTTCGGCCGCTGCGCCGGGAGATGCAAGTGGTGTTTCAGGACCCGTTCGGTAGCCTGAGCCCAAGGATGTGTGTGAGCCAGATCGTCGGCGAAGGCCTGCGGATCCACAAGATCGGCACCGAAGCCGAACAGGAACAAGCGATAATCGCGGCATTGAAGGAGGTAGGCCTGGACCCGGAAACCCGGAACCGCTACCCCCATGAATTTTCCGGAGGGCAACGGCAGCGTATCGCCATTGCCCGGGCCCTGGTGCTCAAGCCGGCGTTGATTCTGCTGGATGAACCGACGTCGGCCCTGGACCGTACCGTGCAACGCCAAGTGGTGGAGCTGTTGCGGTCGTTGCAAACCAAGTACAACCTGACGTACCTGTTTATCAGCCATGACCTGGCTGTCGTCAAAGCGCTGAGCCACCAGTTGATGGTGGTCAAGCATGGCCAAGTGGTCGAACAAGGTGATGCCCGCAGCATATTCGCCGCGCCGCAGCACCCCTATACACAGCAGTTGCTGGAGGCCGCCTTCCTGGCCCCAACAACTGCCGAATAACCTGAAAAGAGGAGCAACACATGGGTTTTCTCGCCGGTAAGCGCGTACTGATCGTCGGTGTCGCCAGCAAGCTGTCCATCGCATCCGGCATCGCCGCCGCCATGCATCGCGAGGGCGCTGAGCTTGCCTTCACTTATCAGAACGACAAACTCAAGGGTCGTGTCGAAGAGTTCGCACAGGGCTGGGGCTCGAGCCCTGAGCTGTGCTTCCCGTGCGACGTGGCCAGCGATGAAGAAATCGCCAAGGTCTTCGAAGAACTGAGCAAGAAGTGGGACGGCCTGGACTGCATCGTGCACTCCGTGGGCTTCGCCCCGGGCGACCAACTGGACGGCGACTTCACCGAAGCCACCACCCGTGAAGGTTTCCGCATTGCCCACGACATCAGCGCCTACAGCTTCGTGGCCCTGGCCAAGGCCGGTCGCGAAATGATGAAAGGCCGCAACGGCAGCCTGCTGACCCTGTCGTACCTGGGCGCCGAGCGCACCATGCCGAACTACAACGTCATGGGCATGGCCAAGGCTTCCCTGGAAGCCGGCGTTCGCTACCTGGCTGGCTCCCTGGGCCCGGACGGCACCCGCGTCAACTGCGTATCGGCAGGCCCGATCCGCACCCTCGCCGCTTCCGGCATCAAGAACTTCCGCAAGATGCTGGCCGCCAACGAAGCGCAAACCCCGCTGCGTCGCAACGTCACCATCGAAGAAGTCGGCAACGCCGGCGCCTTCCTGTGCTCGGACCTGGCGTCGGGCATCAGCGGTGAAATCATGTACGTGGACGGCGGCTTCAACACCACCGCCATGGGTAACATCGAAGAGTAATCTTCACGCGCACCGCGCTTGAAAAACGCCGCTCGTCCTGGAAAGGGCAAGCGGCGTTTTTTTATGCTCTCACTACAAATCCCCTTGTGGGAGCGAGCCTGCTCGCGATTGCGGTGGGTCAGTTGGCATAAATGTTGAGTGTGACTCGGTCATCGCGAGCAGGCTCGCTCCCACAGGGATAGGCGGTGGCCTGATCAGTCTGTGTTAACTGCGCAGCGCCTGTTTCTGCGCATACATCGCCGCATCGGCGTCAGCCATTAGATTGTCGATCGACCGATGGCGCTGGGCGTCGTACTCGATCTGGCCAACGCTGAAACGAATGTCATAGCCGCGCTGCAACATCGCATTGCGTTCATCAAGGATTTCCTGGAGCCGCGCCATGATTGTCGTTGTCTCGATATGGGAAGAACCCGTGAGCAGCGCCACGAATTCATCACCGCCCAAGCGACCGATCACATCACTTTCGCGAAAGGCGATGCGCAGCACATCGGCGAAGGTTTTCAGCGCGTTGTCACCCTCGGCGTGCCCATAGCGATCATTGATCGGCTTGAAGTCATTGAGATCGAAGAACAGCAGCGTCGCCGGTCGCGACAAGCGATCACACACATTCAATGCATGCTGGGCCAGCGTCCTGAAGCCGCGGCGATTGGACAACAGCGTCAGCTCGTCCATGCTCGCCATCTGCACCGCGACCATTTCCTGCTCGGCCATGCGCGCCAAGTCACGCAGCAGTTCGCGCTCTTCGTCATTGAGCCGGCGCGGCCTGGTGTCGAGCAGGCACAACGTGCCCAGCTTACTGCCGTCCTCCAGCCCCAGCGGATGCCCCGCGTAGAAGCGAATGCCAGGCGTGTCCGTGACCAACGGGTTGTCGTGGAAGCGCTCATCCTGTTCCGCGTCGCAGATCTCCAGGATCTGATCCTGCAAAATCGCATGCCCGCAAAAGGAAACTTCCCGCGAGGTTTCGCTGGCGTCCAGGCCAGCACTGGACTTGAACCACTGCCGGTTGGCGTCCACCAGCGACACCAGGGCGATGGGCACGTCAAACAGACGCCGAGCAAGGCGGGTCAGGCGATCGAACCGCTCTTCCGGTGCGGTATCGAGCAGCTTGAGCGAGTGCAGATTCTTGAGGCGAACGGCTTCGTTGTCCGGTTTACCTGGCGCAAGCATCGGAAACTCCATTGGCGGGACTTTCTGGAGTCTAGTCCAGGAACGACCGCCGTTGGACAGAACAACCAAATCCAACGGGCATTTGCCGGCCAGGGCTAATACACTGCCACCCAGGTTCAAGACGAGGACGCTGACCGATGAAGCACGCCAACCCTGACGCCGCCCCACGCTTCTGGCGCGACGCGGCCCTGCCCTTCATCGAAGCCAGGGCCATCGACGATGGGCGCAAGGTTTGCTATTCGCGTCACTCCCATGATCACTTCTCCATCGGCGCGATCACCGCCGGGCGCAGCACCTATATTCACGAGCGCTCGAGCTTCCAAGTGGAAAGCGGCACGGTGGTGCTGATGAACCCCGGCGACGTCCACGCCTGCAACCCGATCGACGATCAGCCGTGGTCCTACGTGATGCTGTACGTCGACACCCTGTGGCTCCGGGACTTGCAGCGTCGTATCGGCTTTGACCAAAACCTGGATTTCCAGGGGTTCGCCACCACGCACAGCCGCGACGCGGAGCTGTTTGCCGCACTGGGAAGGTTGTATGGCCAATTGCTGGACGGGCAACTCGACACGACCGGCAAGCACGCCGCCGCCGAGGCGTTCTTCATCGACCTGCAACAACGGCTCAACCCTGCCGGTCGTCCGGACCGGGGCAGTCATCCAGGGCTGATGCGTGCGGCGCAATTTATCCACGACCATTGCAGCGAAGCCTTGAAGCTCGAAGACATCTGTGCCGCCGCGCAGCTGTCGCCGTCCTACCTGAGCCGAGCCTTCAAGCGCCATTACGGGATGACGCCCCACGCCTTCCTGGTCAACCGTCGGATCCAGTTTGCCCGGCGCCAATTGCGCGAAGGCAAGCTGATCGCCGATGTAGCGCTGGAGAGCGGGTTTGCCGACCAGGCGCATTTCCAGCGCGCTTTCAAGCAACACCTGGCGGCGACGCCCGGGCAATATCGCGGCTGATACCGCAGCCCGGAAATGGGGTGAGTCCCCCTGTGGCGAGGGAGCTTGCTCCCGCTGGGCTACGCAGTAGCCCTCGATTCTGGGCGACTGCTGCGCAGTCGAGCGGGAGCAAGCTCCCTCGCCACAACAGCGTTCCCACCTCTAAAGCGCGGATTGCAGCCACAACAGCACTTGCTTCTTAAAAACCAGGGTTGCCGCCACTTCAGCTCACGGCAACAACAGATACACCGCACTCACCACCAACAACGCCGCCATTGCCCGGTTGAACAGGCGCATCGTCGCCGGGTTCCCCAACCACGCGCGCAGGAAACTCCCAGCGTAGGCCCAGCAGCCCACCGAGACGTAGCAGATAACCAGGTAGATCGCTGCAAACTGCCACACCAGCCGTGCCTCGCCATCGGCCACGAATGCGCCCATCCCCGCCACGCAGGCCAGCCAGGCCTTGGGATTGAGCCATTGCATCAGCGCGCCGTAGAGCATCGATGGCGCGCGCCCGTCGTCCCGCTCCCCCAGTTCGCCGTTGTCCATCGCCAGTTTCCAGGCCATGAACAACAGGAATGCCACACCCGCCAGTTGCACCACGCGGGTAAGCCCCGGCCAACGCTGCAACACTTCATGCAACCCCAACCCCATCAAGACCAGCAGCAGGACAAACCCGAGGGTGGCGCCGGCCACGTGTCGCAACGTGGCCCGAAACCCGTAGCGGGCCCCCGAGCTGAGGGCGACGATATTGACCGGGCCTGGGGTAATGGAAGCCACCAACGCAAAAGTTGCCATGGAAAATAACAAGCTCATCACATATCTTCTTCAGTTCAGGAACGAGTCTCAAAGGTAACGGGGCCTGCTTCGAGGGTATTGAAGAAAACTGCCTTGTCATCGAGCGTCACCGCCTATTTTTTTACGCAAACTTTACGCGGTAGCCGATTCACCAAATCGATACTGTGCGGCTCAATGGATCAGGCGTTTCTCATGTCGATTGCGGTTCTGCGTCTCATCGGTTTCATCCTCGGAATTTTCCTGATTACCCTGGCGATCAGCATGGCGATCCCGCTGTTCACGCTGCTGCTTTACGAGCGCAACGATGATTTGTCGGCGTTTCTTTGGTCGAGCCTGATTACCTTTGTTTGTGGTATCGCCCTGGTCGCCCGTGGACGACCGGAACATGTCCACATGCGCCCCAGGGAAATGTACCTGCTGACCACCGCCAGTTGGGTGGTGGTCTGCGCCTTCGCCGCCCTGCCGATGGTATTCATCCAGCACATCAGTTACACCGATGCATTTTTCGAGACCATGTCGGGCATCACGACCACCGGCTCGACCATCCTCACCGGGCTCGATACGGCATCCCCCGGCCTGTTGATCTGGCGCTCGATGCTGCATTGGCTCGGCGGCATCGGCTTTATCGGCATGGCCGTGGCGATCCTGCCGCTGCTGCGGGTCGGCGGCATGCGGTTGTTCCAGACCGAATCGTCGGACTGGTCGGAGAAAGTCACGCCGCGTTCTCACGTCGCGGCCAACTACATCCTTTGGATCTATGTCGCGCTGACCGCCTTCGCGACCTTGGCGCTGTGGCTGGCCGGCATGACGCCCTTCGAGGCCATCAACCATGCGATGTCATTGATCTCCACCGGCGGCTTCTCTACCTCCGACTCTTCCCTGGCGCACTGGACGCAACCGGCCATTCACTGGGTGTCGGTGATCATCATGATGGCGGGAGCGCTGCCCTTTACGCTGTATGTCGCGACGCTGCGGGGGAACCGGCGTGCGTTGCTCAAGGATCAGCAGGTTCGGGGTTTCATCGGTTTTCTGGTCATCACCTGGCTCGTGGTCGGTACCTGGCTGAGCCTGAACAGTGATCATGATTGGTGGGACGCGGTTCGCATCGTGGCCGTCAATGTCACCTCTGTCGTCACCACCACGGGCGTGGCATTGGGTGACTACACGCTGTGGGGCAGCTTCGCCCTGTTGCTGTTCTTCTACTTGACGTTCGTGGGAGGCTGTTCGGGATCCACGTCCGGGGGGCTGAAGATTTTTCGCTTTCAAGTGGCCAAGGTTCTGCTGATGGGCAGTTTGAAACAACTGATCCACCCCCGGGCGGTGATCCAGAAGAAATACAACAACCATCCCATCGATGAGGAAATCGTTCGCTCACTGCTGACGTTTTCGTTCTTCTTCGCAATCACAATCGGCACCATTGCCCTGGGCCTGGCGCTGATAGGCCTGGATTGGACAACCGCCCTGACCGGCGCGGCCACCGCGGTGTGCAACGTGGGCCCAGGCTTGGGCAACATCATCGGGCCGGCTGGCAACTTCTCGACGCTGCCGGATTCAGCAAAATGGCTGCTGACGATCGGCATGCTGTTGGGCCGACTGGAGATCCTGACGGTGCTGGTGTTGTTCACGCCGGTGTTCTGGAAATATTGAACGCTGTGGTCATGCGTAACTGACAGACGAAAAAAAGCCGCGACACCTTGCAGGCATCGCGGCTTGTTCGGGCGATCAGCGATCGTTCTTGATCGAAGAACTGGTCGCGTTGGTCAGGCCCTTGGTGTTGTGGGTGCCTGGCGTGGCGGTGGAGATCGCCGACGCCTTGGTCAGGCCGCGCGTATCGCGGTCGTTGGCGATGGTCGACGTCAACGAAGCCTTGCTGGTACGGTCGGTGCGGGTGGCGCCGGTGTGCTTGCCGCTCACGCCATGGTCCCGGGTGCGGGTACGCGTGCCGGTGTGGTCGCTGGCCAATCCTTTGCCAAGGCCGCGGGCGTCGCCCGACTTGTCATGGCCCTGGCCACCGCCGATGCCAGCACCGTGGCCGCCGCCATTACCACCACCGTTTCCTCCGCCATGACCGCCACCACCGCCATTGCCGCCACCACCACCGCCACCGCCATTGCCCGCGGCATAGCTCGAACCGATCGGCGACAGGTCGGCAGGCAGCAAGGCCGAGGCACCGAACGCCAGGGCACAGACAGCAACGGCAATCAGGGATTTCTTATGTTTGGACATGATGTCTCCGAAAGACAAAAACAGCGGGTGAACCTTTAAGACTCAAAGGTTCAGTTTTTGTTCGCGACCACCCGACCAAATGACCGGGAAATTCACTGTCGATTTTTCGGTGGAGTCGTCCCGGGCACCGTTCTATGCTCTGCTCCATGAACCTACACGACTCGCTGCTCCCGCCCCATGCCGAGATGGTCCGCGCCATGCTCGAACGAGACACCGCCTACGAAGGGGTGTTCTTCACCGCGGTCAAGACCACCGGCATCTTCTGTCGCCCCAGTTGCACCGCGCGCAAGCCGAAACCGGAAAACGTGGAGTTCTTCGCCCACGCCGACGAAGCCATGTCGGCAGGCTACCGCGCCTGCCTGCGCTGCAAGCCGCTGGACGCTGCCGCCATTGCGCCGGACTGGATCCAGGCCCTGCTCAAAGCCGTGGACGCCGAACCCGACCTGCGCTGGACCGACGCCTTGCTGCTGGAGCAAGGCATCGAACCGCTGAAGTTGCGCCGCTGGTTCAAGCAACATTTCGGCATGACCTTTCACGCCTACCTGCGTACCCGTCGCCTGGGCATTGCCTTGGGAGGTATCAAAGACGGCACGTCCATCGACAATGCCGCGTTCGATTCCGGCTATGAATCGTTGAGCGGGTTCCGCGACGCCTTCGTCAAATCCTTCCACATCACGCCGGGCCGCGCAGCCCTCAGCGAACCCTTGTTGTTCACCCGCCTGACCACGCCATTGGGGCCGATGCTGGCCATGGCCGAACGCCGGGGCCTGGTGCTGCTGGAGTTCCTCGACCGCCCGGCCCTGACCAAGGAGCTGGAAGAATTGCAGCAACGCTACGGCTACACAGTTGCGCCGGGGCACAACGCTCACCTGCAACAGATCGAAACCGAACTGGCCGACTACTTCGCCGGCAAACTCACGGCGTTCAAGGTCCCGTTGCACATGCCCGGCAGCGCATTCGCCGTGCGCGTCTGGGCTATATTGCAAACGATTCCCTACGGCGAAACCCGCAGCTACGGCGGCATCGCCACGGCCCTGGGCAGCCCGGGTGCCAGCCGCGCCGTGGGCCTGGCCAACGGGCAGAATCGCCTGGCCATCGTTGTTCCGTGCCATCGAGTGATCGGTGCGGATGGCTCGTTGACCGGCTATGGTGGCGGCCAGCCGCGCAAGGCGTTTCTGTTGCGGCTGGAAAAAGCCGCGGTGCAGGTTTCATTGCCCCTGGCGTTTTGAGCGCCCCGGAGAACGAATACCTGATGCATGTGCCCTACCACGATGCCAGTGTCTTCCTGGCCAATCTCGACGAAGACTGGCGACGGCATGTCAAGACGATTGGCCCTTGCCTGCTGCAACCCAAGCCGGCCCGCGATCCCTATGAAGCCTTGGTGCGGGCGATTGCCTACCAGCAACTGCACGCCAAGGCAGGCGATGCGATTCTGGGTCGGCTGCTGGCGTTGTTCCCGGCGCAGACATTCCCCACACCTGCGCAGATCCTGGCGAAAGACGTTATGCAATTACGCGGTTGTGGATTTTCCGCCAGCAAGATCGCAACCCTCCAGGGCATCGCCCAAGCAGCTCTGGACGGGGTGGTGCCAGACCACGCCACGGCACGGGCGATGGAGGACGAAGCGCTGATCGAGCGCCTGGTCAGCCTGCGTGGCGTTGGGCGCTGGACCGTGGAAATGCTGTTGATCTACAGCCTGGAGCGGCCCGACATCCTGCCGGCCGACGACTTTGGCGTGCGCGAGGGGTATCGACGGCTCAAGGGATTGGCGCAACAGCCCAGCCGCAAGCAGATGACCGCGATCGGCCTGGCCTGGCGCCCTTATCGGACGGTGGCGGCGTGGTATTTGTGGCGGGTGCCTAACTCCAAGACCGCGTAATCGTTCATCGCGAGCAGGCTCGCTCCCACAGGGGATTTTCTGTGTCGATACACTGTGTGGACACTGAAGATCAAATGTGGGAGCGAGCCTGCTCGCGATGGCGTCCGCCTGGCAGCCAACAATCCAGGACCAACCGTCTAGGCTGTCATGAACATCCCAACCCAACTGGAGGTCCCCATGCAGCTAGAAGGATCCTGCCACTGCGGCGCCGTGTCGTTCAGCCTGGCCTGTGCCCACCCCTACCCTTATCAACGCTGCTACTGCTCGATCTGCCGCAAAACCCAGGGCGGCGGCGGTTATGCGATCAACCTGGGGGGCGATGCCCGAAGCTTGAAAGTGCATGGTCGCAAGCACATCTCGATCTACCATGCGCGGCTCAAGGACGACGGCGACAAACGTGCCCACCGCAGCAGTGCCGAGCGGCATTTCTGTTCCCTGTGTGGATCGGGGCTGTGGCTGTTCAGCCCCGAATGGCCGGACTTGGTGCACCCCTTCGCTTCAGCCATCGACACGCCGCTGCCGGTACCGCCGGAACACACCCACTTGATGCTCGGTTCCAAGGCGCCGTGGGTGGAGGTCGAGGCGCATCGGGGGGACCAGCAGTTCGAGGTTTATCCCGAGGAATCGATTGCCCAGTGGCATGAGCGCCTGGGTTTGACTGGTTGAGAGGCAGCGCTGCAGAAGGCCTCATCGTCGGAACGCCGCCCGGAGCAAGCTCGCTCCCACTGGATTTGGGAAACCCACCCCCTGTGGGAGCGGGCTTGCTCGCGATGGCGGTGGGTCAGCCAGCATTCATTCAACTGACCTGACGCATTCGCGGGCAAGCCCGCTCCCACACTGTTCTGTGGCGTTGCAAATATATTGGTGCCTTACCCAAATTTCCCTGTGGGAGCAAGCTTGCTCCGGGCGGCGTTCCGACGATGGCGTCAGGACAAACAGCCCTATGCCGCAGGCACACCACTGTGGAAGCGAAACTCCACATCCGGCGATTCGATCAGTTCCCGCTCGGCCTCACGGACCTTGTCGATCACCTGGGCAATGTCCTTGGCATCGCCATACTGGTAGGCCAGTTTCAGGTAGCCCTGGAAATGCCGGGCTTCGCTTTTCAGCAAACCGAAGTAGAACTTGCCCAACTCCTCGTCCAGGTGCGGCACCAGGGCCTCGAAACGCTCGCAACTGCGGGCTTCGATGAAGGCGCCGACGACGAGGGTGTCCACCAGTTTAACCGGCTCGTGGCTGCGTACCACTTTGCGCAGCCCCGAGGCATAACGGCCGGCGGAGAGCTGGCGCAAGCCGATCTTGCGCTTTTTCATCAGGCGCATGACTTGCTCGTGGTGCACCAGCTCTTCCCGGGCCAGGCGCGACATCAGGTTGATCAGGTCGACGTGGGAATGGTACTTGGCGATCAGGCTCAGGGCGGTGCTGGCCGCCTTGAATTCGCAGTTCTTGTGGTCGATCAGCAACGTTTCCTGGTCGGCCAGCGCGGCCTGGACCCAGGCATCGGGGGTGCGGCAGCCAAGGAATTCGTGGATTTCGGGAAGATTCATGGGGCTCACGGGCAAAGGTAGTCGAGCGAAGGGCGCCGATTATACCGGCCTGCCCCCAGACCACCAGCCACCGCCGTTGATATGCATCAAGTCGATGATGCCTCCACAGCCACTAGACTGCCCCACAAGAACTATAGTTGAGCAACGCCAGCCTTTTCATTGGAGAACGCCGATCATGCAAGCCATTCGCAGCATCCTGGTGGTCATTGAGCCCGAACACGCGGAAAGCCTGGCGCTCAAGCGCGCCAAACTGATCGCCGGGGTGACCCAGGCCCACCTGCACCTGTTGGTGTGCGACAGAAAACATGACCATGCCGGCCTGCTCAGCGTGCTCAAGAGCGCATTGCTGGCCGACGGCTACAGCGTCACCACCGAGCAGGCCTGGAACGAAAGCCTCCACGAAACCATCATCGACGTGCAACAAGCAGAAGGTTGCGGGCTGGTGATCAAACAGCATTTCCCTGACAGCCCGCTGAAAAAGGCCCTGCTGACCCCGGCGGACTGGAAGCTGCTACGCCATTGCCCGACCCCGGTGCTGCTGGTGAAAACCGCCGGTTCCTGGAAGGACAAGGTGATCCTCGCCGCCGTCGATGTGGGCAATGCCGACGGTGAGCACCGTCACCTGCACACCACCATCATCGACCATGGCTATGACATCGCCCTCCTGGCCAAGGCACACCTGCATGTGATCAGCGCCCACCCCTCGCCGATGCTCTCGTCGGCCGACCCGACGTTCCAGCTCAAGGAGACCATCGAGGCCCGTTACCGCGAGCAATGCCGGGCCTTCCAGGCCGAATTCGACATCGACGACCAGCACCTGCACATCGAAGAAGGCCCGGCGGACGTGTTGATTCCGTACATGGCGCGCAGACTGCAGGCGGCGGTGACAGTGATCGGCACCGTGGCCCGCTCGGGGTTGTCCGGGGTGCTGATCGGCAACACCGCCGAGGCGGTGCTCGACACATTGGAAAGCGATGTGCTGGTGCTCAAGCCCCAGGAGGTCGAGGACCATCTGGTGGAGTTGGCGGTCAAGGATTGACACGCCAACCTGTGGCGAGGGGATTTATCTGTGGGAGCAAGGCTTGCCCGCGATAAAAACGACGCGGTCTCTCTGGAACCGAGGCGCCTGCATCGCGAGCAAGCTTTGCTCCCACAGCGGGGCGGTGCGACGCTTCAATAAATACCCTCGCCACAAAAACTGTCAGCCGCCAATCGCATCCTTCAGGAACCCCGGCGCGATGTAGCGCTGGTAATGGGCTTCGGACAGAAGGAAAAACTCCCGATCAATGGCATCGCGCAGGTCCGGCAGTTCCCAATCGCGAAATTCCGGCATCAACACCATGCCGTAGGCTTCCAGGTTGTTGATCACCCGCGCGCCCCGGGCGATCAACTGATAGGCCCAGCAGTATTCCGACTGGTGCGGCACGAAGCGGATCTTGCGTGATTCCAGTTGCTGGCGCAGCAATCCGGGGTCGAAAACCTCCAACTTGGCCACCATCACCTGCACCAACAGCTGTTCGAGCCGCATCCACACCGCGCGTTTTTCTTCTTCGTTGTAGCCGTTCCAGTGGATCACTTCATGGTGGAACCGCTTGCAGCCACGGCACACCAGGTCACCGTAGACAGTGGAGCAAAGGCCGACGCAAGGGGTCTTGATGAGCTGGTTGGGCATAAGGAAACGCACACGCAAAAGCAGGACAGGCCGGCATGTTAGCCCTTTGTCTAAGATTGATCACCCCTCAAACTTCCTGGCCCAACTTACCTTTAATTTTTTTTTCCCGTAGAATCAGCCAGCCTTTTAAGGCGCCAATGTCCGTTAGAAGCTGTTTTCAAAGCGTCACGAGCACAGTCGTTCCTTCAGAGCGGTGTTGGCGAAGGGTCTTTCCAGCGGGGAAAGCCCAACGCCAACCCTCATCAGCTCCCGTTCTGCAGGCGTAAAACTTTGAAAGCAGCTTCTGTGAGGAACTCCGGCAACTCTGGCGTGGAGGCCCAAAAAGCCCCCTGACGCGCATGAGTGCCGAGAGTTTCTGGATGAGCGTCCCGGACACCCATTTGGGACCACTGATGAGGGTAATAACTGTGCTTGAAGCCTACCGCAAACATATCGAAGAGCGTGCAGCCCTGGGTATCGTTCCCCAGCCGCTTAACGCCGAACAAACCGCAGGCCTGATCGAGCTGCTGAAAAATCCTCCGGCTGGCGAAGAAGCTTTCCTCGTTGACCTGATCACCAATCGCGTTCCGCCTGGAGTCGACGAAGCCGCCTACGTCAAGGCCGGTTTCCTGTCCGCCCTGGCCAAGGGCCAGGCCCAATCCCCTCTGCTGGACAAGAAGCGTGCCGTTGAACTGCTCGGCACCATGCAGGGCGGCTACAACATCGTGACCCTGGTGGAGCTGCTGGACGACGCCGAGCTGGCGCCAGTCGCCGCCGAAGAACTCAAGCACACCCTGCTGATGTTCGATGCCTTCCACGACGTGGCTGAAAAAGCCAAGAACGGCAACGTTCACGCCAAGGCCGTGCTGCAATCCTGGGCTGACGGCGAGTGGTTCAAGAAGCGCCCGGTGCTGGCCGACAAGATCAGCCTGCGCGTCTTCAAGGTCACCGGCGAAACCAACACCGACGACCTGTCCCCTGCCCCGGACGCCTGGTCCCGCCCGGACATCCCGCTGCACGCCCTGGCCATGCTGAAAATGGCCCGTGACGGCATCGTTCCGGACGAGCAAGGCAAGACCGGCCCGATGAAGCAGATCGAAGAAATGCGCGGTCAGGGCTTCCCGATCGCCTACGTCGGTGACGTGGTCGGTACCGGTTCCTCGCGTAAATCCGCCACGAACTCGGTGCTGTGGTTCTTCGGCGACGACATTCCTTACGTGCCGAACAAGCGCGCTGGCGGTTTCTGCTTCGGCAGCAAGATCGCCCCGATCTTCTACAACACCATGGAAGATGCCGGCGCACTGCCTATCGAGTTCGACGTGTCGAACATGAACATGGGCGACGTGATCGACCTGTACCCGCATGCCGGCAAGGTCTGCAAGCACGGTACCGACGAAGTCATCACCACTTTCGAAATGAAGACCCCGGTGCTGTTGGATGAAGTCCGCGCTGGCGGCCGTATTCCGCTGATCATTGGCCGTGGCCTGACCGAGAAGGCTCGCGCCGAGCTGGGCCTGCCAGCGTTCGACCTGTTCAAGAAGCCTGAAGCACCGGCTGAAAGCACCAAGGGTTTCACCCTGGCGCAGAAGATGGTTGGCAAGGCTTGCGGTCTGGCAGAAGGCCAAGGCGTGCGCCCTGGCACCTACTGCGAACCGAAAATGACCACCGTGGGTTCCCAGGACACCACCGGTCCAATGACCCGTGACGAACTGAAAGACCTGGCGTGCCTGGGCTTCTCGGCTGACCTGGTGATGCAGTCCTTCTGCCACACCGCGGCCTATCCGAAGCCGATCGACGTAACCACCCACCACACCCTGCCTGACTTCATCATGACCCGCGGCGGCGTTTCCCTGCGTCCGGGCGACGGCATCATCCACTCGTGGCTGAACCGCATGCTGCTGCCAGACACCGTGGGTACCGGTGGCGACTCCCACACCCGTTTCCCGATGGGCATCTCGTTCCCGGCCGGTTCCGGCCTGGTCGCCTTCGCCGCTGCCACCGGCGTCATGCCGCTGGACATGCCGGAATCGATCCTGGTGCGCTTCAAAGGCAAAATGAAACCTGGCATCACCCTGCGTGACCTGGTTCATGCCATTCCGTACTTCGCCATCCAGAACGGTCTGTTGACCGTCGAGAAGAAAGGCAAGAAAAACGCCTTCTCCGGCCGCATCCTGGAAATCGAAGGCCTGGAAGGCTTGACCCTGGAACAGGCGTTCGAACTGTCCGACGCCTCGGCCGAACGTTCGGCTGCCGGTTGCACCATCAAGCTGTCGAAAGAGTCGATCACCGAGTACCTGCAGTCCAACATCACCCTGCTGCGCTGGATGATCGGCGAAGGCTACGGTGATGCACGTACCCTGGAACGCCGCGCCCAAGCGATGGAAGCCTGGATCGCCAACCCGCAACTGATGGAAGCCGATGCCGACGCCGAATACGCCGAAGTCATCGAAATCGACCTGGCCGACATCAGCGAGCCTGTGCTCTGCGCGCCAAACGATCCGGACGACGCCCGTCTGCTGTCCAGCGTTGCTGGCGAGAAGATCGACGAAGTGTTCATCGGTTCGTGCATGACCAACATCGGTCACTTCCGCGCTGCCGGTAAACTGCTGGAGCAGGTCAAGGGCCAGCTGCCAACTCGTCTGTGGCTGTCGCCGCCGACCAAGATGGACGCTCACCAACTGACCGAAGAAGGCTACTACGGCATCTACGGCAAGGCCGGTGCACGGATGGAAATGCCAGGCTGCTCGCTGTGCATGGGTAACCAGGCCCGCGTCGAGCCGAACTCCACCGTGGTGTCGACTTCCACTCGTAACTTCCCGAACCGTCTGGGTGACGGCGCGAACGTCTACCTGGCTTCGGCCGAACTGGCGTCCGTTGCGTCGATCCTGGGTCGCCTGCCGACCGTCGAGGAGTACATGGAATACGCCGGCAAGATCGACAGCATGGCAGCGGACGTCTACCGCTACCTGAGCTTCGACCAGATCGCCGAGTTCCGCGAAGCGGCTGCAAACGCCAACATCCCGGTCGTTCAAGCCTAACGCTTAAAACGCCCGACTAAAAACGCCGCCCTTCTTGCGAGGGGCGGCGTTTTTTTATGCCAGGCGATTTCGATGCACGCTGATTGACCGCTATCGGCTATCGCGAGCAGGCTCGCTCCCACAGGTCTACCCATAAACCTCAAACCTGTGGCCGCCGCAAATCCATTCCCAGGCGCAAGCGCGATCCACATCAAGCCACCATGTGCTTCTCACGGTGAAATTCAAGATACAACACCGTCCGGTGAGCCCTGGAGGCATTCACCGCAAAGTGGTCCAGGGACCCATCGAAAATCACCAGGTTGCCATTGGTGCTCTGGTTAAAGCTCCCGTTGACGTTGAGGTAGGCATAGTTCTGCGTAGTAGGCGCATCGATGGTCAGTTGCATATGCAGCAGCCCCTCCTCCCAAGTGCCGGTATGAGAGTGAGTACCGAGGAACACATTGGGCTCCATGCGCAACAAGGCGCAGAGCTTGATGCCAGGAATCTTGCTCAGCAGCTCGATAGTCCCGGGCATGGCGTCGCGGGCGTAGGGGATCGGGGTGTCATAGGCCACCAGGCCGTACTGGGTCCACTCCGGCATGATATCCATGTCGTCGCCCCACCCCCAGAGCCAGCCATACTCTCCTCCCGCCGCCATGTGCGCGTCGATCTCCTCGACAATCTCGGCGATCTGCTTGCCCACGCGGTTGATCGTCAGGGTCGGCGCATTGAGGGCCAGAAATTCCTCGCGGATCACTTCCCAGTTGTCGGCCAGGTTCTTCAGTTGCGGAAAACGGCTGGGATCATAAAACGACGGGCGCATAGGTACTCCTTTTATTGAGGTTGTCGATTCCGCTGGCGATGCCAGATGGTCCTGTCCGCCAGGTGCCTCGGGGCGTAGCAGGAGAGCCTGCCAAGGGTGACTCACCGGGCGCGGCCTGTCTGTCACGGGAATCAGGTACACCGGGGCCGACTGGCATTACAGGGGCTCGGCCTGGGGGTTCTCGATCATTCGCGCGGCAGTCATCGGTACTGGCGGCTCGTCCAGTCGACGCATCGGCCCATAGAGCAAGACGCTCAACGGCAGCAGCGCGAACAACCCGCCGGCCACCACGAACAGCAGCCCCACGCCCCGCCCCGGGCCCACGCCCAACCAACGTCCGATCGAGTCGGCGTAAAGACCACCGGGTACCAACGCCGGCTGAAACCAGTGGTCCACCAGGAAACCACCGACGATCACCGCCAGGCTGGTGGTGGCGATGGTCAACATGCTGATCAAGGCAAACACACTGGCGCGGCTGTCGCTGGGAATCCTGCGCATCCACAGCGAGTTCACGCTGGCGTCGGCGATGCTCGCCATGGTGATCGCGACAAAGGCCAGCGCGCAGTAGGCGAAAGCCTGCGAGACCAGCCCCAAGGCGACGACACAAGCCGCCAGCAGCAGGTCGGCCACCGCCACCAGCGCCATCAATCGACGCGGATTGCCCATCGAAATCAGCAGCCCCGCGCCAGCCAGGCCACCCAGGGCCGCCCAGGTATAGGCCATCCCCAAGGCCTGGCTGCCCAGGGTCGACAGCAGCAACGGCGTCATCATCAAAGTGGCCAGTGACAACAGCGCCGTGCGCATCATGGTGTAGACCAGCAACCCGGCCATCAGCCGCTCGGCGACAAAGAATTTCAGCGCCGCGGCGACATTCCCCAGCGCCCCGCCGAACACCGTGCCTTTGGGCGCGCTGTCCTGGCGCCCCGGCGCGCCGCGCACATGGGAGAACGCCTTGATCACCAGCAACGTGCCGGAGCAGAAGGTCATCAGGTCCACCGCCAGGATCGTCACCAGCCCGGCGCTGGCCATGATCGCCCCCGCCAGCAGCGGTGCCACCAGGGCCGAAGCGTTCTTACTGATGCTGATCAACCCCGAGGCCCGGGTGAACTTGTCAGGAGCGACAATCGTACTGACAGCCGCTTGATAGGCGGGCTTGCGAAAGGCGCCAACAATCGACGCCAAACAATTGAAAACGTACAAGTGCAGCGGCTCCAGCCGTTCGAACCAGAGCAGCGCCATGACCCCCAGGAGCAGCACCGCCAGGGTCACGTCGCAACAGACAATGATCACCCGATGGCTGATCCGGTCGGCCAGCCCACCTGCCAAGGGCAGGAACAGCACGGCCGGCAGTGTCGCCGCCAGTACCACATTGGCGAACGCCACCGCCGAGCCGGTGTGGTTGTACACCCAGACGCCCAGGGCGAACTCCATCAGCGCCGTGCCCACCACCGCCAGCGACTCGCCGCACCAGAGGAAATAGAAACCGCGCCCCAGGTCAAAACCCCAGCGGCCGCTTCCCACGCTCATGGGCGCACATCGCGAGGCGTAACGACACCGATCAACTTGTCCAGTAGCCGATAGGCCAGGGAATAGAGCACCGCGCCAAACACCAACGGTGCAAAACGAGAAAACAGATAAGTGCGCAACACCCGCCTGGCAATGGGCGAGCTGATGTTGCCACTGACGTGCAAGGGTGTCGGGAACGTCGCCGCGACGGTCGCGCCGAATTCGTCATTCATCGATTGCACCGCGTGCCACCAATAGACCGGGATGTACAACGCATCCCCCGGCTCCACCACCGTGCGCAGCGCCCGCAAGGCTCGCGTCCCCGGGAAGCGCCCGGTGTCGATGTCGTACAGGTAGCCCGCTTCCTCGATCACCGGGCGCAAGGCTCGCCAACTGGCTTCGTCTGGCGGTAACAGCAGCACTTCCTTGGCGCCGACGACCTGGGCCATGAAGGTTTCGTCGACGACATGGAAGTGCCAATCGGTATAGGAATTGCGGTACAGGAAGCTGCGATGGGGCGGATAGTGCCGGGACTTGCCCAACTGCGGCATGAACGGCAACCCACCGACGTCTTCCTTCATCGGCTCGATGGCCGAGCCTTCGGAGAACCGGCAACTGTCGGCCACCAACGGCGAGTCACCCACGCTCAGGTCGTCGAGAAACTGGTGGAACGGCACCTCCCGATAGACCGTCTTGGCGTATTCGGTCAACTCGGCCTTGACCTGCGGATTGGACCAGCCGATGACCTCGGAAACGATCTGCGAGCGCACCACCACCGCACTGTTGCGCGAATGCGCCTTGAGGTAGTCCAGGCGCTGCCATTTATGGAACGCCGGCCAATGCCGTACCGCATTCTTGACCAGGCAGGGACGGTTGCGATTGACGTAGCGGCGAGTGAATTCCTCTTTGGAAATCGCCAGCGCATCGATCACTTCGACGGCGCCCGCCTGCGGGTGATTGGGGAAGCGGGACAAGCTCCAGAACTTCGTCGCTGGGTGATCCGATTCGGCGGTTAATGGCATTTTCGACCCTCGCAAGCACACACTCAGGGCCGTTGGTATAACAGACTCGCACGACCACGCCCAAGCACCGCAAAGCCCCGTTCCGCGCTGTTGTCCCTGCTTCCCATGACAGACATCCCAAGGCGGATGCTCTAGTTTTTTCTCACTTTGTGAAGGGATGTCAGGCGCAGCCGAACGGCAGCACGGAACCCTCGATGGCTCGCAACGCAGCCCTCGCCACGCCGTCGCCCCCAGCGCTTTGCGCCGCCTCCGATGTCCTTCTCCACGGCTATTGATTCCGCCGACTGGCAGTCGTCCAGGCCTCCACCACTGCCATTCGAACGGAGAAAAACCTCAATTGATTCTGCAAGCAGGTGCTCCGAAATGGATTCGTCGACCGATATGTTGCCTACCCAAGACTCCGCGTCCCACGAGCTGGCCTCCGTCCAGCAGGGTATTTGGCTGGATCAGCTCGCACACCCGGACCTGCCCTACTACAACATCGGCATGTCCCTGGAGATCAAGGGCGAGATCGACATTGCACTGTTCGAGAAAGCCATCGAGCTGGTCGCCAACCGTCACGACACCCTGCGCCTGAGCTTCAGCCATGAGGGCGGCACCGGCCGCCAACGCGTCCTGCCCGAGGTCAAGGTGAACCTGGAGGTGGTGGAGTTCTCCGAGGCCGACGCCGACGCCGGCCTGGCCATGGACTATCTGCGCAACGCCTTTCGCCAACCCTTTGAATCGTTGACGGGCCAGCTCTGGGACGCACGCATGGTCCGTTGCGGTCCGAACCGCCATTACTGGCTCGCCCGCTACCATCACTTGGTCACCGACGGCATTGGCGTGGCCCTGATCGGCCATGCCGTGGGTTCAGCCTACAATGCGTTGCTGGCCGACAACGATGAAGTCGCCCAAGGGCATTCCTACCTGTCGTTCCTGGAAGATGACCGGGCTTACCTGGCCTCGTCCCGCTATGAGCGCGACCGCCAGTTCTGGCAGGACACCTACGCCCAGATGCCGCCGTCACTGCTGCAACGCCGGGCCGATTTCAAGACCGGGCTGGCCAATGAACTGGCTCCCAGTGCCCAGGTCCAGGCAATGCTGCCGCGGGCGCTGTACAACGCGTTGACCGAATTTGCCAGCGAACGCAGCCTCTCGGTCGCTCATGTACTGATCAGCGTGGTCGCCACTTATTTCTGCCGCACGGTCGGCGTCGATGAAATCGTCATCGGCATGCCCGTGCATAACCGGACCACGGCCCGGGCGAAAGAAACCGCAGGCATGTTTTCCTCGGTCAGCCCGATCCGCCTGCCCGTCGACTTCGACGCCTCGCTGCTGGACCTGATGCACGCCGCTGGCGGGCAATTGCGCCGCTGCTACCGTCACCAGCGTTTCCCCATCGCCGAACTCAATCGCACCTTGCGCCTGGCCCAGACCGGGCGGCGACAACTGTTCGACGTGTCCCTGTCGTTCGAAAGCCTGGACGGCGACGATCAGTTCGGCGGCACCTCGTCCACGGTCATCACCATGGACAACGGCTACGAGCAGACGCCCATGGCGATCTTCGTGCGCGACTACCATCCGTTTGAAGACGTCCATCTGGATTTCAACTTCAACACCGCCTACTTCAACCTGGAAGAGGCCCGGTACCTGCAACAACGCATCGTCTCGATGCTCGAGGCGGTGCTGGAGCAACATGACACCCCCGTGGGGCATTACCCGCTCATGAGCGAGGCTGAGCGGCAACGCCTGCTGGTCGAATTCAACGCCACGGCCCGGGAATATCCACGGGACGTGTTGATCCACCAGCTATTCGAACAGCAAGCCGAACAACGCCCGCATGCCTGCGCCGTACGCGGCGATACCGGGCCGTTGCTCAGCTATGAACAACTTAACCGCCAGGCCAATCGGCTGGCCCATCGCCTGATCGCCCTGGGCGTGAAACCGGACGACCGAGTCGCCGTGAGCCTGCGGCGTGGACCGGAAATGGTCATTGCACTGCTGGGGACGCTCAAGGCCGGGGCCGCCTACGTGCCCATCGATCCAGACCTGCCGAGCGCCCGTCAGACGTTTATGCTCGACGACAGCAGCCCCCGGGCTGTGCTGACCAGCCAGGCGCTGCAAGACCAGTTGCCTGCGTTGGATGCGCCGCTGCTGGTCCTCGATAACCCCGCACAATTGGCCGCTCAACCCGAACACAACCCGGACCCGCAGGCCCTCGGCCTGGCCCCCACTCACCTGGCCTACGTGCTCTACACCTCCGGCTCCACCGGTACCCCCAAAGGGGTGATGAATGAACACCTCGGCGTGGTCAACCGCCTGTTATGGGCCCGGGACGAATACCGTGTCGATGCCAACGACCGGGTGCTGCAAAAGACCCCGTTCGGTTTCGACGTGTCGGTCTGGGAGTTTTTCCTGCCGCTGCTGGCCGGCGCCGAGCTGGTCATGGCGCGCCCAGGCGGCCATCAGGAGCCGGACTACCTGGCCCGGCTGATGCGCCAGGCCGGCATCACGCTGCTGCACTTTGTGCCGTCGATGCTCGACCTGTTCCTTGAACACCACGACGGACAGGCCTTCCCTGAACTGCGGCGCGTGCTGTGCAGCGGCGAAGCCCTGCCCCGCAGCCTGCAACGGCGTTTCGAACAGCAGTTGCCAGCAATCGAGCTGCATAACCTCTACGGCCCGACCGAGGCGGCCATCGACGTGACGGCCTGGCAGTGCCGCGCCAGTGACCCTGGCGAAAGCGTGCCCATCGGCCGGCCGATCGCCAACATCCAAATGCACGTGCTCGATGGCCGTGGCGCACCACAACCCTTGGGTGTCTCGGGAGAAATCCACATCGGTGGTATCGGCGTGGCCAGGGGTTACCTGAACCAACCGCAATTGAGCGCCGAACGCTTTATCGCCGACCCGTTCAGCACTGAGCCGAACGCGCGCCTGTACAAGACCGGCGACCTTGGCCGCTGGCTCGCCAACGGTGCCCTGGAGTATCTGGGCCGCAATGACTTCCAGGTGAAGATCCGTGGCTTGCGCATCGAGATCGGCGAAGTCGAAGCAGCCCTGGCGTTGTGCCCGGGTGTTCGCGAGGTGGTGGTCATTGCCCGGGAAGACTTTCCAGGGCAGCCGGACAGCAAGCGTCTGGTCGCCTATGTCTGCGGCGAACCGATCCCGGCGGAACAACTGCGCAGCACCCTGCTCAAGCACCTGCCCGAATACATGGCGCCCAGCGCCTTCGTCCACCTCGATGCCTTGCCCCTGACCACCAACGGCAAGCTCGATCGCCGCGCCCTGCCAGCCCCCGGCCTGGAATCCCTGGCCAGCAAAACCTACGAAGCCCCCCAAGGCGACACCGAAATCGCCCTCGCCGGTATCTGGAAAGACCTGCTGCAACTGGATCAGGTCGGCCGCCACGACGGCTTCCTCGAACTCGGCGGCCACTCCCTGCTGACCGTGCAGTTGCAGGCCCGCTTGCATCAGGACCTCGGTGTCGAGATCGACCTGCGTACCCTCTTCGCCCAGGCCTCGTTGAGCGAACTGGCCCAACGCGTGGATCAGGCCGGCCAGTCCCAGGTCCAGCCCATCGAAGTCGTGTCCCGCGACCAGGCGTTGCCGTTGTCCTTGGCCCAGCAGCGCCTGTGGTTCCTCGACCAACTGGACCACGCCGCCAGCGTCGCCTACCACATGCCCGCCGCGCTGCACCTGCGCGGCAACCTGGATCGCAACGCCCTGCAACGGGCCCTGGACCGCATCGTCGCCCGTCACGAAAGCCTGCGCACCACCTTCGAACGCCGTGACGGCGAAGTCC
>NZ_JAGDEZ010000016.1:0-124226 GCF_017498305.1 Pseudomonas sp. OA65
GAGTGCCAGGGCTTGCCAGGCAAGGCGCCATGACGAGTCGTAGCCCGCTACGGCGAGGAATGGCAACGCAGACTGGCAAGTTCTGGCGCCGAAGTTGAGTGCACGAATTAGCCACACAGGCCACTAGGACCTTGGACGGGGAATCCATCGATGGTGTCGGAGCTTCGGAGTACCGTGGATTTGCCCCAAGCCCGCTGGGTTATCACTTTTTTCTGAAAGGTAGCTTGATGATGCTCTCAGGCCTCAATCATTTGACCCTTGCGGTCGCCGATCTGGATCGCAGCGTGGTTTTTTATGGCGAGCTGTTGCAGTTGCGTCTTGAGGCCAGATGGAACAGCGGGGCGTATTTGTCGCTGCCGGGGTTGTGGTTGTGCCTGTCGCTCGATCCGCTGCGCAGGCTCGAGCCGACCGCGGACTACACCCATTACGCATTCAGCATCAGCGCCGAGCATTTGCCGCAACTGGTTGCACGGCTGAACGCGGCCCAGGTGTCGTCGTGGCGAGACAACCGCAGTGAGGGGGATTCGTTCTACTTTCTCGACCCGGACGGGCACAAGCTGGAGGTCCATGTCGGCGACCTCGCGTCGCGGTTGAAGGCTTGTCGGCAGGCACCGTATGCCGGCATGGTGTTTTTTACGGAGCCGTGATGGGGCGGTGTCGAATCGAGTGATTGGCCTACCAGGCGTTGGGCGGCAGCCGCCGCGTATGGAACAGTCGCAGGATTTGCACGCGTCCGTGGCGAACGCGATAGGGAATCAGGTACGGACGGTCGGGGACAACCCATTCACGGGTCCCCGCCAGGCGGCCTTCACGACCGGACGCTGGGAATTGGGCGAGTTGCTCGACGCTCGTGAGGATTGCCTTGACGAAGTGCGCCGCTGCTTTTGGATTGCCCAACGCTATATAGGCGGCTTCGTCGTCCAGATTCTTGAGGGCAGTACGTAGCCACTCAACCTGCATCGTTCATCCATTTTTCGGCAATCGCGTTGACATCCTCGGGGCTGGCGAAATCACCCGCATCTGCCTCATGCAGGGCTTCTTGGATTTCCTTGATCTGCCAAGCTTCACGGGCCAGGTATTCGCGTAGCGCATCGACTGCCAGGAATGACTTGCTGCGCCCGGTAGCCTTGGCCAATACCGCTAGGGTTTCGGCGACTTCATCGGGCAATCGCAAAGACATGATGGACATGATGGTCTCTATGTAGTGGTTTGTAATACAACATACTACACGTTCTTGGAGAGTCGCCAGCCCCGTTGGTCTTCATCGTCTGTGTGAATGTTCGTCTCGATATCGATGCTCATCCCCTACGGTTGATTGCCTGCGCTATCCTCACTGGTATTGGCCGCCTCAGTCTCGCCCGTTGCATCGGCGTCACGAACTGACCATCACCCGCTTCGTTCACCGCTGCATTACCCGGATGACCACCAGCCCCATGGACACTTCAAGTTCCGCGCCGCTGGCCAGCTACATCGACCTTCTGCTGGACGCCGTGTGTGCCGTCGACGGCCAAGGGCGTTTCGTGTTTGTCAGTGCCGCCTGCGAGCGTATTTTCGGCTACACCCCGCAGGAACTGATCGGCCAGCCGATGATCGATCTGGTGCACCCTGCCGACCGCCAGCGGACCCTCGAGGCGGCGCGGGAGATCATGGATGGCGAGCCCAAGCTCAATTTTGAGAACCGCTACCTGCGCAAGGACGGTCGGGTGGTGCACATCCTGTGGTCGGCGCGCTGGTCGTCGGCGGACCAATTGCGCATTGCCGTAGCCCGGGACATCACCGAACGCAAGCAGGCCGAGTCCCGACAGGCGGCGTTATATGCGATTTCCGAGGCAGCCCATGCCGCGGCAGACCTGCTGGCGCTGTTCAAGCGTATCCACCTGATTATTGGCGAGTGGCTGCCGGCGCTGAATTTCTCGGTGGCGCTGTATGACGAACAATGCTCACAGTTGAACTTCCCCTATCACGTCGATGATCGGGAAGGGCAGCCCGAATTGCCGGGCACGGTCACCGGGCGTTTGTGCGCCGAGGTGATTCGCAGTGGCCAGCCGATCCTCCTGACGCCCGGTGGCAGCGCGTTGCCTGCGGGGTTCGACGACTTGGTGGCGCAACCGGACGCGCCGTGTTGGCTGGGTGTGCCGCTGAACTCACAGAGCGGCACGATTGGCGCGCTGATCGTCAAGAGTGCACCGGACAACGAACGCTACACCGAACAGGACAAGGAGCTGCTGCAATACGTCTGCGCACAAATCACCGTCGCCATCGAGCGCAAGCAGTTGCACGCCCGGTTGCAGCACATGGCTCAGTACGATCAGTTGACCCAAGTGCCCAACCGCGAATTGCTTCGTGAACGGTTCAAATGCGCAGTGGCGGCTGCTCGTGCTGCGTCCGGTCGCATGGCCTTGCTGTATATCGACCTGGATCGTTTCAAGCAGGTCAACGACACCTATGGCCACGGCGTGGGGGACATGCTGCTGCAGGCGGTGGCCAGTCGTCTGAAAGGGTGTATCCGTGACACCGACACTGTGGCGCGCATTGGTGGAGATGAATTCGTGGTCCTGTTGCACAGCATCCAGGCCTTGGAGGATGCCCATCGTGTGCAGGACAAAATCCACCATGCACTGGCCCAGCCGCTGCGCCTGGACGGGCATTGCCTGAGCATCGGACCGAGCATCGGCGTGGCCTGCTTCCCCGACCATGGCACTGAAGACATCGCCCTGTTCCGCCACGCCGACGAGGCGATGTACGCCGCCAAACGCCACAATCACCGGGCGTTCGGCATCTGAAAGCGGGTCACCGTTCGTCGTGGCGCCCGCAGCTTTCTCAAACCTTCAGCCCGCATCCCCTTCGAATACAAGACAGGGCCCGCGCGCCCGGCATGCACGAATACGGAGGGCTGAACCATGTCTGGTTCAAGCAGTATTTATCCGACAAACAATGCCCGTGATCGAACGAAGGTGTCCGAAGCAGGTCGCAAAAGTGGGAGAACCACCATCACGACCGTCGATAGAAACCCGTCGAAAGCCGAAATTGGCCGAAAACCGGGCCGGACGTCTCGCTGAACACTCATGGGTGGTTCTGATTCAAGTTGGATAACCCACTAGAACTTTTATCAGAGGAGGGCGCGATCATGAGCCGTATGGCCAGTTTATTTCGCACCACCAGTCTCGTCGTCCTGATGGGCCTGGGTGCCAACAGTGCTTGGGCCCAATCGCCTGTCGAATTCATCAACGATGCGTCTGCCAAAGGCATGGCCGACATTGAGGCCAGTCGCATGGCCCATGGGAAAGCCGAATCCAGGGAGGTCAAGGACTACACCATCATGGTGATCAACGACCGTACCACTGCCAATCAACATCTGGCGAAGATCGCCAAGAAGCTCGACTTGCCTGTCGCCCCCCGGGAAGAAGTGGCTGACAAGGCCAAAACCCTGATCCCGCAAGTACAGGAGGGCGAGTCGTTCGAGGCCGCGTATGCCGCCAGCCAGATCAAGGCGACCGAGGAGGCCATCGCGCAGATCCAGCAGGAGGCCCAGACCACCGAAGTGCCGGAAATCAAGGCTTTCGCCGACGAAACCTTGCCTAAATTGCAGACCCATCTCGAAATGGCCAGGGCGTTGCAGGCTAGCCGTTGATCTGTCGCACCTGGTTTTACATTCAGGGCCGGGGCGTCAGCGTCCCGGCAGATTTTGCCCGCCGAAAAGGAGAACCTCGATGTCCACACGCCGAGAACCCAACCAATACGCGATGCAGAACCCACTGACCCAGTATCCGCGCCCGGAATTTCCCGACCAACCGCAATCGCCACCTGGCATCGATCAGGACATGCTGCCGCAACCTGATCATGGCGAAAAAAGCTATCAAGGTTTCGGTCGCCTCGAGGGGCGCAAGGCCTTGGTCACCGGCGGTGACTCGGGGATTGGTCGCGCCGCGGCCATCGCCTACGCCCGGGAAGGCGCCGATGTGGCAATCAACTATCTACCCAGCGAAGAGCGCGACGCCCGGCAAGTCATCGAGTTGATCGAAGCCGAGGGGCGCAAGGCGATTGCGATTCCTGGCGACCTCAAGGACGAGGCGTTCTGTGTGCAAATGGTCAAGATGGCGCAACAACAGCTCGACGGGCTGGATATCCTGGTGAACGTTGCCGGTAAGCAGGAAGCGCAAAAAGACATCGCCGACATCACCACGGCGCAGTTTGACGACACCATGAAGACCAACATCTATGCGATGTTCTGGATCTGCAAGGCGGCGGTGCCGCTGATGCCGGCAGGGGCGACCATTATCAATACCGCCTCGATCCAATCCTACGACCCGTCCGCGACCTTGCTGGATTACGCCACCACCAAAGCGGCAATCGTGGCGTTTACCAAGGCGCTGGCTGGGCAGGTCATTGGCAAGGGCATTCGGGTCAATGCCGTGGCACCGGGGCCGATCTGGACCGTGCTGCAACCGAGCGGCGGTCAACCTCGGGAAAAGATTCCCACCTTTGGCTCCCAGGTACCGATGAAGCGCCCAGGCCAACCGGCCGAGTGCGCGCCGCTCTATGTCCTGCTGGCATCGCAGGAATCGAGCTATATCACCGGGGAAGTATTTGGCGTGACGGGTGGTAACCCGTTGCCTTGATGCCTGACAAATGCGCGAGTGGTTGACGCCACTCGCGCCTAGGCATCAGCACTGGTTCAGGTCGATCTTGTTCTTTTGTTCCACGCCATCGAGGCCCTTGGCTTCGTCCTTGCCCATGTCTTGATAGCGCTTGCGCAGCGCTTCAAGTTGCTTGAGGTCCAGCGACTCGAGGCCGAGCATTGCGTTTTGTGCGTCCTTGGTGGCCCGCAGTAATTCATCCACTTTCAAATGCAAAATGTCCGTATCGCGGTTCTGGGTGTTCTGGATCAGGAACACCATCAGGAAAGTGATGATGGTGGTCGAGGTGTTGATGATCAATTGCCAGGTGTCGTTGAAGCCGAAGAAAGGTCCGCTGGCGGCCCAGATCGACAGCAACACGATGGCGCCTAGAAAGGTTTTGGGGCTCCCCGCCCAAAGGGCTAGTTTTTGCGCGATTTTTGCGAACGTCATTGCCGTGTTTCCTTATTGGATGCACCTGTCTGGTGTGACAGCAACGAGTCGGCGAAAATTCTACTTACATTTCAGCCGGTCCCTCCTCGTTCATCGTCCGGCGCGATGACAGTCGCAACCAGTGCTTCTGCCGCAGATCCCCCTGAAACCCTCATCAATCGAATTTTATTTTGAGGCAGCTAACTATACCGGACAGGTTGTTCCCGAAAGATTCGAAGAACGGTATGAGTCCATGCGGCATCGCCTGATAGATTTCCATCCCCTGATAAAAGCGCCGCAGATAACGAGGCTTCACCGGTAGCCCCATATGAAAAATCGCCTGGGTTATGAACTGCTTTGGGACATTGTTGTAGGTCGCCTTGCAGTTAATGTAATAGGCGCTCAATCCACAGCGCTTGGCGAATTCAGCAACGCTGTCCAAGATGTCCCGCACCCGTTCTTCAGATTGCAGCAAGCGGCCGCCGCCCTCGACGCCGTCAAGCAGTAGCCCGGGCACACCTTTGACATCTGCCACGGCAATCAGATTAATACGGCCAATGCGCCGCCCTTGATACCAGACATACAGGCGACATAAATTCGGCTCAACCAAATATCCTGGGGCATTGTGGACAGCGTAGTCACCGATACCGGTACAGGAATAAAACTCGTCGGAGCGACTGTAGTCCTGCCATGGGTTTCTGTTCCAGGTACTAATGAAGCCCCGCTGCCTTGATTGACGTTCCCTCAAACCCTCCCAATCCTTATCGTCGAGGTAGGTTCTGATACTTTTAATATTTTCTGGTTCAGGCGATCCAATGCCGTCTTTGGGGAAGGCTACATCTATCATTGACCGCAAGCGGGTTTCGGTGTACTCGGCATGTCGGTCGAACAATGATTTGTTCTGGTACACCAAGGTTTGCCGGGCGCCTTTGTCGTAGGTCGCTTCTATAGCCTGTCCTATCAGCGCCCTGAAACGGGCGATACCCATTTCCCCGCCCCAATAGTTGAACGGTAAAAACCAGGCGCCAGCATAAGAATCGGTGATGTACGCGCGTGCATTGACAAAAGCATGGTGCTGTTCGAACCATCTATTGAAATCACCAATCGCCAACTGGTACCGCATGTTCTCGATGGTATGGGAGTCCATAAAATTTATATTCGAAATAATCGCGGAGATTAACCCGCCATCGAATACCCCAGGTGCATCGATATGCGAGATCAGACTCGCTGCATCCAATTGCTCAAGCGAAGCGGTGATGGTACGACCCGCCCCAACCTCCGGCAAACCATTGGCCAACAGATAATGGAAGTAGTCGACATTTCCATCTGACAGCGCGTCGAGACGTTTGTGTACCGTCTGAATACTATGGTGTTCAAATACCGCATCGGCATTTTCCAGCAACGCAACGGCACCAAAACTGCCATAACGAGCGTGTACGGCGCAAACCAATGCCACCAGCGCATCCAGGTCCGTGGCAGGCAAGTGCCGATAGTAGTTCTTGATATGGATGAGCAAAGGGGCGCAGCAAGGGCCTAATGCATCCTTGTGGCGTAGCACGCAGTCCATGACGGCCTGATAATATGCCACGCCTACGGCCTCAAGGATCGACTCCAGATCATCGCACGAGGCAGAGTCGGATGTGCCGATCAGGTAGGACAGACCGCGTGCAGATTGATCCTTGATGGCCAGGAGGAATTCCATGAACGCCTGCATATCCAAGTGACGCTTGAGCAGCGGGATCTTTTCTATCAGATACGCCGCGACAAAGGCGCTGTTGCGTTCCAACTCAAGAATGCCGGGCAAGAACCACGCCCATTCCTCATCGTTGAGTTCAAGTACATGGCCATGGTATTTAAGTACATTGTTGACCAGTACATCATCGCAGGCGGCAATCCGCGACAGTAATTCACCTACCGCCGTCGCAAGCTCGGCGCCATGGAGCTGCTCAAGGCAGTTGATTGCAACTTCATAAGCGTCGATGTAAGTAGCCAGTACTTCACGCATACGCATTTCCTCTCATACCAACCGGTGATGGTTGCAAAAGCTTGATGATCAGCCTCTCGGCCTGTCTCGATAGGCGTGATGAATGTAGCGACTAGTCGTGTGTAGGGCTTGCGCTCAGTAACGGACTGTTGGGTTTGGTGACCCGTACCAGCCGTACCATCAGCATAAGCAGCGAAAGGAGATGGCTGAGTATCAGCGCCACCCATAGGCCGACTACGCCTTGATCCATGTTGAACGCCAAGTGATATCCGCCGGCCACGCCGATAAACCAGGCGGTAGTGGTATTGATAAGAAAGGGTACCTTGGTATCTTCCAAGCCCTTCAATGCGCCCAGCAGGATGACCTGGACGCACTCAACGGCGATGCTCAGCGCCGCGAGGCAAACAATCAGGTTGAACTGGGTTAGAAGATCAGAGTTCGACGGGTCTTTGACATCGAAGAACATGGATGCGACCAAGGTCGAGTCGAAAAACACAATAAAGGTAAAGGGCAACAAGAACAGCATGCCGACCATGGATGCCGCCGCCGTCAGTTTCCGCACCTTGTGCACGTTATCCAACGCATGCTCTTGAGCGACACGAATGGCAATGGCTTCACGAACCCCTTCAACCAACATGAATACTGGATAGATATAGGAGAACACCAGTTGTGCCGCTGCCAGCTCCAACGTGCCCACGTTCTCTGTAAAGAACATAAGGACGATGAACATCAGTGAAATGACTAAGCTATTGGCGGAAAGTGGCAACCCCATCGCCAGGTATTTTTTAATCAGGGAAAGTTTAGGTGCCGCCCAGCCCGTGAAGATAGCGTATGCCTTGGCGGATCTGCGATTGCTCAGGGAGTAGAGCCCGATCTCCGCCGCCAGCATTCCCCAGCTTACCAAGGAGGTCGAAAGCCCCGCACCGTATGCACCCAGCCGCGGAAAACCGAACTCACCGAGAATCAGTGCGTAGGAAATCACCGCTTTAAATACGCTGGCAAACAGCGTGATGTAGAAAATGGACGAAAAGTCGGAAACCGCCGCCGAGTGGTCCCGCAGGACGCAGAACAACGCTAACGGCAAGATTGAGTAGACCGCGCCTTGTGCGTATTGATCAGCCTGGAAAGACACCGCTGGGTCTATATTGAAGGCAAGCAGCAAGCTGCCAAGGTTCAATGTCACCAGAACGACTGGAAGGCTAAGTAGAACGCACATGTAGAAACCATGTTGCACATGCACTTCCACGGCCCGTTTGTTCTGAATGGCGTCGTACTTGGCTGAAAAAACCGCAACCATGCCAATGACGCACAAGCAAATGACATTGGCGGCGTCGAAAACAATGCGAGCGCCTAAACCATAGCCTGCAATTTCATCCGCACGAAAACGGCCCATGAATACGGAGTCAACGAATGCCATCATGCTTTCAATCAGATAGACGATTGAAAGTGGTACCGCAACTTTGATGATGCGCCGACCCTCTGCAACCCAGTGCATATCCTGCATCCTTTCATTCAAATCAGCACAGACGAGAAAATATAAGTGCTTGCAAGCTGTTCAAATTGTCTCTCGCTGAGCTGAACAAGCCGAGTTTCCGATAATTGGTGGAGGAGAGTGAGACTCGAACTCACGACTGCCAACTTAAGTAGTTGGCGCCCAAGCCACCGGGCGTTCTCCCCCGTTACATGCGTCGTCTCTCGAGCGCGAAGCAACCGCGGCCGAATAAAAATGGTGGAGGAGAGTGAGACTCGAACTCACGACTACCAACTTAATTAGTTGGCGCCCAAGCCACCGGGCGTTCTCCCCCGTTACATGCGTTGTCTCTCGAGCGCGAAGCAATCGCGGCCGAATAAAAATGGTGGAGGAGAGTGAGATTCGAACTCACGACTACCAACTTAAATAGTTGGCGCCCAAGCCACCGGGCGTTCTCCCCCGTTACATGAGGTGTGTGTCGGCCGCGAACGACGACGACCGAATAAAAGCGGTGGAGGAGAGTAATTCCAATTCACTCCACCAATTTAAGTAGCTTAAGTCCGCTGAAGACGTTGTTGCGTTATAGCGTTGTTCACACCACTCAGTCTTTCAGTACTGTTGCGTGGAATGAAACAGCGCTGGCACGTTGTGCATGCTTGGCCATATCCAGGTTCCGGTTGTAAAGATGTTCGTCTGTCCCATGCTTGAGATAGTGCATAACCGAGCTGATTGCCACGCCCGCCATCTCATCCCACACGGCAGCGGTCGACGCACCTATGTAGGGGGTGCAGATGAAACGGTCATCAGGCAGCTCAAGCATGGCGATCGGCATATTGATCGCCTCGCCATTCTTGATGAGTGGTGGCATATCCCAGTTCTTGTCGTCGAACGCGGCCCCTGCAATTTTCTGCTCGAGCAGGGCCTTGTAGAGCGCCCGGCCATCAACCAACGAGGCCTCTGATGTATTGATCAGAATGGCCGAGGATTTCATCAGGGCAATTTCCTGCTCTCCAATGAGACCCAAGGTGGAGTCGTTGTACGGACAGGCCAGAATCACAACGTCACTACTCTCCAGCAAGGAGGCCATCGACAAGCGTTGGGCCTGGGTATCGCGTTCGATGTCGGGCTTCTGCGAGTTAGCGGTGTAGACGATTCTGGACTTGAACGCATCGTGCATCATCCGGGCAACCCGGGAGCCGACCCTGCCCAAACCGATGATGCCAATCACCGCATCCTTGAGAAGCGGAGTATCCATTTCATGCAGGCGACCTTTTTTCTGTTCGGTGTGGAAGTAGATCAATTTTCTTCTTAGCCCGATAACCAATCCTATGAGGAACTCGCCCATGGCTTCGTACATCACTTTCAAGTCTGGCGTATTGGTAACAGGGATGCCCAGGCGGTCAGCTGCGTCAATATCGACCAAGTGCTCGGCCCCCGTAGCCAGGCATGCCACGAGCTGCAATTGGCCGGCGTGCTGGAGAATCTCTTCGGTCAATATTTCCTCACCGGCTTGAATGTAAATATGTGCCTCGGTGATTGCAGAGATAATCCGCGCCTGATCAGGAAATGATTCATGGATCAAGTTTACGTCGTAATGCGTTGAATTAAATTTACAGATTTGGTTTTGATCCAGGCGATCAGCTCCGGAAATAACTACTTTGATGCGCTCTGACACGGCAATACCCTCGAATGTAGTGTTGCGAAAATGGGTTTGATATGAATATGACGTACGTTCAAGTGGCTGCAGAGAAGGGTGTCAACATGAAATATATCCTTTTGGGTCTGGCGTGTACTACACCAAAGAGTAGTCAATGATCGTTGTTTCTTGGGTGGGGTTTTCAGTGCCTTGAAAATGTATTGCCATATAAAATGATAGTTTGTTTTGGGTGTCAAATTTTCATTTGTAAGTTTTTAAGGCTTGATGTGGTTGCTCGTCGGTGGGCGTTTGTTTGTACGTTGTTGATGGTAAGTTCCGCGGGTGAGTGTTATCTGTCTGAATAATAGTTTTGTTTGTTCTGATTGTGTTGGGAGCCTGTGTTGCATTGTTTTTCAATGTCTAACAAGTTATTTCTCAGGAGCGGTTGTTCTGCCAGGACTGACCCAGTGACGGAGAAAGGAAGTGGCATTATTTCAAACCGCCAACCTTCATGATTGCGACGTGGCCCTTGATCGGTGCCGTACGTGACACATTGGGCCAGCCGTCGGCGATCAACTAGGATTGCGCCTGTCGAGTGCGACGGCAACGAGGCGGTGAAACAGCAAGTCGCAAATATCCGTCGTCATTCATCGCCCCCACGATGGTCATTCGCAACCATTGGGTCTCTTGCAGGTCACTTCTGAACGTTCTCATGATTGGAGTACACCATGAATTTCATCCGCACCTTCTGCCTCGCCTGCTGCTTGTTTGCCCTGCATGGCTGCTTCGACAACTCGGATAACGAGACCAAGGACAATACTGACGGCACCAAGTCTTCGGTGCAGATGCAGGAGTCCAAGTCTGAAGATAAATAGATGTCATAGCCCTGGCGTGACTAAGAAAAACTGTGTGGGCGAGCTTGCTTGCGAATGCGTCGGGTCAGCCAAGATCAGTGTTGAATGACACACCACTTTCGCGAGCAAGCCCGCTCCCACGGGGATTTGTGGTGAATGCGTTCCTGAGAACAACTCGGAAAAATGTGGGAGCGAGCCTGCTCGCGATGGCAGCGGCACAGTCAACATCATCGCAAGCTGACCCGACGCATTCGTCTGCGAAGCAGCCCCGGATATTGGCTCAGTTTGCCTGGCGCTCACTCGCGAGCCCGATCAGTTTATCCACCGGAACTATGACTGCTGCACAAACGTCAGTCGTACCGCAAACCCAATCAAAAGACTCCCAAACAACCACTGCTGCACGCGCTGGGCCGAAGGCGAGCGCTGAAGCCAGCGCCCGAGTGCGACGCCGACCAACGCGTAGGCGCAGTCGAACAGCAGGCCGACGCCCACCAGCACTACGCCCAGGATCGCGAACTGCCCCAACACCGGCCCGGCCTGCGGATCGATGAATTGCGGTAGCAATACCGAGCAAAACAGCAAGGCCTTGGGATTGAGCAGGTTCGTCAGCAGCCCGCGTCGAATGGCCTCGTAATAATGCCGTTTTCCAACCTCGACAGTGGCGCCTTCAAAGCTCGGCAGCAACGTGGTCCGCAGGCATTGAAAGCCAATCCATAACAGGTAGGCAGCACCGGCCATGCGCACGACATCGAAGGTCCATGGCGCGGTCTTGAACAAGGCCGAAAGCCCCAGTGCCGCCAGCGCAACATGACATCCACGAGCAACTCCCAGGCCCACCGCCGTCGCTAACGCCGCGCCCCTGCCCTGACGGGCACCGGTTTGCAGCAGCAGGATCATGTCCGGCCCGGGCAACAGATACGCCACCGTCAACGCCATCAAAAACAACCCGAGCCCTGCCATGCCACACCCCTTTGATCAACGATTCGCAAGTGCCAAGTCTATGGCTGACGGGCAGGGCAGGTGGTTGCGAAGACAGCTTCTAAAGCGTCTGGAATTGGCATAACCTGCCAAACATCTGCGTCATCCAATCGGAAAATGCCAACTCATGAAACTGGACGCCTTCGACCGCAAAATCCTCGTCGCGCTGCAACGCGACGGCCGCCTGAGCAACGTGCAACTGGCTGAAGAAATCGGCCTGTCCCCCTCACCCTGCCTGCGCCGTGTGCGGATGCTCGAAGAAGCGGGGGTGATTCGTGGTTACCAAGCCGTCCTGGACCGCGACGAAGTGGGCCTCGGGCTGACGATCTTCGTCGGCGTCAAGGTCGAACGGCACAACGACGAGCGAGCCGAAGCATTTCGCCAGGCAGTGACGGCATTGCCCGAAGTGATCTCGGCGTTCCTGGTATCGGGCGAGGCGGATTTTCTATTGCAAGTCGTGGTTCCGGACCTGCGGGCTTATGACCGTTTTGTCACGGGGCAGTTGTTGAAATTGCCTGGGATCAGCGATATCCGGAGTAACTTTGCGATTAATACTGTGAAGACGCCGGGGGCGTTGCCGTTGGGGCATTTGCCTGGGGCTGAATAGTTTTTACGATGGGGATTTATCCACGTCCTAATGACATTCGCTGTTTGAAGGCGTCGGAATTGAATGGGCGAGGGGGGCCGCTGGACTCACCGTCTTCAAGGGCCGAGCGGATATCCTTCAGTTCGGCATTACGTTCCTGAGCACGCTGATTGGCAACGGTGATGGTTTTTCGAACGCTTCCCATGCTTGAGCCTCTAGGGAGGTCGGTATTGCTAAGCCCCACTGCGAAAGAAGCAGGGCTTAGCGCTGTCTGTCGGATGGGGTTCCCTATGTCCCCATTCTCAGGACTTACTGTCGATCTACTGTGCCTCGGATTTTTTCTTGGACTCAGCCGCTGGTCTTGGCGTAATGACTTTCACAACGTCATCAATCACCGCCTTGCTCATCTCCAACAAAAAGTGCGCAGCCCAGGCGTATCGGTCGGTGCTCTTTTCAAACGCCGCGTCTTCGGCCAACCGGTGAGCAAGATGCAAAAGATCTGACGCCCGTTCCAATGCCTCTTGGATGGGTACGCCGCCGTTGACACGGAACAACGCTCGATCAGCGGAATAGTTGAAGGGGGTGTAGCCGATGGTTTTTAACTCAGTGTTTTCGTTCATGGCCTGCCTCCGAAGAACGGAAGGTCGTTGGCCCGAAGCTGAGGCTTGGTTCGGTAAGCGTGTAGATAGGATGGAATTACGTTTCGCATTGTTTCACTCCTTGACTTGGGAAACCGCCGCCATCCTTTCCTAGATTCGGGTGGCGACCGTACGTGGGCTAGGAACCGGGAATCAAGGCACCCGGCACACCCGAGGGTGTCCCACGCACAGTCGCCATAAAACATCATCGCAAACACAAAAAGCGCCTGCAATTTTATGGGCGCTGTGCGCCTTGAATTCAACGGGTTCCTAGGCCCGATCGCTGAATTTGCAGCGACATCTGGAGAGTAGCCATCGAAGGGCAAGGGCAACAAGGCGAAACTCGCCGAAAAGCAAAGTAAGCGCGCCCCCTACGCAATTCTCGGATTTTACCTACAAATCTGCCGGGGGACGCGAGACGTGGCGAGGGAGCTTGCTCCCGCTGGGCTGCGCAGCAGCCCCTCTTGTGAGCGCTTCGCGCTCAAGCGGGAGCAAGCTCCCTCGCCACGGGACTCATTGTTCTCAGGACAATTGTCTATTTTTCCTGCAAAGGTCCCGTTGTTGAGGTTGCGCAACGTCCCGCTGGCCATAGTCGGCTTTACAAACTTGCCGGCGTGCCCGTAGGCGCCAGAGCGTGAAAGCAGGTTACGGCAGAATGAAAAAGCCCGGCGGTCGGCCGGGCAGTTTTGGAATCCAGCAACGTGATCAGGCTTGCTTTGCTCGGGCAGCCAACATTACTTCATTCTGTTTTTTGGTGGCTTCGGTCAGTACTTCACTGTAGACGCGTTTTTTTTCTTCCGATTTCGCATTACGAATGAAGTCTGCGAATGGACTCGTGGACTCCTTTGTGGATCCGAGTTTCATGGTAAACATGGGGTTGCTCCGTCATTTATCCCAAGCATGGCCATCAGATCGTGTCGCGTATGCTTCTCGGGGATATGGTAGTCGATCTTGTCAACGCCAGCCTTGTAGAGGCGCCCAGAATTATCCATGCGCTTCACAAGCAGATCGACATGTAGATCCTCGGCGCGACCACCACGGGAGCAAAACCCCACAAAACACCAGACCAAAAAAAACCGGCCACCAAGAGCCGGTTTTTTTAATCCCCCGTCAAAAACGCACAACGCGGGACCAGAATTCGATTGGAGCGGGTGAAGGGAATCGAACCCTCGTTATCAGCTTGGGAAGCTGGAGTAATGCCATTATACGACACCCGCTCAGAGCGGCTGACTTTGTACCAGATGTGGACACGAATTTGAAGTTTTTCTTCGCATCGTGTGCGACCAGTCGTCTACGCGAGCCTCAAACCAGAGCGGTCGTTGGCGGGCAAGCCCCTGTGCTGAAGGGGGGAAGGGGCTTGCTCGCCAGGACTCGGTTTCAGATGGCCAGTGCATGGTAGCCCTGCACGTAGCTGTAGCGCGGTCGGCTTTCGTGGTGTTCCGGCGTGAGGAAACCCATCAGGGCGTTGCGGCTGTCGCGGCAGGCGGCTTTGTGTTCCATGTCCAGGAAGTGCCCGGTGGCTTGCAGTGTGCTGAAGGTGCTGTGCTCGACGTGGTTGGCGAACAGCCTGGCGTCGTCGGCCGAGGTGTATTCGTCCCATTCGCCGTTCAGGAACAGCACCGGCACGTTGATTTTCTTGGCCGCGTTGACATAGCACTGCTGGTCGCTGTGAAGCACGTCGGTGATGTGGAAGTGCATCTGTCCGTACTCATGCTCGGCCAGGTTGCTGACGTGGCGATAGTTGAAGCGCTTGAACAGCGGCGGCAGATGCTTGCCGATGGTGCTGTTGACCAAGTGACCGACACGGTCGCCGTCCAGGCTGCCGAGGTAATCCACACCGCGCTCAAGATAGTCGCGCATCGGCGCATTGAGCACCGGCGAGAACGAGCTGATCACCGCTTTTTCGATGCGCCGTGGCCGTTGGGCCAGGGCGCTCAGGGCGGCGGCACCGCCCCAGGAAAACGACAGCACGTGCTCGGCGGCGAAGTGGTCGATCAGTTCCAGGAGGATCTGCCCTTCGATCTCCTTCGTCAGCATTTTCTCGTGCCGATTGTGGGCCTTGGACTTGCCCGCGTAGGGTTGGTCGTACAGCACGACGTTGAATTGCGGGTAGAGGTTTTTGGCGGTCTGTGCAAACGACGCGGTAGTGGCCATTGAGCCGTTGACCAGGATGATGGTCTTTTGTGCGGCGTCTGCGCGATAGAACTCCGTGTAAACCCGATACTGACCCTGTATATCCAGCACAGCGATTTCTGGCCTCATGTCATAAGACTCCTGGCAAGCGGGTATGCGCGCAATAAGATTGCACGGGCAATGTGACAGGTAGGCATACGCCTGGAAGATAAGGCCCATGTCGATCCATGAAAGCCGGTCGACGGGTATTGTTATGGCGGGCAGTTTGCCGGGCGGATAAGGCGGAACCTGAGGGTTCCCGCCGGCAAAAAGTTTCTTAGAGGTATGAGGTGACTCATCGGTCACATTTCGGCCGACGGTTTGATTCAAGCAGGGGGGCGACCGTTGCGCAAGTCCCTATCGGAAAATTGTTCGACACTTCTGCCCAGCGGTAGCGGGCTCAGATGAGCTGGACTTCCTCAAGGCTCAAGGCGCGGTATTGGCCAGGCGCTAAATGGGCGTCCAACACCAGCGGCCCCATGCGCTCGCGGTGCAGGCGCAGCACCTTGTTGTTGAAGTGGCCGAACATGCGTTTGACCTGGTGGTAGCGCCCTTCAACGATGCTCAAGCGCGCCGATTTTTCCCCCAGCAGCATCAGTTCTGCCGGTTGGGTGGTGAGGTCTTCAAAGGCGAAGTACAGGCCTTGGGCGAAGGTGTCGGTGTATTCGGCGGTGATGGTTTGCTCGGTCTCGACGTAGTAGACCTTGGGCAGTTTGGTCTGTGGTTGGGTCAGGCGTCGGGACCAGGTTCCATCGTTGGTGATCAGCATCAGCCCGGTGGTGTTGAAATCCAGGCGACCGGCGATGTGCAGGTCGTCCTTGTCCGGTTCGTCCAGCCAGTCGAGAACGGTCGGGTGTTGCGGATCGCGCGTGGCACTGACACAGCCGGGCGGCTTGTGCAGCATGAAGTAGCGCGCGGTTCGGCCGGCTTGCAGCACTTCGTCGTCGACTTCGACGCGACTGAATTCCCGTACGGGGGTATGGGGATCGTTGACGGTCTGGCCGTCGATTCGCACTCGGCGTTCCACCAGCAACAGGCGCACTTGTTGGCGATTGAATCGCGGCAGGTTACTGAGGAAACGGTCGACGCGCATGGGCAGTTCAGGCAGGGCAACGGAGGGCGGGCATCTTACGCGATTGGCCAGGGCTTGGCGCGTAACTGGGCTTCGACCTGCGCGCACCGTGGGCACAGGCAGGATTGATCCCGCAGCTCGGCCGGCAATGCTTCGAGTACGGCCGGGTCGATGCTCACGCTGTAGCACCAGCAGACCCGGTCGGCGGTTCGAGGGTCGGCCAGGGAGCAGTCGTTGGCGCCGCCGCAGGCCGGGCAAAGGTCGGGTTTATTCATAACTGGAGTGAGGCATTTCCACACAGGTTCGGTTGCACCCGGTTTGCCGGGCGCGTTGCAGCGCATGATCGGTCCGCGACAGCAGGCTGTGCAAGGTGTCTTCGTCCTGTAGGGTGGTGAGGCCGAGGCTGACGGTGACCCGCAATTGTTTTCCACTGCAGAAATAGCGCTGCTTTTCGATGTGCTGACGAATCTTTTCTGCGATTTTCAGACCGGTCTGTCCATCGGTGTCCTTGAGCAGGACGACGAAGGCGTCGGTACTCCAACGGCAAACGATGTCCGAATGCCGCAGGCTTTCGGTCAGGTCGCGGGCGAATCCGCCCAGGAGTTGATCAGTTGCGATATGACCATGGGTGGTGTCCAGCCGCTTGAAGTCGTCGAGCTCCACCAGCAGCGCCGTCAAGGGTTTGGGCTCGCGCTGGGCTTCGTGCAGGGCTTGCACGGCCAGCAGGTCGAAGCCGCGGCGGTTCGGCAGTTCGGTAAGGCCATCGAGGGTGGATTGGGCGTCGATGCGCTGCTGATAGCT
Organism: Pseudomonas sp. OA65; assembly: GCF_017498305.1. NCBI lineage: Bacteria > Pseudomonadati > Pseudomonadota > Gammaproteobacteria > Pseudomonadales > Pseudomonadaceae > Pseudomonas > Pseudomonas sp. OA65. The sequence continues at coordinate 17,241 of NZ_JAGDEZ010000016.1, forward strand.
GTTGATCAACCTATAAAGGATGGCCAGGACCGCCAGTGTTACGAGCACGCCGATTAGCAGGTTCACGAACAGCGTCTTGAGAATGTGGTCACGCTCCGAGACATGGGCCGCGTAATAGCCCAGCAACGTGATGATCAGGAAACCAGAACCGAGCAGCGCCACCACGGCCAGGAGCGGCTTGCGCTGGGAATACAACGGCGAACGGAGCGACATGGCGATTCCCTTGGCGCAGACCCAATGAAATCAGTTTAGTGGCCTTGTGGGAAAAGACAGTCGGATTTGCCACGTTTGTGGGGGCATTCAAAAGGGTGGCCGAAACTGGGCAAAGCGCTACATGTTTCAACTTATTGCACAGACGCACCAGATTACGATTCTGCTGTCTGAGTAGGTGTCAGTCACACAACGTTGACTGCCGCCCATCAGCGTCGCTGATGTGGCCCATTCGCGGTCCAGGAGGCCGCCATGTATCGACGACTGCTGCTCATTGCGTTTCTTGGTCTAACTCTTTCGGCCTGCGTGCCTTATTACGACGGAGACTCGAGCTATTACCGTTCCGAGGTCTACACCTCACCGGCGCCGGTCTATTACAGCGGTGGCGGGAGTTATTATTCGGCACCGCGCGGCTATTACGCTCCGCGGTATTACCAACCGGCGCCGCGCTATTACTCGGCACCGCGTTACTACCAACATGGCCCACGCCATTACTCGCCACCGCGAGCGGCGTACCGGCCTTACCCTCACCGGGGCGGCTGGGACGGCCGTGATCGGGGCGGCTGGAACGACGACCGTCGTGGCCGGGGCGGACGTGACCGTGGGCATGATCATCGGGGACGGGGTCATGATGGACGGGGCAATCATCGGTAATGGACTGGCAGCAAAAAGCGGCGCATGAAGCGCCGCTTTTTTGTGCCTGCCATAAAACCTGTCGGATAACTTTTGTTGGGATAACGCTTGTGGGAGCAAAGCTCGCTCGCGATGACATAGGACCAGTCAGCCTCTCTGTGACTGACATACCGCTATCGCGAGCAAGCTTTGCTCCCACAGATATCATTGCGAAAAAGTGTCGCCTAGGCTCTATTCGTTGGACAAATCCGCCAACGGATGCCGCCCTTCCCACGCTTTGTGAAAGTGCGCCTGGACCGCGGCTTCGGGCACATGGTTGATGTCCGGCCAGTGCCAGCGCGGTTTGTGGTCCTTGTCGATCAATCGCGCACGCACGCCTTCGCTGAATTCCGGATGGCGGCAGCAGTTGAGGCTCAAGGTGTATTCCATCCGGAACACACCGGCCAAGGACAAATGCCGGGCCCGGGCGATTTGCTCCCAAACCAGATGAGCGGTCAGCGGCGAGCCTTCGGTCATGGTCTTGGCGGCCCGCGCGATCAGTGAATCAGGATGATCCACCAACAGGCTGAGGGCTTTCCAGGCGCAGCTCACATCGCTGACATCCAACCACTCATCGATTTTCGACCGCCGCGGCAGCCATTGGGCTTCGGGCAGTTGGGTGATGGCTTCCTGCTGCAAAGCCTTGAGCAAACTGTTGAGCTGCATCTCGGTCTGCTCCTGCCAGTTGAGTTGCAGCAGGCCCTCGATCAGATCGTCCTGTTGTTCATCCAGCAAGAAGCGGTCGGCCAGGCCCAGGTCAATGGCGTCCCGGGCGTTCATGTGGGCGCCGGTCAGGCCGAGAAACAGCCCGAGCTTGCCGGGTAGGCGCGACAAGAACCAACTGGCGCCGACATCCGGGTAGAGGCCGATGCTGATTTCCGGCATCGCCAGGCGGCTGCTGGGTGTGACGATGCGGGTACTGGCGCCTTGCAGCAGCCCCATGCCGCCACCCAGTACATAGCCGTGGCCCCAGCACAGCAGGGGCTTGGGGTAGGTGTGCAGGTTGAAGTCCAAGCGGTATTCCGCCGCGAAGAATTGTGCTGCCAGCGGCGGTACTTCGCCGGGATGCGCGCGGCAGGCCTCCACCAGGCTGCGCACTTCGCCGCCGGCACAGAAGGCCTTGGCGCCATTGCCACGCAACAGCACACACACGACTTGCGGCTCTCGGGCCCAGGCATCTAGGCGATCACGCAAGGCGTTGATCATGGGCAGGGACAGGGCGTTCAGGGATTTTTCGGCATCCAGCGTGGCGATGCCGATACGGGCACCGTCGATGCCGGTGAGTTCTTCGAAGTGCAGATTCATCGGGACCTCGATCGGAAATTTGAATGTTCAGTATGACCGCTGCGTGGGAAAGTGCCGGTTCTACGTCGGATCAATTGACAAGCCCTGTAGGCTTTCCTAGGGTGCGCCCATTGTTTTTACCGGATGCAACCATGACCGCTGACGACCGTATCAAACTCGAACCGAGCTGGAAGCAGGCACTGCGTGCCGAGTTCGACCAGCCCTACATGGCGGAGTTGCGTGAGTTTTTGCGCAGTGAATACGCCGCCGGCAAGGAAATTTATCCACCGGCACCGTTGATTTTCAACGCCCTCAATTCCACGCCGCTGGACAAGGTCAAGGTGGTGATTCTCGGCCAGGATCCGTACCACGGCCCAGGCCAGGCCCATGGTTTGTGCTTCTCGGTGCAACCGGGCGTGCCGACGCCGCCGTCGCTGGTGAACATCTACAAGGAGTTGAAGCGCGACCTGAACATCGACATCCCGAATCACGGTTATCTGCAAAGCTGGGCCGACCAGGGCGTGTTGCTGCTCAACACGACCCTCACCGTGGAGCGCGCCAATGCCAACGCCCACGCCAAGAAAGGTTGGCAGCACTTTACCGACCGGGTCATCGAAGTGGTCAGCGAACACCAGCCGAACCTGGTGTTCCTGCTGTGGGGCGCCCATGCCCAGAGCAAGCAGAAGCTGATCGATGCGACCAAGCATTTGGTGTTGACCTCGGTCCACCCATCACCGCTGTCGGCCCACCGAGGCTTCATCGGCTGCGGCCATTTCAGCCGGACCAACAAGTTTCTTCAGCAGCATGGCGAGCAGCCGATCGAATGGCGGTTACCGCCGGTTTGATGCGCTAGTCAAGCGGGCCCCATCGCGAGCAGGCTCGCTCCCACATTGATCTTCAGTGGACACCGGATTTTTGTACGCCGCAAAGCCCCTGTGGGAGCGAGCCTGCTCGCGATGAAGACAACTCGGTCTACAAGTCCGAACCCGGCCTGTTCATCCAATACCTGAACAACGGCTCCGCCAGAAACAGCACGAACAACAACCGCATCACCTGCAACGCCGTGACCAACGGCACCGACAGTTGCAGCGTCTCCGCCGTCAGGCTCATTTCCGCGATGCCGCCGGGCATCATGCCCAGGGTCAACGAACGCAGATCCAGGTGGGTCAAGGTACTCAAGCCAAGGGCCGCAAGTGTGGCGATCAGCATCGTCAACACCGTGCCAACCAAGGTGCGCCCCATGAACGATGGCGCCCGACGAAAGAACTGCCGGTTGAAATGACAACCCAACCCGCTGCCGATCAGCCACTGGCCAAGCTGGCTGGCGCCGTTGGGCAGGCCAATGTGCAGGTCCCAACCGACACTCACCGCTGCGCTCACCAGCAACGGCCCGAACAACCAGGGATTGGGTTGGCGCAAGCGCTCCCAGACCCAGGCGAGCAGGGCGCCCGCCGGGAACAGGATCGCCAGCCACAGCCAGTCCACCGTCGTGGCGTGTTGCATCGGCGTACCTTCACCCAACAGGTACTTGAACGCCGCCGGCACGCACAGCACCACCACCAGCACCCGCAGGCTCTGGCCCGCTGCAACGCGGCTGAGGTCCGCGCCGTTGCGGGCGCCGAGGTTGACCATTTCGCCGGAACCGCCGGGCATGCTCGAAAAGAACGCGGTGGCACGGTCCTCGCCGGTGCGACGCATCAGCCAGACACTCACCACGCTGGACACGCTGGTGATCAGCGCGCCGAAGAAGATCAGGCCGAAGTGGCTCAGGACTTGCTCCATCACCACCGGCGTAAAGTGCAGGCCGATACCGATGCCCACCACCCATTGGCCGCATTTGCGGCCGCCGGGGATTTCCATCAATTGCCACGGCGTGAGACAGCGCACCAGGATGATCGCCAACAGCGAGCCGACCATCCAGGGCAAAGGCCAGCCAATCAGGCTGGCCAGGTAACCGCCGGCCAGACCGACCAGCGGTGTTCCCCACCATTGTCTGAAGGTTGTTGCCTCAGACATTGGCCAGGGCACGGCGCTGGGCACTGCGACGACGCCAGATGCGCAGCAGCGGCAGGAACAACATGATCGCCGTCAGGATCCAGCAGCCGAAGGTGATCGGGCTCGACCAGAGGATCTCCAGCGCACCGTTGGAAATTGACAGCGCACGCCGCAGGTTCTGCTCCATCAGCCCGCCGAGGATGAAGCCCAGCAGGACCGGCGACAGTGGGAAATCCAACTTGCGCAGGATGTAGCCGAAGATGCCGATGCCGATCATCAGGAACAGGTCGAACGTGGTGGCATGCACTGCGTAGACGCCAATCCCGGTGATGATCGCGATAACCGGCACCAGTGCCCAGTTCGGCACCGCCAGGATCCGGGTGAAGACGCGGATCATCGGGATGTTGAGGATCACCAGCATGATGTTGGCGACGAACAACGAGGCGATCAGGCCCCAGACGATGTCCGGCTGCTGCTGGAACAGCAGGGGACCGGGGGTGATGTTGTACAGCGACAGCGCGCCGATCATCACCGCCGTGGTGCCCGAGCCGGGAACGCCGAGGGTCAGCATCGGCACGAGCGCACCACAGGCTGCGCCGCCGATGGCGGTTTCCGGGGCGGCGAGGCCGCGCTTGTCGCCCTGGCCGAACGTGCCACTGGCACCGGCCATGCGCTTTTCAGTCATGTAGGCCACGGCACTGGCCAGGGTCGCGCCCGCACCAGGCAATACGCCCATGATGAAACCGAGCACGCCGCAGCGGATGTTCACCCAGAACACCGACGCCGCTTCCTTGAAGTTGAACATCATCCGACCGGTGGCTTTTACCGCTTCCTGGCCGCGATGGGTTTTCTCCAGCAGCAACAGGATTTCACTGATGGAGAACAAGCCCAACACCAGCACGACGAACTGAATCCCGTCGGTCAGGTGGATGTTGTCACCGGTGAAGCGGTAGACGCCGCTGTTGGCATCGATCCCGACACTGGACAGGAACAGGCCGATCAGCGCCGCGATGAAGGTCTTGAGCGGTCGGTCGCCGGCCATGCCGCCGAGGCAGACAATGGCGAACACCATCAGGACGAAGTATTCCGCCGGTCCGAACGCAATCGCCCATTTGGCCAGCAGCGGTGCGAACAACACCATGCCGCAGGTGGCGATGAACGCGCCGATGAACGAGCTCCACGCCGACAGCGACAACGCCACCCCGGCCAGGCCTTGGCGAGCCATCGGGTAGCCGTCGAGGGTGGTCATCACGGTGGAAGCTTCACCGGGGATGTTGAGCAGGATCGAGCTGATGCGTCCGCCGTATTCGCACCCCAGGTACACCGCCGCCAGCAGGATCAGCGCCGATTCCGGCGGCAGCCCCAGTGCGAAGGCAATCGGGATCAGCAACGCCACGCCATTGATCGGACCCAGGCCCGGCAGCAGGCCGACCACGGTGCCGATCAAGGTGCCGGTCAGTGCCGTGACGAGGTTGTAGGGAGTCAGTGCAACGCCAAAACCCTGGCCGAGATAATTCAGGGTATCCATATCAATTCTCCAGGACGTCGAGCAGGCCCAGGGGCAGCGGCACGTCCATCAGCTTGTCGAACAACAGATAAAGACCGATGGCCATCAGGCTGATGATCACCACGCTCGGTAGCCAGCGACCGCCATACAGGCGCGCCATCGGCACCCCGATCAGGATGCTGGCGACGATGAAGCCCAGGGGTTCGAAGGTGCCGGCGAAGACCAGCAGCAGCGCCACGCAGATGCCGATCTTCTGCAGGGTCTCGCGGTCCAGATGCGGGTCGTCGTCGCTGTGCACGACGGGCGTGGGCCGAAACAGCATGTACAGCAGCGCCAGCCCCATCAGCCCGAGGATCAGCAGGGGAAAGGCCCGCGGGCCGACCGGTTCGTAGGAAAATGCGGCCTGATAGGGCCAGGCCATCAGCGCCAGGCCGATACAGACCAGCAACAGCACTGCAGCAAAAATTCGTTGGATGGTGAGCATGACTAACTCCTGGGCGGCGCCGACAGTACCGGCGCCGCCGCGAGAACAGAGACGGTTACTGGATCAGGCCGAACTCTTTGGCCAGCGTCTTGTAATCAGCCACTTGCTTCTTCACATAGGTGTCCAGTTCCGGGCCGGTCATGGCAAACGGGAACAACTCGCGCTGGTCACGCAACTTGGCGAACTCTTCGGAAGCCAGCAGCTTGTCGAAGGTGTCTTTCCACCAGGCGTAGTCTTCATCGCTGACCTTTGGCCCGAGATAGAAGCCGCGGACCACCGGCCAGAGAATGTCGTAGCCTTGTTCACGGGCGGTCGGAATGTCTTTCATTTCCGGCTCGTCCAGGCGTTTATCGGAGAACACCGCCAACAGACGCATGTCACCGCTCTGGATGTGCGGCATGGAGTCGGAGATGTCGGTACTGCCCACCTGGATATGGCCACCGAGCAGGGCCGTGGCGATTTCACCACCGCCTTCGAGTGCCACATAGCGCAGTTTGCGCGGGTCGATGCCGGCAGCCTTGGCGATCAGGGCGGTTTGCATCCAGTCTTGGCTGCCGACGGTTCCGCCGGAACCGATCACCACCGAGCCCGGGTCTTTCTTCAGGGCCTGGACCAGGTCATCGAGGTTCTTGTAGGGCGAGTCGCTTTTCACGGCGATGGCGCCATAGCTGGTGCCGACGGCAGCCAGCCAGCGCACGGCACTTTCATCGAAACGACCGAACTTGCCTTGCGCCAGGTTCAACAGCGAACCGCTGGACCAGGCCACCAGCGTACCGGCGTCGGCCGGACGCTGGGCGACCACTGCGTTGTACGCCACCGCCCCGACACCGCCGGGCATGTAGGTCACCCGCATGGGTTTGCTCAGCAACTTCTGATTGACCAGTGCACTTTGCACCAGCTTGCACGTCAGGTCGAAACCGCCGCCCGGTGCTGCCGGGGCGATGCATTCGGGGCGCTTGGGTTCTTTGGATGGATCAGCGGCGAGCAATTGTCCGGCGAACATCAGGCATCCGGCGGCCAGGGCTACTTTACGCAGTGATAGGTTCATTGTTGTCTCCACAGGAGTTGTTGTTGTGTGTTGTAAAGGGGGCATTGCAAGCTTGAAGCTGTAGCGCGACTGCGCAGCGTTTCAAAGACGCGGCAGGTCACGTTGCGCCCACGCACCTTGTCGTCGATGCAAATCGGCGCAGGCGGCGGTACAGGCAAGGGTAGTCTGCTTGGGACGGGAGAGAGGGGCGGGCCTGAAGGCCTGGGGCTGCATGGACAGCATGGTGAAGACTCCGCTTATTGTTTTTATTCGGCGAAAACGCTTCGTGGCGTTTTTCGTTCGCGATCTGTTTCGCGACCGGCAGTCGTAACTGTCCGTTTCAAGACTCTAACGACCGAACCTTTCGCTAACCTTTCAAAAGCTTTCAGCGTGTTTTTTGGCTTCACAGTGGCGGATGCGGCTGTAAACTCCGCGCCAAAGAATGGCGCCGGCCATCCCTGAATCGAGGAATAATCCATGCGTGTCCTGCTCGTCGAAGACCATCTGCAGCTCGCCGAAAGCGTTGCCCAGGCGCTCAAGAGCACCGGTTTGACTGTGGACGTGTTGCATGATGGCGTAGCGGCCGACCTGGCCTTGAGCAGCGAGGAATACGCCGTGGCGGTCCTCGATGTCGGGCTGCCGCGCATGGACGGTTTCGAGGTGCTGGCGCGCCTGCGGGCCCGCGGCAAGACCTTGCCGGTGCTGATGCTGACCGCCCGCAGCGACGTCAAGGACCGCGTCCATGGCCTTAACCTGGGGGCCGACGATTACCTGGCCAAGCCATTCGAACTCACTGAGCTGGAGGCCCGGGTCAAGGCGCTGTTGCGCCGCAGTGTACTGGGCGGCGAACGCCAGCAGCGCTGCGGCGGGCTGGTCTACGACCTGGACACCCGCCGTTTTACCCTCGACGACGAATTGCTGACCCTGACCTCCCGCGAGCAAGCCGTGCTGGAAGCGTTGATTGCCCGGCCGGGACGGGTGATGAGCAAGGAGCAACTGGCGGCCCAGGTGTTCGGCCTGGACGAAGAGGCCAGCCCCGACGCCATCGAAATCTACGTTCATCGCCTGCGCAAGAAACTCGACGGCCATGCGGTGGCGATCGTGACGTTCCGCGGCTTGGGCTACCTGCTGGAAAACCGCAATGCATAAGCCCGACAGCCTGCGCTGGCGGCTGCTCAGGAACCTGGCATTGCTGCTGGTGGTGCTGATGCTCGCCAGCGGCTTGAGCGCCTACTGGAACGGTCGCGAAGCGGCGGACACCGCCTATGATCGGACCCTGTTGGCCTCGGCGCGGACCATCGCGGCTGGCCTGTCCCAGCGCGACGGCAGCCTCAGCGCGGATGTGCCCTACGTGGCCCTGGACACCTTCGCCTATGACAGCGCCGGGCGCATTTATTACCAGGTCAATGACATCGACAAGAAGCTGATTTCCGGCTACGAAAACCTCCCCGGCCCACCGCCCGGGACGCCACGCACGGACGATTACCCGGCCCTGGCGCGCTTCTATAATGCCCAGTACCAAGGGCAGAGCGTGCGGGTGGTGAGCCTGCTCAAGGCCGTGAGCGAGCCGAACATGAACGGCATGGCGGAAATTCGCGTGGCGGAGACCGAAGAGGCGCGGGTCAGCATGGCCCGCGGGCTGATGGCTGACACATTGTTGCGCCTGGGCATGCTGGCCGTGGGTGCGCTGCTGTTGGTGTGGTTTGCGGTCAGCGCGGCGCTGCGTCCGCTAGAGCGCTTGCGCACGGCGGTGGAGGAGCGTCAGCCGGACGATCTGCGGCCGTTGCCCCTGGTGGAGGTGCAACACGAGTTATGGCCGCTTGTGCGGGCCCTCAATCATTTCACCGAGCGCCTGCGCGGGCAGTTCGAACGTCAAGCGCAGTTCATCGCCGATGCCGCCCATGAGCTGCGCACGCCCTTGGCCGCGCTCAAGGCGCGTCTTGAGCTGGGCTTGCGCGCCAGCGAACCGGCGACCTGGCGTGAAACCCTGGAAACCACGGCCCAGGGCACCGACCGATTGACCCACCTGGCCAATCAGTTGCTGTCCCTGGCCCGGGTGGAAAATGGCGCCCGGGCCATTGCCGAAGGCGGCGCGCAGTTGCTCGATCTCAGCCAGTTGGCCCGCGAATTGGGCATGGCCATGGCCCCGTTGGCCCATGCCCGAGGCGTGGCGCTGGCCCTGGAGGCCGACGAACCGGTATGGCTGCGGGGCGAGCCGACCTTGTTGAACGAGCTGTTGAGCAATCTCGTGGACAACGCCCTGGCGCACACTCCGTCGGGCGGCAACGTGATCCTGCGGGTGGCAGCGCCGGCGGTGCTGGAAGTCGAGGACGATGGCCCCGGCATTCCGTTGCATGAGCGGGACCGGGTGTTCGAGCGGTTCTATCGACGCAACCAGCAAGTGGCCGGTTCGGGGCTTGGGTTGGCGATCGTCGGCGAAATCTGCCGCGCGCATCTGGCGCAGATCACCTTGCACGATGGGCTGGAGCGCGGGTTGAAGGTGCGGGTGAGTTTTATCCCCGGATAAACCTGACGATGCAAAACCCTGTGGCGAGGGAGCTTGCTCCCGCTGGGTTGCGAAGCAGCCCTAACTTTTGCGGCCGCTACGCGACCGAGCGGGAGCAAGCTCCCTCGCCACAAAAGCGTTCCTGACCACAAAAGAGAGGCATGGCCAGAGAGGTCTTCATGGTTTCAGATGTTCCTAGTAGAACATCGACCGCGCTTCTTCGATATCCGCGCAGCGGGCCTTGTTTTCCGGGTCGATGCCCAGTTTCTTGAAGGCCGGGACGCCGAACACGTCGATCCTGGACAGCGGGTGGTCGGTGTCCTTGTAGCAGTACAGCGCAGCGACCTGCACCAGATCGACATAATCGATTTGCTTGGAGTCCCGGCTGAAATCCAGGTACAGCCCTGGCAGCTTCACCAACCGCTCCGGAAATTCCCAGACACTGAGCAACTTGTCCCCCAGCACCGGGTGAATCGTCTCGATGACGTGGTTGAGGCTGACCGGGTCCGACAGCAATTCATTATTGTCTTGTGCATACGTGAGGATCGGTAGCACGCCGATCTGATGCACCAGCCCGCCCAATGCGGCCTGGTCGGGCTTGAGTTGGGTGTAGCCGCGACACAGCGCATAGCTGACGCCGGCGATCTCCAGGCTCTTGCGCCAGACTTCGCGCATCTTCAGTTCCACCACCTCGGAGCGGGCATGGAAAATCTGCTCCATTACCAGGCCGATGGCCAGGTTGCTGCTGTAGTTGACGCCCAGTCGAGTGATGGCTGTGTGCAGGTCAGTGACTTCCTGGGTGGCGCGCAACAGCGGGCTGTTGACCACTTTTATCAGGCGTGCCGAGAGGGCCGTATCGCGACCGATTACTTTGCTCAGGTTACTGACGCTGATTTCCGGGTCTTCGGCGGCCCGGCGAATCTGCATGGCCACTTCCGGTAATGTTGGCAGAACCAGGTCATCGTTATCGATGGCCTGTACCAAATCCCGTTGGACCTTATCCGCCAAATCGCTCATTTAGGTTCTCTAGGGTATTGCGGCAAATGCTGCGATCAGCGCTGGATTTCGCGGTCGCGGTCCAGTTCGTAAGGCAGGTCCAACAAATGAAGGCGCGGGCCTTCCAGGGTACCGAGGTGCAGATTGTCGTCTTCTGCTGCTTCGGCTTGCAATACCGCCAGCAGTTCAATGTTTCCCTCGCCGCGGGCGGCAATCACCACTTCGCCGATGGAACTGCCATGCGTGGGGGAGAACAGCGCCGTGCCGGGTTCCGGCAGTTCGCTGGCGTCCAGTTGCAGGCGATACAGGCGCCGCTTGAGCTTGCCCAGGTATTGCATGCGGGCGACGATTTCCTGGCCGGTGTAGCAGCCTTTCTTGAAACTGACGCCGCCGACGGCTTGCAGGTTGAGCATCTGTGGAATGAACAATTCGCGGGTGGCCGGCATGACCTGGCCGATCCCGGCACGGATCTGGCCCAATAGCCACGGGTTCAGGTCCGCCTCGGCCAGTTCGGCGCCCAGGCGGGTGCGCAGTGTCTGGGCCTGTTCGGCGGGGACCCACAATTCGGCGCGGCCCGGCGAAACACGGATCGCGATCAAGGCTTCATGGCGCGCCACGCTGTCGGTGTCGCTCGGCAGTTCCAGGCCCAGGCCGGCCAGGGTCGTGTCGGCGTTTTCCAGGCCGAAGCGAACCCAGGCGGCGCTTTCGTTGGTGAGCTTGGATTTGGAAAACACGGCATATTTTTTCAGGTCCGCCAGTTGCGGTTCGAGCAGTTCGGTGGCCATGGCCATCAACACGCCGTCGCCTTCGAGCAGGATGCGGAAACTCGATTGCATCCGGCCTTTCTGGGTGCAGCGGGCGCCGAGGCTGGCCCGGTTGTCGCTCAGGTAGTCGAGGTTGCAGGTCAATTGGCCTTGCAGGAATTTGCTGGCATCCACGCCGCGGACCGCGAGGACGCCTTCGTGGGACAGGGTGCAGAAAAAAGCGAAATCAGCCATGGGTCATCGCAGGGTAAAAAGTCTGGTAGACATCATAAGGGGACGCCCTTGAAATGGGTAGTTCACAAAGGATCGATGGCGCCCGACCAAAGCTGTCTGTTCCGCTGCGGTGGGGGCTGTATACTTGCGCTCTATTTGAGGAGCGCTCCATGGTCGAAGACGTTGAACTGAATCGCCTCTATTGGCACAGCCGCCGCGGCATGCTTGAGCTGGACGTACTGCTGGTGCCATTCGTGAAAGAGGTTTATCCCCATCTCAATGAAGTGGACCGTGCGTGCTACGTCCGCTTGCTCGAATGCGAGGATCAGGACATGTTCGGCTGGTTCATGGAACGCAGCGAATCCGAAGACCCTGAGTTGCAGCGCATGGTCCGGATGATCCTGGACCGTGTTCAGCCCAAGTAATCGCTTTGAATGCCGCTGGCAGGCCTCCGGGCAGTTGCTGGCGGCCTATCTGCTTGCCCAGGCGTTCGCCCTGGGTTCGTTGTTCCTGTTGTCCGTGCCGTCCTGGTGCGCAGCGCTTGGCGGCGTAGTGTGCCTGGCCCATGGCGCCTGGGTGATCCCTCGACATTTATTGCTGACCCAGCGCCGGGCTTTTTGCGGGTTGCGTCGTAACGCCGCTAGCTGGCAGCTCTGGAACCGGGCCGACGGCTGGCGGGCTGTGCAATTGCGTCCCGATAGCCTGGCGCTGCCAATGATCATCGTGCTGCGCTTTCGCCTGCAGGGCGAGCGGCGGGTTCGCTCGCTGTGCGTGCCCCGCGACGCGCTGGCGCCGGATGTCCATCGGCGCCTGCGGGTGCAGCTCAGGTTCAGTCGGCGTAGGTGGGCGGCACCAGGATAGTGTCCAGCGCCTCGGGCAGCAGGTTCGGGTAGTCGAGGGTGTAATGCAGCCCCCGGCTTTCCTTGCGCTCCATGGCCGAGCGAATCATCAGTTCGGCCACCTGGGCCAGGTTGCGCAACTCGATCAGGTCGCGGCTGACTTTGTAGTTGCTGTAGAACTCGTCGATCTCATCCAGCAGCAAGCGCACCCGGTGCTGTGCCCGTTGCAGGCGCTTGTTGGTGCGCACGATGCCGACGTAGTCCCACATGAAGCGCCGCAGCTCGTCCCAGTTGTGGGCGATGATCACGTCTTCGTCCGAGTCGGTGACCTGGCTGGCGTCCCACGAGGGCAGGGCGGCCGGAATGGCGATCTGTGGCAATTGCTCAAGGATGTCTGCCGCCGCCGATCGGGCGTAGACGAAACATTCCAGCAGCGAGTTGCTGGCCATGCGGTTGGCGCCGTGCAGGCCGGTGAAGCTGGTTTCGCCAATGGCGTAGAGGCCCGGCACGTCGGTGCGGCCGCGTTGATCGACCATCACGCCACCGCAGGTGTAATGCGCTGCCGGCACCACCGGGATCGGTTGCTTGGTGATGTCGATGGAGAATTCCAGGCAGCGCTCGTACACCGTCGGGAAGTGGCTCTTGATGAACGCTTCGGGCTTGTGGCTGATGTCCAGGTAGACGCAATCGATACCCAGGCGCTTCATTTCATGGTCGATGGCCCGGGCGACGATGTCCCGTGGTGCCAGTTCGGCGCGCGGGTCGAAGCGTTGCATGAAGCGTTCGCCGTTGGGGAGCTTCAAATGAGCTCCTTCGCCACGCAGGGCCTCGGTCACCAGGAAGCTCTTGGCCTGCGGGTGGTAGAGGCAGGTGGGGTGAAACTGGTTGAACTCCAGGTTCGCCACCCGGCACCCCGAGCGCCAGGCCATGGCGATGCCGTCGCCGCAGGCGCCGTCGGGGTTGCTGGTATAAAGGTAGACCTTTGCGGCGCCACCGGACGCCAGGATGACGAAGCGCGCGCCGTAGGTGTCGACTTCACCGGTGCCGCGATTGAGCACGTAGGCGCCGAGGCAGCGATCACCGTCCAGGCCCAGGCGTTTTTCGGTGATCAGGTCGACCGCGACGCGCTGTTCCAGCAATTCGATGTTCGGCCGTTGTCGCGCCTGGGCGAGGAGGGTCTTGAAGATCGCCGCGCCGGTGGCGTCGGCTGCGTGAATGATGCGCCGATGGCTGTGGCCGCCTTCGCGGGTCAGGTGGAACTCGAAACCGCCGTCTTCGGTGCCCGATTGTTCGTCACGGGTAAACGGCACGCCTTGGTCGATCAGCCACTGGATGGCTTCCCGGCTGTGCTCGACCGTGAAGCGCACCGCTTGCGGATCGCAAAGGCCGCCGCCAGCGTTGAGGGTGTCGTCGACGTGGGATTCAATGGTGTCGGTATCGTCCAGCACGGCGGCGACGCCGCCCTGGGCCCAGAAGGTCGAACCGTTGGCCAGGTCGCCCTTGCTCAGGACGGCGATGCGCAAATGCGCAGGCAAGGTCAGGGCCAGGCTCAATCCGGCGGCACCGCTGCCGATTACCAGAACATCATGTTGGAACTGTTGGCTCATTCGAATGGTTTCCGCTCAAGGCGACCCGGGTCGGGGTTGGCGCCAGACACCGCTTCAACGGGTCGGGCAGCCACGCAGCCCACTAGTATATAGAGGGGGGGATCGGCACAATAGCCGGGCATTCATGGCAATGTGAAACCAGTGTGACAGAAAAGCGGCACGCTTCGTCGGACCAGCCGGTTGGCGCTGAGTCGACAAAGGCGTCTGTTTCGAAGACAGAACGCTGTTTATCACGTCATGGTCGTCCATTATTCTATTTGCGACGCTGGAAATAGCGGGAACTTTTGCCAGGCGCCTACGTTCAATAGACGGTTGTCTGCAAAAGGGAGCAGCGTCGGGTTGATGCAGGATTTCGATTGGAATCCCTGCCAATAGGCCCGGCGACAGATTATTCGCGCAGCCGGGGAATCTCCTGCTGCGTTTTTCGTGCGTGCCGAGATCAGAGCGCGTCGGAAACTTGCTTGGAAGGGGGAGAACTTTTGCGAAAAGCCCGAGTCTATGTTTGCAAGCCCGGTCAATTAGTAATGCAAGCCTCCTTCGAGCTTATCGAGGAGTGTTCATGCTAACCCAGGAAGAGGATCAGCAGCTGGTCGAGCGCGTCCAACGCGGCGACAAGCGAGCTTTCGATCTGCTAGTGCTGAAATACCAGCACAAAATTCTCGGGTTGATCGTGCGTTTCGTGCACGACACCCATGAAGCGCAGGATGTCGCTCAGGAAGCCTTCATCAAGGCCTACCGCGCACTTGGTAATTTTCGCGGGGACAGCGCGTTTTACACGTGGCTTTACCGCATCGCCATCAACACGGCGAAAAACTATCTGGTTTCACGCGGCCGCCGGCCGCCGGATAGCGATGTAAGTTCTGAAGATGCCGAGTTCTACGATGGCGATCATGGCCTCAAGGATCTCGAATCACCGGAACGTGCGTTGCTGCGGGATGAGATTGAAGGCACCGTCCATCGAACCATCCAGCAACTGCCTGAAGATTTGCGTACGGCTTTAACTTTACGTGAGTTCGACGGTCTGAGTTACGAAGACATTGCGAGCGTCATGCAATGTCCTGTGGGCACCGTGCGCTCCCGGATTTTCCGCGCTCGGGAGGCCATTGATAAAGCCCTGCAACCGTTGTTGCAGGAAAACTAGAGACAGCGGCGACAGCCAAGAGAGGAACGCCATGAGTCGTGAAGCCCTGCAGGAATCGCTGTCCGCAGTTATGGACAACGAAGCGGACGAACTTGAATTACGTCGGGTATTGAATGCCTTCGACGATGTTGAAACACGTGAGACCTGGGCTCGTTACCAGATCGCCCGGGCTGTGATGCACAAGGATTTGTTGCTTCCACGCCTGGACATCGCTGCCGCCGTTTCTGCTGCATTGGCTGACGAAGCCGTACCGGCAAAAGCTTCCCGCGGACCATGGCGCAGCTTGGGTCGCCTGGCGGTAGCCGCCTCGGTCACCGTCGCTGTACTGGCGGGTGTACGTCTGTACAACCAGGATGAGATTGCCGGCGTGCAAATGGCGCAGCAGTCCAACCAGCCTGGCTTGGCAGCTCCACAGGTCAAGGGCCCAGCGGTATTGGCCGGTTACAGCGAAGGTTCGGAAACCGCAGGCCCGATGGTCAACGGTGTTCTGCAAGGCCAGCCTGGCTGGCATGATCAGCGCCTGCCCAACTACCTGCGTCAGCATGCCCAACAAGCTGCCCTGAAAGGTACCGAAAGCGCGCTGCCTTACGCCCGTGCCGCCAGCCTGGAAAACCGTTAATAAGGAAAGCCATTGCGCGCCATACCTCTATTCACGCTTCTGCTTGGTGGCTGGTGTGCGATTCCAGCCCATGCCGATGAAGCTCAGGACTGGTTGAACCGCCTGAGTCAAGCCGAGCAACAGCAGAGCTTCCAGGGCACTTTCGTTTACGAGCGCAACGGTAGTTTTTCTACCCATAACATCTGGCATCGCGTCCAGGATGGCAAAGTCCGCGAGCGGTTACTCCAGCTCGACGGCTCGGCACAGGAAGTCCTGCGCATTGATGGGCATACTCAATGCGTCAGCGGCTCCTTGATCGCGGGGCTGGGCAGTACGCCGGAAGGCACTTCACGTACGCTCGATCCGCAAAAACTCAAGAATTGGTATGACCTTGCCGTCATTGGCAAGTCGCGTGTGGCCGGGCGTAAAGCGGTCATCGTGGCATTGACGCCCAAGGACCAGCATCGCTATGGCTTCGAGCTGCACCTGGACAAAGAGACCGGCTTGCCGCTCAAGTCCCTGCTGCTCAATGACAAGGGCCAGTTGCTCGAACGCTTCCAGTTCACCCGCTTGAACGTCGCGGCGCCCACCGACGGTGACCTGCAGGCCAGCGCCGATTGCAAGGCTGTCGCGCAGGATCCTGGCAAGGCCGTCGCGGCGAAAACCGCCTGGCACTCGGACTGGCTGCCGCCCGGCTTCGAGCTGACCAGCAGTGCTGCACGCAAGGACCCGGATACCCAAGTCCAAGTCAGCAGCCTGATGTATGACGACGGTCTGGCGCGCTTCTCGGTGTTCCTCGAACCGTTGAACGGTGCCAATGCCACCGATACCCGGACTCAGCTCGGCCCGACGGCCGCCGTCTCCCGCAGACTGACGACGCCCCAGGGCGAAATGATGGTCACGGTAGTCGGTGAGATTCCTATCGGTACGGCGGAACGGATCGCGTTGTCCATGCGCTCCGACGTCACGGCGACCCAATAGGCTGCTGGCGGCACAGGTGATTCGATTGCGCGAGAGGCTGATAATGCCAGGGCTTGATCGAAATGCCGAAACTTCCTGTCAGCATTTTCATTTGCAAAAACTCAGCTTTTTTTCTATAGGTCAGAGCCGCTCGGCTCTGGCCTTGTCTGTTCCCGGAACAAAAATACCGGCGTATCTTTCCCTGGTATTCCTTGCTCCATATCGCTTAACCATGCTCGTCGTAACGGGAGCCGTATGTCGATACCACGCTTGAAAACCTATCTCTCCATTTTTGCCACCGTGCTTGTGCTCGGCCAGGCCGTTCCTGCCGTGGCGGTCGAATTGCCTGATTTCACGCAACTGGTCGAGCAGGCTTCACCCGCCGTGGTGAACATCAGCACCACCCAGAAGCTGCCGGATCGCCGTGTATCGGACCCGCAGATGCCGGACCTGGAAGGCTTGCCGCCCATGCTGCGGGAGTTCTTCGAGCGCGGCATGCCGCAACAGCCGCGCTCGCCCGGCGGTGGCCGCCAGCGCGAAGCGCAATCCCTGGGCTCGGGCTTCATCATTTCGCCTGATGGCTACATCCTGACCAACAACCATGTGATCGCCGATGCCGACGAAATCCTGGTGCGCCTGGCCGATCGTAGCGAGCTCAAGGCCAAGCTGATCGGCACCGATCCACGTTCCGACGTGGCGCTGTTGAAAATCGAAGGCAAGGACCTGCCGGTGCTCAAGCTGGGCAAATCCCAGGACCTGAAAGCCGGCCAATGGGTGGTGGCCATCGGTTCGCCGTTCGGCTTCGACCACACCGTGACCCAGGGCATTGTCAGCGCCATCGGTCGCAGCCTGCCGAACGAAAACTACGTGCCGTTCATCCAGACCGACGTGCCGATCAACCCGGGTAACTCCGGTGGCCCGCTGTTCAACCTTGCCGGTGAAGTGGTCGGCATCAACTCCCAGATCTATACCCGTTCGGGCGGCTTCATGGGGGTGTCCTTCGCCATTCCGATCGATGTGGCCATGGACGTGTCCAACCAACTGAAAAGCGAAGGCAAGGTCAGCCGTGGCTGGTTGGGCGTGGTGATCCAGGAAGTGAACAAGGACCTGGCCGAGTCGTTCGGGCTGGATAAACCTGCCGGTGCGCTGGTGGCGCAGATCCAGGAAGGTGGCCCGGCTGCCAAGGGCGGCCTGCAAGTGGGTGACGTGATCCTGAGCATGAATGGCCAGCCGATCGTCATGTCCGCTGACCTGCCACACTTGGTGGGCGCCCTCAAGGCTGGCGCGAAGGCTAATCTGGAAGTGATCCGCGAAGGCAAGCGCAAGAACGTCGAGTTGACCGTCGGCGCCATTCCTGAAGAAGGCAAGGAGCTGGATTCGCTGCCAAAATCTGGCGTCGAACGCAGCAGCAATCGCTTGGGTGTGGCTGTGGTCGAGCTGACCGAAGAGCAGAAACGCACCCTGGAACTGCAGGGCGGTGTGGTGATCAAGGAAGTGCAGGAAGGTCCTGCCGCGCTGATCGGTCTCCAGCCGGGCGACATCATCACGCACCTGAACAACCAGGCCATCGGTTCCGCCAAGGAGTTCACCGACATCGCCAAGGCACTGCCGAAGAATCGTTCGGTGTCGATGCGGGTCCTGCGCCAGGGACGTGCGAGCTTCATCACCTTCAAGCTGGCCGAATGACCGGTTAGCGGCTCATAAAAAACCGCCTCGAGAGAGGCGGTTTTTTATTGCCTGGCCAATGCTCAGCCCATCATGTCCTTGACCATGCGTTCCTGCTCCATGAGTTCCCGCTGACGCGCATCGATGCGTGACGACAGGGGGAAGTTGGTGCCGGCGCGCCGTTTGGCGAAGTCCAGTTGCTGGATGGCCTGACGGTAATCGCCCACCAGGGCGAAGTACTCGGCGCGGGCCTGATGCAGGCCAATGATGTTGCCGGAGAGTCCACGGGTCTCGGCCACCATGTACCAGACGTCCGGATCGTCCGGGCGCGACTTGAGCAAGGTTTCCAGGGCCTTCTCGGCATCGGCGGGACGGTTCTGCTTGAGCAGCAGGTCGACGCGGACCTGGTTGAGCGGATAGTTGCCCGGGTACTGGCTCAGCAACCGGTCAACGCGGGACTGAGCGTCGGCCAGTTTGTTGCTGGTGATGTCCAGGTCCACCTGGGCGAGGTTGTAGATAATCTCGTTGGGAGATTTGGCAAGCAGTGGCTTGAGGTTCTCCCGTGCTTCGTTCAACTGGCCGCCCTTGATCTGCGCGATCGCCAGGCCATAGCGTGCCACGTCGTTCTTCGGGTTCTCGTCCAGCTGTGCCCGGAAGCGCTTCGCGGCCAGGCCCGGGGTTTCTTCATAGGTCAGCTGGACCCGTGCGCGAATCAGTTGATAGCGCACGCTGTCCTCGATGCCGCCCGGCCTGGCCTGTTCGGCGCGGTTGCGGGTGTCGGCGATCCGCGATTCGGTCACCGGGTGAGTCAGCAGGAATTCCGGGGGCCTGGCGTCGAACCGATACTGGCGCATCAGGCGCTCGAACATGGTGGGCATGGACCGCGGGTCGTAGCCGGCCTTTTCCAGGTTCTGGATGCCAATGCGGTCGGCTTCCTGTTCGTTCTGGCGCGAGAAGCGCCGTTGTTCCTGGATGGCGGCGGCCTGGGTCCCGGCGATGGCGGCGATCCCGGCGTCACCGCCACCGGCGGCGGCAATCACGATGCCGGCCAGCAGTGCGGCCATCATCGGCACCTGCATGCGTTGCTGGGCTTCGACGCCACGGGCAAAGTGGCGCTGTGACAAGTGGGCCAGTTCGTGGGCCATGACCGAGGCGTATTCGCCTTCGGTCTGGGCGTTGAGGAACAGGCCGCCGTTGACCCCGACGATCCCGCCCGGTGCGGCGAAGGCGTTTAGCTGCGGGCTGTTGATCAGGATGAATTCCAGGCGTCGGTCGTTGACCTGGCTGGTCTCCACCAGCTTGTAGACGCTGGTTTCGACGTAGTCCTTGAGCTGTGGATCGTTGAGCTGTGAAACCTGGCTGCGCAGCAGGGCCAGCCAGGCGCGACCCAACTGGTGCTCCTGTTCCGGCGAGACGATGGCAGAACTGGCATCGCCAAGTGACGGCAAGTCGTCGGCGAAGCCCGGTGAGGCAAGCAGGCAAGCGAGCGTCAGCAGGGTGGGGCGCAGAAATGTCATGCACGAGGCCTTCGTTGACAAAGACCCTACTGTAGCCGGACACCGGGCCCGGGACCAGATATTCTAGGCCGCTCAACGACCTGCCGCGGAGCGAACCCATGATTGATGCTGTAGCCCACGATGCCGAACTGGACGCCAGCGGCCTGAACTGTCCGTTGCCGTTGCTCAAGGCCAAGCTGGAACTCAATCGCCTGGCCAGCGGCAGTGTGCTCAAGGTGATCGCCACGGATGCGGGCTCGCAACGTGACTTTCGCACCTTCGCCCGATTGGCCGGTCATACGCTGCTGCATGAAGAAGACGAAAACGGCGTCTACCGTTATTGGCTGAAAAAAGCCTGAAAACACCGACAGCGTCCTTAAGGATTTTTAATGTTCAAAGTGTTACGCGACTGGATCCAGCGCTACTTCTCCGATGAAGAAGCTGTAGTCCTGGCAGTGCTGCTATTCCTGGCCTTTACCGCCGTGCTCACCCTGGGCGGCATGTTGGCGCCGGTGCTGGCGGGGATGGTGCTGGCGTACCTGATGCAAGGTTTGGTCACGACCCTGGAGCGCTTGCGGTTGCCGGGTGCGGTGGCGGTGGGCTTGGTGTTCGCCCTGTTCATGGGCTTGTTGTTGGTGTTCATAATCGTGATCGTGCCGCTGCTCTGGCACCAGTTGGTGACGCTCTTCAACGAGTTGCCGGGGATGCTTGCCAAATGGCAGTCCGTGCTGTTGCTGTTGCCCGAGCGTTATCCGCACCTGGTGTCCGACGAGCAGGTGTTGCAAGCCATTGAAGTCGTGCGCGGCCAGATCGGCAAGTTCGGCCAATGGGCGCTGACGTTTTCGCTGTCCAGCCTGCCGCTGCTGGTCAACATCATGATCTACCTGGTGCTGGTGCCGATCCTGGTGTTTTTCTTCCTCAAGGATCGGGAAATGATCGGGCGTTGGGTCCGTGGCTACCTGCCGCGCGAGCGGGCGCTGATTACCCGCGTGGCTCAGGAGATGAACCGGCAGATCGCCAATTACATTCGCGGAAAGGTCATCGAGATCTTCATCTGCGGCGGCGTGACCTACATCGGCTTCGTGACCATGGGGCTCAATTACGCGGCCCTGCTGGCGTTGCTGGTGGGCATCTCGGTGGTGGTGCCTTACGTCGGCACCGTGGTGGTAACCGTGCCGGTGGCCTTGATTGCGTTGTTCCAGTGGGGGTGGAGCGATCAGTTCATCTACCTGATGGCGGTCTACGGGATCATCCAGACCCTGGACGGCAACGTGCTGGTCCCGCTGCTGTTCTCCGAGGCGGTGAACCTGCACCCGGTGGCGATCATCTGCGCGGTGCTGCTGTTTGGCGGGCTGTGGGGGTTCTGGGGGGTGTTCTTTGCGATTCCCCTGGCGACGCTGTTCAAGGCAGTGCTGGATGCGTGGCCGAGTAAGGAGCCGGTGGTGGCACCCTTGCTATAGCGGTCAATCTGAATGAGTCGGTGAGACTACCGGCCTTTTCGCGAGCAGGCTCGCTCCCACAGGGGATTTGCGGTGTTCCGTGAAATCCTGTGGGAGCGAGCCTGCTCGCGAAGGGGGCAATACTGGCAGCGAAAAAATCAGGCCTTGTTCAGGGCCTGAGCCGCCGCCAACACCGCATCCACATGTCCCGGCACTTTCACACCACGCCATTCCTGGCGCAGCACACCCTCCTTGTCGATCAGAAAGGTGCTGCGATCAACCCCCAGGTATTCCTTGCCATAGAGCTTTTTCAGCTTGATCACGTCGAACAATTGGCAGATAGCCTCGTCCTTGTCGCTGATCAGTTCGAACGGGAACTCCTGTTTGCACTTGAAGTTCTCGTGGGACTTGAGGCTGTCCCGGGAGACGCCGAACACTTCAGTGTTGGCGGCTTGGAACTGCGCATATTGATCGCGAAAACCCTGGCCTTCGGTGGTGCAGCCAGGGGTGCTGTCCTTGGGGTAAAAATAGATCACCACCTGCTTGCCCTTGAGGGCGGCGAGGCTGATGGTCTGCCCGCTGGTGGCGGGCGCTTGGAAATCGGTAACCGGCTGGTCGACGGCAACGGCCATGAACGCTTCCTTACATTGGGTTTTGTGGGCGCCACGGTTCGATCAGGGCATCCAGGTTCATCGCATCGGCGAAATCCAGGAACTGATCGCGCAGCCAACTGATCTGGGTGCCGGCTGGCAGGGTCACGGTGAACGTGGCGTTGAGCATGGTGCCGCCGGTCTGCGGAGCCTGGTAGGTGTCGCAGGTCAGGTTTTCCAACTCGACGTGATGGTCCATGAAGAACTGGCACAGCTCGTTGATGATGTCCGGACGGTAGGCCGAGCTCACATAGGCCACGTAGGGCAGGGCCTGGGGACGGTTCTCCAGGGCGGCGCTGCGCACCACATTGACGGTAAAGGCATGCTTCTTGGCCAGCACCGGCAGGCTGCCTTCCAGGCGCGCCAGGGCGTCCCAGCTGCCGGAGATCTCGAGCACAAGTGCACTGCATTCGCCATGACGGGTCAGGCGTGAGGTCACGACGGCGCAGCGATTTTCATGGCTGGCGCGGCACAGGACGTTAGTCAGCTCCATGGGGTTGGCGCCGAGGGCACTGATAACAAGGAATTGTTCGCGGACTGTGGGGGTGGACATGCAGCATTCCTAAAGCGATGAGCGGTCGGTACCTTTGCCGCTCGACACGGCGCCCGGCCCCGGAAAACGAACGGCTCAAGCCTGGTGCCCGGGTTGTGCTGCATTCCGCGACAACAGGAATGCACCAGGACAAACCCGGGATCGGGGCTTGTGGCGTCGAAAACGGAGGCTGGAAACCGGCGTATGAGCTTGTCGATACCGATCAAAGCCTGAAGGGTAGCGAAAACCAACGCCAAGGGGAATGGTAGTTCGCTTGTACAAGCATCTTGGCGCCAGTACCATTACGCTCTCTTTTTCCGGCAGGAGCGGTTTCATGATTGCGGGCAGTATGGTGGCTCTGGTCACACCCATGGATGCAGACGGGCGTCTTGACTGGGACAGCCTCAGCAAACTCGTGGACTTCCACCTTGAGAACGGCACCCATGCCATTGTCGCCGTCGGTACCACCGGCGAGTCGGCAACGCTTGATGTAGAAGAACACATCGCCGTGATCAAAGCCGTGGTCAAGCAAGTTGCCGGGCGCATTCCGGTCATCGCCGGCACGGGCGCCAACTCGACCCGCGAAGCCGTCGAGCTGACCCGCAACGCCAAGGAAGCCGGTGCCGACGCCTGCCTGCTGGTCGTCCCGTACTACAACAAGCCGACCCAGGAAGGCTTGTACCAGCACTTCAAGCACATTGCCGAAGCCGTCGACATCCCGCAGATCCTCTACAACGTTCCCGGCCGCACCTCCTGCGACATGCAGGCCGAGACCGTGATCCGCCTGTCCACCGTGCCGAACATCATCGGCATCAAGGAAGCCACCGGCGACATGAAGCGCGCCAAGGCCATCCTCGATGGCGTGGGCAAGGACTTCATCGTGCTGTCCGGTGATGATCCGACCGCCGTCGAACTGATCCTGCTGGGTGGCAAGGGCAACATCTCCGTCACTGCCAACGTCGCGCCGCGCGAAATGGCCGACCTGTGCGAGGCCGCGCTCAAGGGCGACGCCGAGACCGCACGGGCCATCAACGAAAAACTGATGCCGTTGCACAAGGACCTGTTCATCGAGGCCAACCCGATTCCGGTGAAGTGGGCCTTGGTCGAAATGGGCTTGATGCACGATGGCATCCGCCTGCCACTGACCTGGCTGAGCACCCCCTGTCACGAACCGCTGCGGCAGGCCCTGCGCCAGTCCGGCGTCCTGGTTTAATTGAGGAAGTACAACGCATGAAGCGAATGGCCGGACTTTCCGCACTTGCCTTGATTATCTCCAGCACCAGCGGCTGCGGATGGATCTGGGGGCCGGAGGGTTACTTCCGCGACCGTGGTAGTGATTACCTGCAAGCGCAACAGACTGCACCGATGCAACTGCCGCAAGACGTCAGCGTCGCCAAGCGCCTGGATCCGTTGCTGCCGATCCCGCGCAACGTCGCGGACGACAGCGTCAAGGGCGAATACATCGTTCCTCGTCCACAGCCGCTGTCGGCCGTGGCCGATGCCAGCGACTACACCCTGCAGAAAAGTGGCGATTCCAGCTGGGTCATGGGCCAGCACCCACCGGCCGAAGTCTGGCCCGTGGCGATCCAGTTCTTCCAGGACAACGGTTTCCGCCTGGACGAACAGCGCCCGCAAACCGGCGAGTTCACCACCACCTGGCAGCGTTCCGATGAACTGTCCGCCGCCATGGCCAAGCGCCTGAGCGCCGCCGGTGTCGCGGCCGACAGCGAAACCCGCGTGCGGGTGCGCATCGAGCCGGGCGTGCAGCGCAACACCAGTGAAATCTACGTGGTCAGCGCCGAGCGTCCCGCCGGCAGCACCGCCGACGTGGCCTTCACCAACCGTTCGGTCAATACCGGTCTCGACGCTGCCCTGGTGGACGACATGCTTGCCAGCATGAGCCGTACCGCAGAGCAGGGCGGTTCGGTGTCGATGCTGGCGACCCGGGACTACGACACCCCGAGCCGCGTCAGCCTGAACGAAGACGGCAGCGGCAACCCGGTGCTCAACGTCGGCTCCGACCTGGACCGTGCCTGGTCGAGCGTTGGCCGTGCGCTGGAGCAGGGCGAGTGGCGCGTTGAAGACATCAACCGCAGCCTGGGCCTGTACTACATCAACCTGGCTGAAAAGGCCGAGAGGAAAGACGAGAAGCCTGGCTTCTTCAGTGGCCTGTTCGGCAGCAAGCCGGACAAGGAAGAAGTCGAAGCCCGCGCCGAGCGTTACCAGGTTCGCCTGAGCAAGGTTGGCGACAACGTCCAGGTCACCGTCGAGAAAAACATCAATACCGTGGCGCCGGCCGATGTGGCCCGCAAGGTGTTGAGCGTGATTCAGGACAACCTGGGCTGATCCGATGCGTTTTGCCGTTCTCGGCAGCGGTAGCCAGGGCAACGGCACGCTGATCGCCAGCGCCGGCACGTATGTGCTGGTCGATTGTGGTTTCTCCCTGCGGGAAACCGAGAAACGCCTGTTGCGCCTGGGTGTGCACCCGGCGCAACTGAGCGCGATACTCGTGACCCACGAACATGCCGACCACGTGCATGGCGTGGGTTTGCTGTCTCGGCGCTACAATCTGCCGGTGTACCTGAGCCGTGGCACACTGGAAGGCCTGCGCAAGCCCATCGAGCCAGCCGGTTTCGTGGCCGGTGGCGAGCAACTGCGCATCGGTGGCCTGGACATCAGCGTGGTCAGCGTGGCCCACGATGCCCGGGAGCCAACGCAGTATGTGTTCAGTGACGGCGAGCGGCGCTTCGGCTTGCTCACCGACCTGGGGTCGTATTGCGACAGGGTGATGGACAGTTACCGGGACCTCGATGCGTTGATGATCGAGTCCAACCACTGCCGCGACATGCTGGCCCGTGGTTACTACCCGTACTTCCTCAAGCAGCGGGTCGGCGGGGAACACGGACATTTGAACAACCACCAGGCAGCGTTCCTGGTGGCCGAGTTGGGCTGGCAAGGCCTGCAACACCTGGTCCTGGCCCATCTGAGCAGCAAGAACAACCTGCCGCAGCTGGCCCGGAAATGTTTTGTCGACACCCTCGGGTGCGACCCGGACTGGCTGCAACTGGCCGATCAAGATTCAGGGCTCGACTGGCGACATATCGCCTAGCCCACTACTTAGCAAGCGGAGCCCATCATGGAAAAACGTGAAGAACTCTACCGCGGCAAAGCCAAGTCGGTTTACAAGACCGACGACGCTGACCGCTTGATCCTGCTGTTTCGCAACGACACCTCGGCGTTCGACGGCAAGCGCATCGAACAGCTGGACCGCAAGGGCATGGTGAACAACAAGTTCAACGCCTTCATCATGCAAAAGCTCGAAGCCGCCGGCGTGCCGACCCAGTTCGACAAGCTGCTGGGCGACAACGAATGCCTGGTCAAGAAGCTGGACATGATCCCGGTCGAATGCGTCGTGCGTAACTACGCCGCCGGCAGCCTGGTCAAGCGCCTGGGCGTGGAAGAGGGCATGAAGCTCAACCCCTACACCTTCGAGCTGTTCCTGAAGGACGACGCCAAGGGCGACCCGTTCATCAACGAATCCCACGTCGTGGCATTCGGTTGGGGCACCGCCGAGCAACTGGCGCGCATGAAGGAATTGTCCCTCAAGGTCAACGACGTGCTGACCAAGCTGTTCGACGACGCCGGCCTGCTGCTGGTGGACTTCAAGCTTGAATTCGGCGTGTTCAGCGACGGCTCCATCGTCCTGGGCGACGAATTCAGCCCGGACGGCTGCCGCCTCTGGGACAAGGACACCAAGAAGAAAATGGACAAGGACCGCTTCCGCCAAGGCCTCGGTGACGTCATCGAAGCCTACGAAGAAGTCGCCCAGCGTCTGGGTGTGCCGCTGTAATCGACGCAAGCATCTGATAGCACGGAAAAAATTTCGCTCGGGGGTTCGCTTCCGGCGAATGTGCTGGTATGATGCGCGCCACTGGAGAGATGCCGGAGTGGCCGAACGGGACGGATTCGAAATCCGTTGTACTGGCGACAGTACCTAGGGTTCAAATCCCTATCTCTCCGCCATTATTGAATACGACTAAGCCCCTGAAATGGTTGAACATTTCAGGGGCTTTTTCGTTTCTGGCGTTTGGTTTAGGGCATTTTTAGGGCAACGATCCGCCTAGACATGTCCTCGGCTCGTGGAAGTTTCTTGCCTTTTACCGATGCTTTGATGGCGGTTTGCTATCCTTTGGCTTATCAGGGATTTCAGGAGCGATGATCGTTCTATCCGCTGAGCGAGGAGCATGACCATGAAGGTTAATGTTAGAGAAATCAGCGGTAACTGGTCGAAGGGATACTCACTAGATAAGCATATTTTGCGGAGCGAGTTTTTAGGCCATAGCTCATCTGGATATCCTGAATTTAAAAACACCCGCTCAGAGGCCGGCGAATCTCTTTTCCAGTTGAAATACCGAGACGATCGTAGCCAAGCAAAACCTCTCGCCGCGCAAATTGTTGAAAGCATCTATCCATTATTTGATACTGTCGGGCTCATCGTCCCTATGCCTGCTTCCAAAGCACGAAACTGGCAGCCGGTAACTGAGATAGCTCTTGAAATTGGGGTGCTCACCAAGTTACCAGTATTTCAGAAAATTCTTACCAAGATACCAACAGGTCAGTCCCTAAAGGATTTAGGTTCGAAAGATGAACGAGCTAAGGCTTTGGAAGGGAAAATTGAACTGGGAAATGAAATTAATGGCGACGGTAAATGGAACGCTCTCTTGATTGATGATCGTTACGATACAGGAGCGTCAGTTGAAGCCGCGTGTGCTATTCTCCATAGCTACGATAAAATAAACAAAATTTTTGTCGCTACTGTTACTTGGTAGGAGGGCTAATGACTAAAGTGTTTATTGCTGGATCTATAACTATTAAGAAGCTCGATGAGAAAGTTAAGCAGCGAGTTGATAATATTGTTGCTCAGGGATATTCGATATTGATTGGTGACGCTGGTGGTGTGGATAGTTCAATACAATCTTATCTGTGTGAGATGAATGCCAGTAACGCATTGGTGTATTGCAGCGGCCCTACACCGAGGAATAATTTAGGGGGCTGGCCGGTGAAATCAGTTTCCGTCTCCGAATATGAACCAGGAACAAGGGGGTTTTTCACTGCAAAAGATATCGAGATGGCCAAGGATTCTGACTTCGGCATGATGGTGTGGGATGCAAAGAGTTCAGGCACATTGAGCAATGTTTTTGAACTTCTCGGGCGGCAAAAAAAGACTGTGGTTTTTATTAATAAATTGAAGTGCTTTCACAATGTTGGGGATGTAGCCCAATTTGAAGAGTTGCTTAAGTTTATGTCTCCGGTCGCGCTGCAAAAAGTAGATTCAAAAATTGGTATAGTGAAAAAAATTGCTCAGTATAAAAATGAACAGATAGACATGTTTTCGTGATGTTGTAGAACTGATGTAGCTCACGAAGGTCCGTGAGCTACATTTTACTTCCTGAAACCTAGCATCTTCGAAACCATCCCCGCCATGCTCTTCGTATCAGTTGGAATCCACCGGCCATAATGCTTTCTGACCATCGTCGTATCTGCATGTCCCAGCTGACGTCCTACCCATTCCACAGGAACATAACTCGACAGCATTTGGCTTGCGAAGGTATGCCGACATTGATTCGGCCCTCTATGCCTAACTCCTGCCTTTTTTAAGTGTTCAGTAAACCATTTGCTCAACGTCCGCCCATTCCATAGCAACCCGCTGGTGCTGCTACGGAACAGAAACCGTACCTTCTGCTTCTTGCTGGTGATGTTGTCTCGCTGAGTCACCTTGATCTCCTCGTAGGGCGCTTTGTGAGCAGCGGCGACAATTTCCCTCATGAGTTCAAGAGCTGGATCGATAAGCTCAACTGTGCGCAGCCTGGCGCGTTCCTTGGGCACCTTAAATTCGCCTACAACCAATGCCCGCCTCACCTGCACCGTACCGGCTATCAGGTCCACATCCTCCACTGCCAACGCAATGAGCTCCGAAAGTGACAAACCAGCCCAACAGTTGAAAGCGATCATCCGAGTGTCCGGCGCCCGGGAGACATCCGCTTTCGCGATCAAGTCAATTTCATCTCGGCTAAACGGGTCCGCAAATTCTGAGTCGGTATCCGATCCCACGTTATTGATCCGGTCTAATGGATTGTTTTTCAGAATGCCGTCGCCAAAGGCATCGGCCCAAACTCCCCTGACAATCGTGAAGATGTCGTTCACCGTTTTAGGGGCAAGACCTTGTTTCAACAACTGAGCTTGGAATAGTGCGATGTCGCTTCGATTGATATCGACGATGCGACGCTTCCCGAATTTATTGCTGACGTGAACGGACTTGCTCACATAGTTCACAACGGTGCTCGGTGCCTTTTGAGCACGTTGAACCTCAAGCCATCGATCAATTCCTTCTTCGACTGTGCGTTTGTTCGCTGGTCCCCCGGTCCCCGAGAGCATCGCTGCGCGAGGGGAGTTGGGGAAGTGAGCGGCGTAGTCGAAGCGACCCTCTTTGATCTCAGTCATGATCGTTCGACGTTTATTATCGGCGTAAGCAATCGAAGCCTTATTGACCTTGGCGACACCTTCCAAGGGCTCGCGGTATCTCTGTCCATTCAAGATGAACCAGATTCGTAGTTGCTTGCCATTCATCTCGACCCCAGTGGGTAGCTTGCCATTCATGGCTGGCCCTCCATCCACCGTTCAATGGCCGATCGGTTGTAGACAATCACGTTGGCCGGATCCCAGCGCCAGTGTTTACCCTCAAGCCAAATGCCTTTCGAGCGGTATTTGCGGACCGCTTCGGTGCTGAGGCCAAAGATCGGATACAACAAGTCTTGGCGAAACCAGGCGCCAGAACTCACGTAGATTCGATGTTTTTCAGTGGAGAAATCGGTAATTTCAGCGGCGGTCCTTGTACATCTCGAAGAACTTTTCATCGGATTGCTCCTTGCATCCTATCGTTACGCTTGAATATCCAGCACTTCACCGTCATCGAGCGGCTCGTCATTGGGGTTTGGGTTACTTGCCAAGCGCGTACAGCGCTGTAGGTGGCCTTATTGCTATCCAGCCATTTCCGGCTACGGCTGTCTGTCAACAGCGGCCTTAAGGTTTTCAGCTCGGCCAGGTTCTGCCGATGTTCGCTGGCGAGCTTGGCGAATTCATTCAGATTGATTGCAATTAGTTGTGGGTCGTTGCTGTGATTGACCTGCGGCCCCTCGCCGAGGCTTTCCAGGTAGTCGTACACTTCCCAAAATTCAGCAACCAAAGGATGGTCGGCACTGATCGCCGCCTGACGTTCCAGCGCCAAACTTGTCAGGGCCTGATGGGTTGACACACGCTGGTTCTCATCCAGTGGACAGACCAAACCAAGGCAGTCCACCAAAGCCATAATCTGGCTGTGGTTCTTGATGATCCGCTCCACACGGATGTCCCTGAGCTGGCGCAGACTCTGCTCATGCGCCGCCACCCGCTCGGCAAACTTCGCCATGACCTGAGCTTCAGCTCGCACAGCCATCAGCAGGAAGTGACTGAGCTGTTCCACCGGGATCAGGTTCAGGTTGTCCGCCGCGGCGCGGCTCTCAGTGGTCACCGCGGGACGAGCAAAGTGAGTTTTGATAATCCGGGTCAGGATCGCCTCCGACGCGCTGACATCGGCGTTCTGGCTGATGGCGACGACACCCCTAAACGGTGGCTCGTAGGTTTCGTTGCCACTGGTTTTCATCCCCCGGGTGCCGAGGGTACCGCCGCCAAAGAAGTCTTTGAGCTCGTCCCAGTCAAAGCCCTTGGCATGTGCTTTATCCGGCTCGTTGCGGTCGCCCTCGATCAACACCACCGGCATATTGGAAACTTGTCCCATTGCCCGCTGGCGGCCGGCACGCGTCGATTTCGACGGATCGAAACCTTCATGTTCTCGGCCCAGGAGCTTCCAGAGAAAAGTCAGCAGCGTTGTTTTACCGGCACCGGCCTCGCCCGTGACCTCCAAGAAGGGAAACGACTTGTACTGCGCGCGAATCTGTTCGGCGAACAGCGAACCAAACCAGAACGCCAGCGCAACGATTCCCTTGGCGCCAAAACATGTCCAAAGCATGGGTAGCCAGTCGTTGCGGTAGTGCTTGGCATCACGCTGGATGTGCATCGCAATCGACTTCTGCAGCGTCTTGAGCCGCAGCTTGTCGAACTCAAAAAAGTCTTCTTTGTTGACCTGGCTGACGATGCCATTGCGCACGGCAATATCACCGAACACATAGGCACCGTGCTCCTTGCTGTAGCCCACATAATCGATGGTCTCTACAGTTTTCAGCCCATAGAGCTGGTCCTTCATGATCTTGTCGAGCTGCTGCCCGCTGCCAGTGAACACCGCGCCGGCCGCCATGCTGAGCAAGCGCTTCTTGAACTCGCTGGCGGCAGCGACCTGGCCGCCTGTGAAGGTGTTCTTCACGCTGCCGCCTTCGTGCGGAAAATCCACACGGAAGTAGTACCAGGACTCGTCGGTTACCTCGTTGCGTTGGAAGTACAGAGCCTGGGGATAGCAGTTGGCGATTTCGACAACACCACCGCATTGGCGCAGCGCCTTGTCCCGACGTTGTTTATCGTTAAGCAGTTGGTCTTCGTGGCGCTCCGAAGACTCCAACGCCTGCATGGCCTTATTGAACTTCTCCAGGTCCATCTTGAACCAGTACAACCGGCTCTCGAACTCGAAGTGAAACTCAAAACGCTCCCGCCATTCATACATCAGCACGCCTTTCTCGGTCGCGCTTTCGGCGATCAGAAGCGAGCCGTGGTAGCGGGCGGTCGCCAAGTCTTTTTTGATTTGCTCGGTATGTTGGGGCTCGTCATCCATGAAGGCCCAGCGTTGATGCAGGTCATTCCAGTCGACTTTGCGGCTGTCAGGCTGAGGGATCTGCGCTGCTTCGCATTCATAACCTAAGGCGCGGGCCTGTCGTACCCATTTTCTGGTGTATTTGTGCGCGCCGGGCTCGTTGTCCAGGGCCCAGACCAATTTGGGCAACTTGCCGCCGCGCAGTCGTGCCAGCTCTCTCAACGATTCTTCGGGAAAGGCGTTGGACGACATAGACGACACCGCTGCAATGTCGTTATGCACCAGGGCGATAGCGTCGAAGATCCCCTCGACAATCCACAGTTCGGCGACGTCCAACAATTCGACGCAAGGCGGACACCACCAAACGCCGCGAGGACTCTCGCCAGGCTTGAACCGAGCTTTCATCTTGCCGAAGCGATGCGGACGATCGATCAGCCGTTCCCAATACCCACCTTTGTCCAGGGCGAAACGGACCGTAGCGCTGCCTTCGTTCAGCTCTCGGGAATAGTATGACTCTTGGCTAAACCAGCCCTGAATCAGCTCAAGGCGAAACCCACGGGCAAACTCAAGATAGGCTCGAGCTGTTGCGGTGGGATATTGATCGCAAGAGGGCGCTCGACGGCTCCAGTCATTGAACAGATCCTCATACAGCTCCTTAACGTGCCAGCGCTTCGCACATTTGCCCTCGCGACCGCAAATGATCAGCCACGGTTTCGAAACCCGGGTATAAAGCTCTTTTTGTCCACAGGCTGGGCATTTGCCGCCGCGCCAATAGACGGCACTGTGCCGCGCCTTGAATCCGTAATCGTCCTTGAGCCGTTGAAGCACTTCAGCTCGTAGCGTTTCTGACTGTTCCATGTCGCACCAACCGATGGGCAATACAAACCCAGCCCTAAGGTCGAGTAGGGTTGAGTCAATGATTAAGTTAAAGCGACGAGGGGTGGTCGAGGCCGGACGCTGCGTGATGCTCGGTCCAGGCTAAGTGCGCCAGTTTCGTCGCAATGCCGGACGGCACCTCAAGTGCAACGATCAGATGGCGGATACAGTTTTTGAACAACTGATCGCCATCGGCCAGATGCTCTGCTTGGTGTCGAGCCAGATAGGCAAGGGCGGCCTGTTGCATACTGCTGCGGTAATCAAGCGAAATAGGCTGGGTATCGTTCATTCAGTCCGCTCCATCCTTGAGTGGGGTAAAAGTTCGAGTTGCGCGACATTTGTTGTCATCGCCTCACGACGTAGCGCGACATCTGCCAACGGTAACTTGACCGAAGGGTTGGCCATCCCGCTGGGGCTCATCTCGTGCGTCATTTCAAACTCGGCGCGAACAGACCAACCGCACGCCTCGTTAGTGCATTGCAAGTAAGCAATGCGAAGAAAAATATGTGTGCCTTCACTGGTGCGGATGCGCATCCGTGACTGGCAATGAGGGCAGACCAATTTGTAAGTGCTCACGGCGGCATCCTTGCGCGAGGGCTGATGGAGTGATGGTTGCCGGCACAGTGCCGAGCTTGATGCCCAGTAACACTGCCGCTCGATGGGCTTCGCCGCGGCGTCCTTTCTTCCGGCCATTGAGCAGGTCGCTTACCAGGTTGCTGTTCAGCGCGTTTTGACGAGAGAACTGCGCAATGCTGATACCTTTTCGATCAAGCACCGCTCGGGCTTGCTCGGGTGTGAGGGGGGCGGGCATAGTGTCCATTCGTGGGCATCCGTGTTGAATTGGTGCAATTATGCCCAAGGATTTGTGCCTGTAAAGGGTGAAAGTTTGAAAAGTTGTGCATCAGAAAATGACATGGACGTTGGCGTGGGTGAGCGCTTGCGTGAGGAACGGACGCGGCTTGGGCTCAACCAGGAGACCTTTGCGCAACTGGGTGGTATCACCCGCAATACTCAGGGCAGCTATGAGAAAGGAGAGCGAAACCCTGATTCTGTCTACCTTACAGCGGTGCTCAAGGCTGGTGTCGATGTGCCGTATGTCTTGACTGGAAGGCGGACGCAACGTGCGCTCGAAGGCTTGAGCGAGGCCGAAGAAGCGCTGCTGCACCAGTTCAGGACCTTGTCCGACTATGACCAAAAAGCTGTGCATCGGATCATCAGCGCTATGGCCGAAGCCCCCGGCCTTTCCCGCGCCGAGAAATAACTAGTCGTATTTAAACGATTCGTTACGATGAATTTCGGTTTTGATTTCCCACACGCCTAAGTAACGTTGCGCACGCAATGCACTTAATGGAGTAGTGGGCATGTTGGATCAGGATGAGAAAAAGAACATTGGCGTGGAGAAGAGCGACCGCGAAAATTCTGAGCTAACACGAGATGAGTGGAATCTTCTTACATGGTACAGGGAGCTGTCTGATACAGATCGGGGTTATATAAGGCACGTTGCAAAGACGCTTGCGTGCGCTCCATGATCTCAATATCCCAGGCCTGAGTACGGACTTTGTTACCAAGCTGGCGAATTTGTTGTAGTCGGCCTGGCAAGGTAGAGGATCTCAGCTGGGCAGAGACCCTCTACCTACGGCTATGCTGCATTCTAGTGCCACTTAAAGGATTGAAAATGGATGGCTCAGATTGCCCAAGAGGCGGTGTGGCCCACCGCCGCTTAATTTCTGCTACGCGTTACCTTGGTTCTTGAATCGAACATCTTCACCAAGCCCATTCTGCTCTGCCCATTTGGTCACGTCCCCAATGAGCAGTGGCATATAGCCGGTCGCTTGGATGGCTTCAGAAGTATATGGCTCGTGTTGATCCGAGCTTAGCAGTTCAGTGAGAAGTTCCTGAACAGCTTTTGCCAAGACCTCATCCTGAGTCACTTGTAGATATGCATTTAGCGGCTTGTCCTTCGAAGCCTCCTCTCCTCCCAAACGACGTTCAAAGTCGGGAATGCTGATGCGATGGCGCACTGTTAATCCGGCTTGTCGAGCAGCTTGCATGCTGGTCCTGATTTTATCATTTTCGGTCCACATCCCATTCCTGTGCCCATTTTTTTTGAAGGGGGAGTCAGCATCGTGTACCAATCCGAAGTCGATTTTGAAGTGAGTCATAACTTTGATTAATGGGACGAGGATCGCTTTTCCTCTTGCTCGAATGATAGTAACCCGATCTATAAGTTGATGCTGCTTCTCGAGAATGGACGCCATGAACGCTGCATGTTCTGTATCCCCCTCCACTAGCACGGGGTAGGATCCAAAAAAAACTTCAGAGAAACTCGGATCAATGTGCTGGAGTGCCTGAAGTCGTTTCTTGTCATCCCCTTCGAATTCGATTAGGTCTGAACGATACGTGTTGGGTGTTATAGGGGCATTGGCCCCTTCAATTGAGCGTTCGAGTCTGACGATGGTTGTGTGATCTTCGAAGGGGTTTATGAAATATGGTGAGTGGGTCGTCATGACGACTTGCCAGTCCGGGCTCTCTGCTAGCTTGTACAAATGACGTTGAGCTGCACGAGCAGCCATGGGATGTAGCGCGTTTTCCGGTTCATCAATGAGGAGCAGATATCCGGGGAAAGCAGGGTCATCTGGACTGTCGGGGATGGGACCACCGCTATCATGTGCTTGCAGTTGAGCTTTGGCGTTAGTAAGTTCTTCCTCTAACGCAGCTACATCTACTCCCTTCGCAGGCTTAACAATTCGTTTGTTAAGATCGGCAATATCCTTCTCCAGCCCTTTTCGAAAATCCGCTCGGACCTCCTTGTCTCGGGTAAGCTCATTGTGTACCTGAAGCATCGACCAGAAAAGTGCTCTGCGTGCGCCAGTACCTTGTTGGGATAACTCAGTTTCCGCTGCGCCGTCTTTTACGCGTAAGCTCGAACCGCTTTTGAGAAGTTCACTAAGCTTTGGCACGAGTGGGGCGCTACCGATCTGTAGGCTGACATCAAGCGCAGGGAAAACACCTTTAAACCCTGCTGATACCCGGTTCGAGATAATGTTGAAGTGCTCTTCGTGCTGCCCACTTAGAACCTGCATATTTTGAGATACGCTTGCAATGGCTCGGGCCAGATCAGACTCAGAGTTACTACGCGCCTGCTCTAATGCTGTGAACAAAGGAGTCAGAGCAAGGGTCAGGAGCATATCTTCAGTTTTCGCAGCGTCGTCGAGAGATCCGATCCGAAGCGGACGCGGTAGGCGCGAGCTGAACACTGAGTCCGCTCCTCCTGCTTTGGAGTCTTCGGCCCAATCGCCTTTCCCCTCAGGTCCGGCAGTAGGATCCCACGTTGTCCGGATTCTCTGAAAGCTTGGCGCGTCCCAACACCATCTGCTTTTGACAACGAGAAAGTCATCTTTCGCGTACTTCCACTTTGCGTCTACGTTGCCAATCCCTTCCGGAATGTGGACTTCAAGCAAAACCTCCGATGGTTGGTCCTCCTGCGCATGTTGATGCCGATCACGATGAACATCGAAAGTAACTGTGCCCTTTGCCAGTTCATACGCTCTGAGGATTGTCGATTTACCTGCGTTATTCTTACCCACAAGGCAAACGATGTTATCCAGCTCAATTTCGATCCCTTCATCTCCAATACAGCCGATGTTGCGTACGGTTAACCGTAGTAGTTTGGACCGATTTTTTTCTGCCATTATTCCTCCGTGGAACATAATTGGCTGCCAGAGCGGCATCTCGCGCTAAACAAATCCTCTCAGCTTTTAGAAATCAAGGATCTCACCTCATCGGATGATGTGAGGAGCGTAGTCGGCTCCCAGCGTCTTGGTAGGCGCGCTGCTAAATAGTGAAATCCTGCATAATTTTTCTGCTGTCACTGGGGACTCAGATGCAGGCTTGGCAATCAGTAACTTCCCGCTAATCCGGCATTTTTTACCTTTTAGCGATGTAGGGCTGGGTTTCTGCTGTCTTCGTCGCACGCGCACGGCTTCGCGTCTCATCGGGAGATTTTGGTTGGTGCGCTGGTTTCTTGGGCCGTGCGGGTCAAATTGGTTCATCCATTGGGAGGATCAGTTGGGAGCCTTGATTCCTGACATTCCCCACATCCCGGCCAACCCGAAACCACTCGAAGTCCTCAGTCGGTCGACACGCGGTCTTGGCGATCTCTTCAGCCCTGGCCGCGTCCAGCTCAGGATCGAGCCATTCCCGAGCTATTGAAGGAGCGAGCACCAGGGGCCGCCGATCATGGATATCGACCATGCCCTGGCCACTGGCAGCGGTGACGATGACGTACCCGTCCTGGTCGTTCGGCTCCAACCCAGGTGTCACTTGCGCCAGCGCACCGAAGAACATCGGCGCCTGGCTTTTCAAACGGATGAAATAGGGCTGCTTCTTCTTGGGATCATCGGGATCCTTGACCCATTCAAACCAGCCATTGGCAGGCGCCACGGCTCGACCGTTCGGCCAAAGCTGCTTGAAGAATTTCCCGGTAGTGACCGTTTCTACCCGGGCGTTAATGGGGTCGGGCCGCTTGCCCTTCGCCCAAAATGGGGACCATCCCCACCGCACCTTATCGATGCTCAACCCACCGTCGGCCGGCCTGATGATCTCGACGCGAGTCGTGGGTGCCACGTTGTACCGATCGATGGCCCAAAGGTCATAGCCGTTGATCACCAACTGCTGTGAGCCCAGCTCTCTCAGGTAGTGGTCTATCGGCTCGTAAATCGAATAGCGTCCACACATGGTGTCACCCGTCGAAATTTCCTATACACCAATTGACCGCGTGTATAACGCCGAGTTTACTGTATGCACATACAGTAAACTGCGTTGAGTTCGCATCATGAGTGTCACCATCCTTGGCCCGCTGTTGGAAGGGGGCGAAAAGCTCCCGCTGTATTCGTTCCAGATTCCTGCGGGTTTTCCTTCGCCGGCAGCCGATCACATTGAAAAGCATATCTCCTTGGACGAGCTGTTCGAGATCCGGGCCCCACACGTTTACCTGGCAAAAATCGAGGGCGAAAGCATGCAAGGCGCCGGCATATTTTGCGGAGACCTGGTGGTCGTCAATCGCAGCCTGACCGCCGAGCACGGCGATATCGTCATCGCCGGGCTCAACTCCGAGCCCATCTGTAAGCGCCTGCACATGCGTGACAACACAATCATCCTGTTGTCGGCGAACAGCAAGTACCCGCCGCGCTACGTCATGGAGGGCGACGAGCTGATTATCTGGGGTGTGGTGACCTACAGCGTGCGCGACCATGGCAAACCGTGAACAAGTCTTTGCGCTGATCGACTGCAACAGCTTCTACGCCAGTTGCGAGCGCGTCTTCCGGCCGGACTTGGCGAAGACCCCAATCGTCGTACTGAGCAACAACGATGGCTGCGTCATTGCACGCAGCTACGACGCCAAGCCCTTTGTAAAGATGGGCGCGCCGTACTTCCAGATAAAGGACGTACTGCGCCGCAACGGCGTCCAGGTGTTCAGCAGCAATTACGCGCTCTACGGCGATATGAGCGAGCGGGTGATGACCATCATTGAATCGATGGTACCGGCCGTGGAGGTGTACAGCATCGACGAGGCCTTTGCCGACCTGACAGGTATTCGGGGCGATCTAACGGCGTTCGGTCGCACCATTCGCGCCGCGGTTCACAAGCGCACCGGCATTCCGGTGGGCGTCGGCATCGCTCCCACAAAGACCTTGGCCAAGCTCGCCAACCACACCGCGAAACGCCTTCAAGCCCACACCGGTGGCGTCGTGGATATCTGCGACCCGGTCAAGCGTGACTGGGTGCTGCGCAACACTGACGTGAGCGAGGTGTGGGGCGTGGGCCGGCGGATGAAAGTCCACCTCGAAGGCCTGGGCATCAAGACGGCCATGGACCTGGCGAAAGCCGACCCCTGGATGCTCCGGCAGAAATTCAGCGTGGTGATCGAGAAGACCGCTCGCGAGCTGGCCGGCACCTCATGCCTGGAGCTTTCCGAGACCGAGCCGCCCAAGCAGGAGATCTGTAGTAGTCGTATGTTCGGCAAGCGCCTCACGACCATAGAGCCGATCAAGGAAGCGGTGGCTACCTATGTTCACCGAGCGGCGGAAAAGCTGCGAGCGCAAAACTCGTTGTGCAAAAAGATCCGCGTCAGCATTCGCACCGGCATGTTCAACCCAGAAGAGGCGAAGTACGCCAATGGCGCGCTGGTTGAACTCCCTTACCCTACCAACGATGTGCGGTTGCTGACGAAGGCGGCGACCGAGGCGGTAAATCGTTTGTTCAAGCCGGGTTTCAAATATAGCAAAGCTGAGATATTGCTGATGGATCTACACCAACCTGGCGAGTTTACGGACGACCTGTTCGCCCAGTCTCAACCGATAGCAGCCGAAAAGGTGATGGGCGTGTTGGACGAGATCAATCAGCGCTGGGGGCGTGGGACGTTGCGCACTGGTAGTGTGCCTTCCAGTCCTAATTGGGCGATGAGGCGAGAAATGATGAGTCAAAGTTTTACCACAAAGCTTGATCAGCTCTGGGTTGTCAAAAGCATTTAAGGTCAAATAACCCTTTTTGCGCTAATGTCTCCGATGCCTATGGATCAAGGTCGACGTGTCACATCAAAAAAGGAAGCTGCAAAATGCAGAATAAAAAGTGCTACATGTGTGACTCCCCGGCAACATCGGACGAGCACGTGCCTCCGAAGTGCATATTTCCAGAGCATAAAGATGTAAAGCGAAATCTAAGAGATAATTTAATTACCGTCCCGTCATGCGATGTACATAATGCTAACAAAAGCCGAGACGATGAATTTCTCATGGTCAGCCTCGCTGGGATATTAGGCAACAATTCAATTGGCTATGAGCATTATCATGGTAAAGTTCAGCGTGCTTTGAAACGGCGTGCGAACAGGCTACTCGATAAAGTGTTTCTCACAAAACATACATTGCGTTTGGGTGACGAAAATAAATTTCTTGATCTGATTTTTGGTCAGCCTGACTATGCGAGGCTTATCGACTGTTTTACACATATTGCCTACGGAGTATATAGATACCACTTTCAAGAGTCTTTCAACGGAAAAATTAAGGTGTTTATGGGCTTTCTACATTCAGCCAATAAAAACCACAACGCATTCAAGGCTTTTATTGCTCACAGGGCGGAAATTGATCTGAGGGAGAAAAGCGGAAGCAATCCCGAAGTTTTTTACTATCGGCTTGCCGATCCGGACAAATTTGGGTTTTCCTTAATCCATCTTTGTTTTTATGAAAACGTAAATATCTATGTCTCTCTCATGCCGGAAGGCTCCGCTCCCCCCTTTGACCTCGGAATGGAACTAATCAAAGGTGGCATCGAAACCGTCGTGGAAATAGAAGGCAAGCAATACAAATTTAACGAGAGAAATACCTAAAAATGCACATGGTACGTCGTTAATTTGCTGACCTGCTGCGGAATTAAGTAGGACCAAACAGTTTAGCGATGCGACAGGCACGGAATGAGATAAATTGTAATATATCTAGGCTCTTTAAGCCTAATCGCGACTATTCAAATAGGCTCAAAGAGCCTAATATCGATTCCGTTGGTGGCATGCAGAAAGCCACTCGACTCTGAGGGGGCTAGCCATGCCGCCGGCGGAGAACGAGATGAAACTTTCTGAGGTAGCGACCATCCGCACGCGCTTTCCCGAGGCACATTTCTGGATCGTACGGCGGGGCTCAATACAAAGGTGCGGCGAGCCCACCCGAAGCTACAACCCCGAGCACATCGGGTTACGGGTGGAACGAACTGATCTGTTGTTACCGGATTACCTGTTCTACTGTCTCGCGGCGATCCACCAGCGAGGCGACTGGCAAAGGGTAGCCACCGGGACGTTGAGCTTGGTCAATATCCGTGTTTCAGACGTTCGACGTATCGAGCTGTCGCCACGGTAAGCAAAGGGGGCCGCAAGGCCCCTGACGCTTCACAGGCGCTTAAGGAATTGGTTTATGAACATCGATCTACCGAGCATTACCGAACAGCAGGCTTTTGTGTTCGAGGCGGCAACGAAGGCGGGTGTGGCGCAGCTCCAAGCCAA
Source organism: Pseudomonas sp. OA65 (assembly GCF_017498305.1). Taxonomy (NCBI): domain Bacteria; kingdom Pseudomonadati; phylum Pseudomonadota; class Gammaproteobacteria; order Pseudomonadales; family Pseudomonadaceae; genus Pseudomonas; species Pseudomonas sp. OA65. The sequence goes on from NZ_JAGDEZ010000016.1 coordinate 57,546, forward strand.
CCTGAAGGCGCCGAAACTGCCTGGGCAAACCGAGGTGGACGAAAGCCAGTACCCGCGTACCCACCTGTTGACCGAGCAGGAAGGATGGGAGCCACCGCACCGGGACTTGATCGGTGCGTATTTCCGACACTTTCAGGCGCATTTCCCGGCATACAACACCGACGCGAAGCTAGCGGCCTTATTAGGCTTGTCCTCGGATCGCCGAGTGAGGGCCTTCAAGGATGGCAGCAAAGCGCCTCCCTATGGCGTTTGGCGGCGCTTCCTCGTGCTAACAGGCCGTGTTCCACAGGAAATAATTCCGGTCCTGGCGTTCATGGCCTGAGGGGCCGCCAAAAACCTGTCACAGAGCCTTGACGGGCCACCATCGTAGAACGAAATGACAGAGCCCTGCCCAGGCATACACGACTATTCCGGTTTGACTGAAGCGTCAAAGCCGAGTAGATTTAGAACTGTCGACACGGACTGGAACCTTCCACTTAGGTGGTCGGGGTGTCGATCCGGAGGCTGCAAAGCCTCTCCGAGCCTTGGCTGGATAAGCGCGTAAAGCGTGAAAAGGTTAGACCTTTAATGAGATTCACAAAGAGCCCTGATGCGAAAGCATCGGGGCTTTTTGCTATCTAAAGGGTGATGCCCTGAGCGCGCTGACTCAAGACCCAGGACAGGTTATGACGCGGGCCCTTGGGGAGGGTGCTTAATCCCCATTGGTCAACCTCATAGGCGGTAATGAGTAGCATTTTTAGAGTGTTTTCAGTGTTATTGGGCTTGGTAATCTGGAAAATCAGCACGTAGTCGTAGATGTCCAGACAGAAATAGCGACGCTGTTTATTTGAAATAAATAGTCTGACCGTGGCGTCAAGCATGCGCTCTCTGATCCAGGTTGGCAGCTCTTTACTCGCTTCCCAGCGATCTGGGGAAAATGACCGTCGTTCGCCCCGGCAGTCAATCCACCTGCCGTTACCTTTCTCATCCGTGAAGCAGTGAAAACCGAAGGTGAAGGAGATCGTTATATCGACCTCCTCGATGCGGAAAATTCCAGTAAAAGGCTGCAAGTGCGCGAGGCTGTAGACCTTGCCATCAGTGTCTGTAACATCTCCCCAGCGCATGGTGCGTCCCGATCAAAAAATGGCATCTTGCCTGAACGATGGAAGCGTTTGCCAAAAATACGGGGTAGAGACACAGCGCGTAACAACTGAAGGGAGCCCAACGATGTTGTTGAAGCTCTGCCGCGATGCATCACCCCGCCGTGATCAACCCCCGCCCAACCCACTCCGCGACCTGCGTAACAACGGCGTTTCCGGCACTGAAAGCCTCCGCAAGGTTGGCCGCATCCAGTCCGAGGCAAAACCCATCATCTTCAGCCGCTCGCTGCCGCTCAACCATCTGATCCCATCCGTTCGGGTGAGCGACGAAAGTGGTACAGCCCATAGCGATCTGGGAGCCGGCCTTGTTTGCCAATAGAGTATTGGCAGCCCAGGCATCCGCGGGCCGAGGCCACTGGATCGAGCGAGACGCTGGAGGTATTGCGTCCACTGGCGCGGCGTCAGCCAGGAACTCGAAGGGGGGCATTCGTCGATAACCGGCGACCAGGAATATGCGACGACGTTGCTGGGGGACTCCGAAATATTGAGCATTAAGCACTCGCCAAAATCCCACATACCCGCAGTCCGCAAGGGCCCTGACGACTGTCTCAAAGTCTTGGCTATCGTTGACAGCGAGCAGGTTAACGACGTTCTCAAGCACCACCCAGCAAGGTTGTATCTCTTTGAGGATACGTATGACTTCCCAGAACAAGCCGCTGCGCTCGCCCCGTAGTCCTCGGGAGGCGTGGTTGCCTTCTCGGTTTCCTGCAAGGCTGATGTCCTGGCAGGGGAAGCCGGCGGTGAGGACATCGACGGGGCTGAGGTTGTGGGCGCCGCACTGGCGCACGTCTTCAAATTGCTGTGCATGGGGAAATCGGTCGGCAAGCACAGCCCGGTTGATGGGGTTGAGTTCAACTTGCCAGGCGCTGCGGTAGCCCGCGTTTTCAAATCCGACATCAAAGCCTCCTATGCCTGCGAACAGGCTTCCGATAGTGGGTTGCTGCATTCATGAACTCGTTGTTCTGGATGCTCGCGGCACACTGAGGGGAGGCTCTGGGCCTTCAAATGGTTGAGTGTCCGGCAACGCGGACATTTGATCTGGAGTTCTTGGAAGCCGCTGGCGGCGGCCAGCTTGCGGCAGCAATGGCCGCAACGTATGTCCTGCATGCAATCATCCTTGAGTTGTTCGTAATCGTTTTTTCGTGCCCGAGTCATGGCGTCTCTGTCTGCATTCGTCGCCACTCCCGGTCAATCGCTCGCTTGGCCGATTTCTCCGTGGCGTACAACCACCGCAGTCGCTTAGGCCTGCTCTGATCACCGACCGACACCGTCTTTTCCTTCCCGGTCCTCCTGTCACGGTAGTGAGCAATCACTCCGGTGAAGTCGCCTTTATTCTCTTCAGCCAGATCCTCAACCCTGTCCTCGGGCAGCTTGCTTTCTAGCAGCAGGTCGACCGTGTAACCGTTGTCCGCATTGAGGCTGTGCAGCACGTTGCCGCCGTACCAGATGATCGCGTCGATCTCCGGCTTCACGCCTTGCAGCGTGTAGGTCAATTCGGGAATCAGGTCAGGCCGCCCCCGGGCGAGGGTGTAGCTGAGCGTCGCGCTACCGCGCTGCAACCGGTTGAATTCAGCACGAGCGGCGCGCAAGGCTGACTGGCGGTCGCTGTAGGTGTGGCGCAGGTCCTTGAGATAATCGCCACCACCGGCAATGGCTTCCTGTTTCTTCGCACTGTTCACGTCGTAGAAATACGCTCGCACCCCGTCGTAGCTGTCGCGGTCGGCTTGCAGATAGCGATGTTGGTCGCCGTCGGCGCGGGTGAGGGTGACGTGCGGCAGATCGGCGCCGCTGGCGGTCTTGCCGCCGCCGGCCGGTAGGCACAGTAGGCAACCGGCCTTGACGGTGACTACGGCGTCGAAGTCTTCGCCGATACGACTGATCAGGTTGGCGTCGGACTCGTTGGCCTGGTCCAGCTGCAGGATGGGCAACCCGGCCAAGGCGTCGGCAACACTGGCGCTCAATCCGTTGCCCAACGCGATATCGCCCAGCACGGCGCCGAGCGTGGTGTTGCTCCAACTGCGCTCGCGCTTGGTTTTGAAACCTTTGCGCAGGTCTGCCGAACGGGCGCGAATATTCAGCACGTCCGGCGCGCCGCTGTGTTCGATTTCGTCGACCGTGTAGCTGCCCTTGTCTACCAGGCCGGTATCGCTCCAGCCCAGCCACAGGCGTATGACCGCGCCCTTCGGTGGGATAGTCAGCAACCCATCATGATCGCTGAGGGTGATGCTGAGTTGGTCTGCCTCGATGCCACGATTGTCGGTCAGGTCCAGGTTCATCAGGCGCGGGCTGATCAACTGGGCGATGTCCTTGCCATCGACAGTGATGCGATACGCCGGCACAGCGTAGGCGGCATCGCGGCGATAGCCTTCGATGTAGCCGGTGACCTTGGACAGCGCCGCGTCGATCACAGCAGCCCTCTCATGATGCTGACGCCCACGCGGGAGGCTGCGCCGAGCAGGTCGATACGGTCGTCATCGATGCGCTTGAGGCTGAGCGTGAACTCGATGCGTCGTGGCGTGCCGTCACGGAAGAACAGGGTTTTGGTTTCGTTCAGGCTCTCGATAATCCACAAGTCATAGATCCGGCCGCTCCCTTCAACCATCGGCCAGGCCTTACCGGTGTTTGCCATCAGACGCAGCGCGTCGAGGCTCAGTGCGCTGCCGGCCAGCTCCGGCAGGATGATGCCGGGCAGGGTGATGGTGTCGTCTCCGCGCCCGACAAACTGTCGAGCTGGTGCTGCGCCAACGCGTGGATTGCTTGCATGGCGCCATTCGGTTTGACGTTGTAATGCCTGATAGGCCGCAGTGGAAAGGCTGAAGACGAACATGCCCAAGGCAAGCATCATGGTCGGTTACTCCAGGTCCGCAAGGCGGCTGCGGCGTCGGGCGGCTTGCTCGTGTTGGTGCCGTGTCAGCTCGGCACGCACAGCCCGGGCGACCGCATCGGCGTCCATGCCGGGCGCTGCGTGGATGTGAATGGCGTAGGTGTCGTGACTGTCGATGTGCTGGGCGGGCCGAGGGCTGATCGGGGCGCGATGATCAATCGTCAACGAATCAACGGACACCAACCGTTCACCGGCCTCGATGAGCCGTTGACTTAAGACCGTCATAGCGCGCACGGGGTCGTCGGCGCGCCGTGTTAAACCTTGGACGAGACCGTCCATGGTGAAGCCGCCCAGTTCAGCGAAGACTCGCGAGGGGCTGTGGATGCCGAGGGTTTCCTTGAAGGCATCAATCGTTCGGGTGCCAAGCCGATCGACCACCTCCTTGAGCTTGCCCATCCCGGAGGTCAATCCTTTAACCAGGCCATCGATCATCAGTCCACCAAAGGCGGTAAAGCGATTGGGCAAATCGACGCCCAGGTACTTCATAACCGCGGCGAAAGCTTGGTAGATCAGTCCAACCGGACTGAAGTCTGCGAGCACTCTCAAGATGCCGCCCAGCCCATCATCAAAGCCGCTTTGGATCTCGTCCCAAGCGCCAAGCAAGTAGGACGTCACGGCGTCCCAGTGTTGATACAACAGGTACGCCGCGCCGGCGATAGCAGTGATGGTCAAGCCAATAGGGTTAAGCATCAATGCACGCCCGACCATCCACAGTCCTTTGGCGAGGAAGGGCAGCACGGTACGGCCCAGCGTCGTCAGCAGGCCAATCAACCCGGGCAAGCGAAAGCCCAGCAGAACCAAGAAATAACGTAGCGCAGCGAAAGGCAGCAGCACACTCGCCAGGGCCAGCATCAAACCGCCGACGCCGACAGCCAGCGCCGCGATAATGGCGATGGCTTTCACCAGCCCGGCCGCGAGCTTTGGATTCTCCCGCGTCCAGTTTTTGATGCTTCGGACAAGCTCGATCACGGACTGAACCAGCTCCCTCAATGGGCCGTTCTGCTGGTCTTGCAGTTCGATGCCCAGGTCTTGCCAGGCACTGCTGAGGGTAATCAAGTCACCCTTGAGATTGTCCGCCATGACCTTGGCGGTACGAGCGGCTTCCCCTCGGCTTTGGCGCAGACTGGCGATGAGTGTCTGTAGCTGCCCGGTGCCGGCTTGTTCGACCAACTGAGCCATGCCCTTTACCGCTTCTTCACCGGCGATGGCTTTGAACAGGCCGCCTTTCTCGGCAGTGCCCAGGGCGCGGGTTTTGTCGTGGATCTCCTTCAGCAGATCCGGCAGCGGGCGCAGATTACCGGCGGTGTCGGCTGTGATGATGTTCAGCTGTTTCAGGGCCTTTTCCGCGCCGTTGGGCGGTGCGGCCAGGCGGTTCATGATCGAGCTGAGCGCCGTGCCGCCCATGCTGCCTTGCAAACCCGCATCGCCGAGTTTGCCGGCCATCGCCGCAGCCACTTCCAACTTCACGCCGTAGGTCTTCGCCATGGGCGCGGCGTATTTCATGGTGTCGCCCAGCATTTGCAAAGTTGTATTCGAACGGGTGAACGTGCCCACCAATACGTCGCCCAAACGATCCATTTCCTCGGCCGTGAGACCCAGTCCGGAAAGAATGTTCGACGCAATGTCGGCGGTTTGGGCCAGTTCGGTGCCCCCGGCCGCCGCGAGATTGAGCATGCCTGGCATTGCGGTCTGGATGGCGTGGGGCTCAAAACCTGCCATGCCAAGATAGCCCTGCGCATCGGCCGCCTGGCCCGCCGTGAATTGTGTGGCGCCGCCCAGCTGACGCGCCTGGGCGCGCAAGGCTTTGAGCGCGTCGGCCTGTTCCTCGAGTCGAGTGATGGCCTGCACCTCGCTCATGCTGGCATCGAAGTCTATGCCCGGCGACAGCAATCGCGCCCCTGCATACAACACCGAACCACCGCCCGCCGTCGCGACTGCCCCCTTGGCGGCCAGCTCGCCAGCGGTGCGTCGAGAGCCGTCCATTGAGACCCGCGCAGCGTTGAGGCGTCGGCGTCGTTCCGTTAACGCGGTCAGTTGTTTGTGCTGGAAAGTGAGGCTGGTAGTGGTGGCGCTGATTTGTTGCCGTAGATGGCGTTCATCGCGGGCCAGGTGTTGGGTGCTGATGCCGGCGGCGGACATTCGGCTGCGCAGTGTCTGAAGCTGTTCGTTTTGTTTTTGATGCTGTTGCTTGAGCGCTTGAGCGGCCCGGACAGCCTTCTGAAAGTGCTGGGTCATGGCGCGGGTCGGCGCCCCGGTGGCGGCGAATTGTTGGCTGAGTGTCTTGACCTTTTCCCGCGCTGCGTTGAGCGCCTGTTCGGTGCGCAGTGCGGCCGAGCGTTGAGCACGCCAGGCACTGACATCTTGCTGCTGCGCGTTGAGGGCCTTGAGGCGGTCGCGGGTTTCTTTCAAGGCACGAGCGGTGGCGATGCTGCTTTTGTCGATGGCCTTCAGCGGGCCGCTGGCTTTGTCGATGGCGTCGAGCAGGACGCGCAATTTCAAGTCATTCGCCATCGGTGTTACTCCGCACACGGGCGCGCTCGCGCCACTCCATTAGTTCTTGCAGGCCCAGCTGATCCATGTCAGCCGGTGCCCAATGGAAAACCACGGCCAGGTCGGCCATGGCGTCTTCTACGCAACGAGGGATGCGTCCGTCTTCACCGACTTCTGCAACAAAAAACTGGAGATCTTGCTGCCACAGGCGAGCAGGTCGGCCGGGTCCATGCTGGCGACTTCGGACGCGGTGATACCGGGTGTGCTGATGCGCGGCAGGATCTTGATGAGGGTGGCCACGTCCATATTCAGCAGGTCCACCAGTTGCACTCCGCGCAGCTCGCCGGACTGCGGTTTTCGCAGGGTGATGCTGTCGATGACGGTCTTGCCCCGGATGATCGGAGTATCCAGGCGGACAGTGTTGTCGTCCTGCGGGGGTAGGGCTTCAAGGTTGTCTTGAGTATTCATAGCGGGTCCAGAGGGTGGGGTAGGTCAGATGCCGATGGCTTTGCGCTGCTTGTCCAGCAGGTCCACGCCATCCACGATTTCGATGAAATTGAGCAGGTCGATTTCGATGATGTCTTCGTTGTCGACGATCAATCTGTAGTAAGTGCAGGTGGTGGTGATGCTGTGCTCGGTGTCTTCCCCGGGCTGGGCTTCACCCATCTCAATGGACTCGTGACGACCACGCATCACCACCTCGACCGCGCTGATGGCTTCGGTGTCGTCCTGCTGAAAGGCGCCGGAAAAACGCAACGCGATGCCCGAGGCATTGACCGCGCCGAACTGCCTGAGAACGATCAGGTCCAGCCCACCGGTTTTCCAAACCAACTGAATGCCGTCGTCTGAGAAACCGAGGTCAGCCTTGACCGGGCCGTTCATGCCGCCGCCGCGATAGCCTTCCATCTTGCGGCCCAGCTGCGGCAGGGTGACGGACTTGACCACGCCCAGGTAGCTGTTGGCGTCGTTGAACAGGTTGAGGTTTTTGAGTTTGCGGGGCATGGCCATGTCGGGTTCTCCGGTGCGCAGGGGCGGGTTCAGCTATTGATCTTGCTGGCGAAGTCCATCAAATAGCGGTCGGTGATGCGCTGGCGCAGCGTGAGGTCTTCCAGCGGTGGCACCGGCGTGTAGTCGTAGTCCAGGGTCAACGTGCCGGCCTTGAGCGTGTCCTTGTCATTGGCATCGTCCGGGTACCAGCATTTGCCGCCGATCAGATAACCCGCCGTAATCAACTCGCGGAACTTGGCGTTGAGTCCTTCGATGAGGTCACGCACCAGGGAGGGATGTAGCGGAACGTCCAAAGCCCACATGTGCGCTTCGGCCATGGTGTCCGCGAGGATCTGCGCGGTGCGGGTGTAGTTCTCGAAAGCGAACAGCGGGTCCGTGCTGGTGGTGCGACTGCCCCAGAAGCGAAAGCCGCCCTCATTGATAAGCGTGGTGACTTCATTGCTGTTGAGGTAGTTGGCGTCGGTCGTCGGGTTCTGTAGGTCCCAGAACACGTCGGCACTGATGCCGGTAACGCCATTGACCGGGACGTTGGACAGGGTTTTGTGCCAACCCACTTGCTGGTCGATCTTGGCGCGCAGACCCAAGGCGCGGGCCACTGCCGAGGCGGTCACCGTGGCGTTGGTAACGGTGTTCCAGTTCTGGAATTCAGGCCAGATGACCATGGCTTCACGGGCGCCGAAGTTTTCACGATAGGCGACCACCTCTTCCTTGGTTTTACAGCCCCAGGCGCTGACGTAGGCGAAGCCGCGTACCTGCTGCGCGATGGACACCAAGGCGGTGGCGACCGGCAGGCTGTCAAGGCCTGGCACACCCAGGATGCGCGGCACCATGCCGACGCGTGCCTTGGCGGCGAGCAGGGCTTTCATGCCGGTGTATTTACCTTCGGCGGTGGTGGTGCCGATCAGTGCGCTGGTGGTCTCTTCCTCGGTGGCGCCTTCCTTCACGCGCACGACAATGGTGTAGGGCCTGGTCTGGTCCGCGATGGCCTGTAGGCTGGACGCCAGGGTGCCCGTGGTACCGGCCTTGCCGATGGCGGTTTGAACGTTGGTCAGCAGAACTGGCGTGTCGAAGGGGAAGGCTGCCGCATCGGCGTCGTCGGCCGTGCAGACCATGCCGATGACAGCGGTAGGAATGGAGCGGATGGGGCGGGTGCCGTCGTTGAGTTCGATGACCCGCACGCCATGGAGATAATCGGTCATGGGGTGCCTGTGCAGTGTTGGAAATGACACTGCACAGGCTGCCGCGCTTGCATCGATTGGGCGAGCCGACGGCCTTGTAGGCAGGGGGGCTACAAGCGCCGGTTAGCCCTTTCGGTCACGGCCCCATTGCTAACGCGGATCGATGATATCCAGAGCACGATTCGCCAGCAGTTCACTCACTTCAATGACTTGCTGGATGCCCATCGCAACATGTCGGCGAGAGCCTTTCAGATCGAATGCCAGGTCGCTGATCATGGCATTGGCCGAGGCCAGGTTTTCGCTGAGGTTGGCGAGCAGGCTTTCAGTGTCGACACTCTCGAGGACAGTGAAGAGCTGATCCGCCGCTGGTTCTTTCTTGGGTTTGGCCGGTGGCGGCTTCAAATAATGGTTGAGTGCCCGCTCAGTGGCTTCGTGGAATTTTTCCGGGTCGAGGCTTGAGTAGGAAGAGGTGGGATCTGATTCCGGAGGATTGGGTGTGACCTTGAACATGGTAACGCTCCTATGAGAAATGGGAGCCGTCACGACCTGTCGCTAAACAGAATGGTGGCGACTGCACGCAGGTTAGCGAACCGGACATAGGCACCCGGTAGACCCGAAGGTCTCCTACATACAGCCGCCATAACGCAATTGCGGTTAGATCCCGCAATGGAGCATGGTTGCTTATGTGCCTATGGTTCGGGTCGCTAAACCCGATCGCTGATTCTTTTCAGCGACCAGGAAACGATAGAGCCCGGCCGCAAGGCGCACAAGCGGGCGGATTCTGGCTTAGTTGTAGGCAAAGGCGCAAGGCGATGTAGCCTCGGGACTAGCACTCGGTGTTACGGGGTATATGGCTGTAGGTCAGGGCCTACAGTCGAATCGCACCGGCGTTTATCGAGCCTACCCAGCCAGGCCAACGTCAGCTTTCGCTGGACCCGGGCTCAATGGGCCAGGCAACCGAAGTAGGGAAACCGTCCTGCTGATCGATCCGATTGAGCTCAACCCGGTAGTTCTTCCACAACCTCAATAGCTGTACCTCTGCTTCATAGGCTTGATCAGTATCGACCGCATCCTGTAGCGGCGCTATTCGCAAGGCTGCCCGGGCCAGCCGTTCATCACGACGAACCAAAGCCGCAGCGGCCAGTTCTGCCGATGTCGGTTCAGGTGCTTCCTGCAACACCGGATAACCTTGTCGGTTAGGGACTATCGAGGCGCCAGGGCGACTCGCCACGTCCCTGAACAAGGCTTGAAAGTCCTCATCGGAAATGTACACCGATCCAGCGGGCGGAATTTCGGAATGATCGAATCCACGAATATCAGCGATGTAGTAAGGCATGGTTAACGCCTCCCAATGATGCGGACAAATACGTGCAGCGGTGCTGCTGTGCTCGCTCTCAGTCCGCAGGAGGACAACCCGGGCGTACCGTCAACCGACACGCCATAGTGGGCCCCACCGAAAATCACCACGGGGTGAATCCCATACACCGCCGATAGCGTTTGTGGATAGGTAATTGTGCTGATACCCGAGGCCGACAAGATGACTTGCATCCATTGCTCGATAAAACGGTTCGGCCATTTTTGGAAACCAGCGGGCGAGTACTGCCCACTGAAAATATCGGAGTATCCAAGCTGGGCAGACCCAGAGGCCCACCAGCTCGAAGCGCCGTTGCCGATCAATTCAAGGTTCGTTCCGGGCTCAAGCTCCATGCTCATGACCTGACCGGAGCCGGCGTTAATCGTATCGGCCCCAGCACAAGCGACGGTGATGGTGCCACTTCCGATATTTCGAACGTGGACGGTTGAGCCGCTACGGCTATCAGCGGCCGGGGGGAGCGTCACCGTGAAGGTTCCAATGCAGCTCACGACCGCCCCGATACTGGCAGCGGTCAGGGTCAATGAGTCGGTGGCGTTGATGAACCCTCGATAGTTGCCCATGCCGCGTTGGACAAACTCAGTGGTTGCCAAGGCTTTTGTGTTGTCGTGCTGGGCGGGCGTCGGGGCCTTGGGGATGCCGGTAAAGGTCGGCGACAGCAAGCGAGCAAAGCCGTGGGTGATGTTCTGCAAGTTCATATCAACGTATTGACGGGTCGCCAGCACAACGGACGGGTCGATCTTCAGCTCGACGTTGGCGGTGTTGCTGACGATGAGGTTCATCCGCACCACCTGCGTACGGCCTGACCCTTGAGACAGCAACGGCTTGAAGCTTGGCGCGCAGTTCGCCACCGCGACCATGTCACCGTCAGTGTCATACAGACTGATTTCACGAATCCACCAGCCACCCACGTTCTCAGGGATGACCTGCTCGGCGATGATGATGTTGGGGTTGGCTGGGTCAACCTTCAACTGATTCAGCGGGGCACGGCGGCGCTCATTGATCAAGCGTGTCTGCTGCTCGCTGGGGATTGGGTCGGTGCCATTGGCGTCGCCCACGCCCATTTGCGCGAAGGTCCACGCAACGCCCAAGGCGTCCGCGTTGGTCTGCTTGGCCTTGCCGATGGCAGTGAGAATGGCGAAAAACTGGCTGTTTTGGTCTGTCATGGGTAGATGTCCATGGTGTCGATCTGGTGTTCACGGCCGCCCTGGTGGATGTAGCCCGTGACCTCAATGTCTCGCTGTGTGGGTGGGTAGATATCAATCTCGTCGCCCTCGGTGATGCAGGCGCCGATATGAACAAGGCCGGTGGTTTCCAGGCTGATGGCGAGCTCGGTAAGGTGGCGAGTCAGGGGCTTGGCATCGTCGATGAGCCACGTGAGTTCCTGGTACATTTCTTCGGTGATACCGGCGTCGAGCACCCCGACCTTGAGCCTGAATGTGGCGCGAGGGCCGACCGGATCGGTCTGCCACCACTCGATGATTTCGATCCGGTAGCCGAGCGGTTCAACAACGCGGCGCAGTGACCCGATGGTGCCTTTGCGCGAGTGGATGTAGTGCGCGCTACGAATGGCAGCGCGCTTGGCCGCTTCGGGCCACTTGCTGTCCCAGCGATCCACTGAAAAAGTCCAGGCCAGATAAGGCAGCAGGGGCAACGGGCATAGGTCCGGGTTGTACAGCGTGCGTAGCGGAACCGACACACGTTGGATCTGGGCCAGCGCCTGCGCCGCTTGACGCTCAAACGGCGTCGAATTGCTGGGGAGCAGGGGCGCGTCTGCCATCATTCAACTCCCAGTGCCAGGTCGATGCCCGTGCAGTACGGGGCCTGGTGCTTCGTGGCGACGATGTCCGCCCAGTTCTCCAGCTCGACCTTGCGCACACCCTCGACGTGCAGCGAGGCGTGGATAATCGATTCCGAAACTTCCAAGCCCAGCCGCCGCCGTTGGTGCACAAAGGCGAGCAACTGCGCATTGGCTGCCGCGAGAATCAACTCGCTCTCGGGGCCGGACGTTGAAAGAAACAGCTTGGCTTTGACTTGGTAGTTGATGACCTGGGCGCTTTGCACGGTGAGCCGATCCGCGACAGGGCGGCGGTCGTCGTCGCTGAGGTAGGCGTTGACCTTCGCCAGCAGCGCGGGCGAGGCGGTGCCGTCACCCAGGATCGATTGCACGGTCACCACCGCCTCGGCCGGGGCAGGACTCTCGGCAGTGGCGTCGGCCACCTGGCCGTCCGCAGAGCGCGCATGGAAGATGTAGCTGTTACGCGGGCCGGCAGTGCTGAGGCCTTCCCACGCCATTTGAGCCCGCTCCCGCAGGCTGTCGTCGCTTTCCATCAGCAACGGAACCGGTGGCACGGCCGAGGGTTTGGCCGCCTGGATGACCAGGCGCTTGACGTTGAAGTTGCCGGCCAGGTTCTCCAGGTCGCTGCCCTTTGCCAGGGCCAGCATGTTGGCGACGGACGCCTCATTGACCCGCTGGCGCCACACCATCTCGCGGTAGGCGTTCTCCTGGAGCAGTTTGGTCAGGGGCTCAGATTCCAGCTCAAGCCGTGCAGCGATCTCGGCTTGTTCCTCGACCGGCCAGAGGCTGATGGCGTAGGCCTTGCGCTCGGCGAGGATCTGCTCGTAATCGACCTGCTCAACGACGTCGGGCGCAGGGAGCTGGCTTAGGTCAATCGCGACGAATGAGTTCATGCGCTACCCCCTAAGTTCAGAGGCACGCTCAGGCTCAGCGGCTCGTTGCTATCGACGATGCTGCCCTCGATGTCCAATGAGGATTGACCTTGCAGCGTGGTGCCCTGGAACTGCACACGGCTCAGGCTGATACGCGGCTCCCAGCGCATCAGCGCCATCACGGTGGCCGCGTACACCTGCAAGCGGGTGATGTCGTTGAACGGATGGTCCACCAGTTCGGGTAATAGGCTGCCGTATTCGCGGCGCATGACTCGGGTACCGATGCGCGTGCTGAGGATGTCGCTCATGGATTGGGCGATGCTTTCCTCGGTGGTGATGGCGGCACCGGTGTGTCGGTTCATTCCGGTCCTCCCGACTTGCCGCTGCCAGGCATGACGCCGCCGTGCGGGTGCTTCACCAGGCTGATGCCGGCGGCCACCACGTCCGCCGAGACGGTGACCTTTCCGGTGACGTTCTGGTTGCCTGTCTGGGTGTAGTTGCCCTTGTGGGTAATGTCGCCGACGAGGTTGATGCCGCCGGGGCTGACCAGATGCGTGGTGCCGCCCTTGGTGAGGGTGGCACCGAGATGGTGGGCGATGCTGTCGTACTCAATCACCGTGCCGTCGCGGTAGGTGACGCGGTGCAGGCCTTCGCGGTCGCCGTTGGCGGGGATGTAGTCGCTGAACAGGCCGGTCAGGGCGACGCCGTTGGCGAGTTGGCCCGAGGGGCTAAACAGCAGTACCTGTTCATTGACAGTCGGTGGGTTCCACTCTCGGTCGGCGCCGGCGCGTAGGGCGATCCAGGGTAGCCAGGCAGTGGTCAGAGTTCCGGTTTTGACCTGCACACGCGGGGGCTGCATCTGGACGGCAGCGATGGTGCCGAAGCGGATGAGGTTTTCGATCAGGCGGGCGAGGTTGGCTAAGTCGTTCATGGCGCCGATGGTGGCGTTGCGAGCATACGAGTTCATCAGTAGAGATTTGTGTACGTGGGCGTTACAAGTGAGCTTAAATAGATGAAGGTCAAATAAATGGGAGAGATTATGAAATACGTACCACCATCGGTATGCGAAACCGCTTTCAATTGCCCTCATTGTGGGGCGCTGGCAAAGCAGTTTTGGTTTGGTTTGGCAACCGTGGATAAGGATGAAAAGTATCCTCTCCCTCTTTTAGTCGATGAGCAAAGCATGAAGGATTCTGATCTTGAGTCCATTCAAAATGAGCAAGAGAGAGAAGAACATCGGACATGGCTGGTTAAGATGGTTTCCGGTGAACCTTTCAGGGAACGTCGAGAAAAAGGAGCTTACTCGTATTATGACTTGTTTAACGTCAGCGTGAGTGAGTGCTTTAACTGTCGTAAAAATTCTCTGTGGGTTTACGACAAGTTATATTTTCCATACAAAGGTGAGGTGCCGCCTGCAAATCCAGATATGCCCGATGATATTCGTCAGGATTACAATGAAGCAGGTTCAATTTTAAACCAATCTCCTAGAGGGGCAGCTGCTCTCATCCGCTTGGCAATTCAGAAACTCTGTAAAGTGCTCGGGCAAGAAGGAAAAAATATTAATGACGATATAAAAACGCTGGTTGCCAAGGGGTTGGATCCTCGTGTGCAACAAGCATTGGACGCTGTTCGTGTGATTGGAAATAGCGCAGTGCATCCTGGGCAGATAGATTTGCGGGATGATCGTCCCACCGCAGAGACATTATTCAGGCTGTTAAATCTAATTGTAGATAAAACCATCTCAGAGCCCAAGCATGTGGCAGAGGTTTATAACTCTCTTTCACCTTCTATATTAAAGGCTATCGCTGAAAGAGACTCTAAGTCCTAGTGGACAAGTATTGTAGGAGGCTGTCTCGGATTACGTCGATCTCAGCATCCGTTAATCCAAGTAATTCACGCTTGTCGTATTTCACGTCTGGGGCACCACGTTCGGCACGATCCTTCAACCCATACTGGTGCACTCTGGCAATCCTCGCAATCCGTCCTGTAAACCCTACGCTGATAGCATTACCGTCACCTTGGACTTTAAAAAAATTTGTTGTGCGCAGCTTGTGAAACATCTGCACCTTTCGCTTTACCCGTCCTTGCTTCCCGCGCAGGTTGCGCTGCTTTCGCGGCGCGTACTTGCTCCCGTCCGGGTTGCGCTGGGCGATGATTCGCTGCTGCTGGCTGCGCCGCAGGGACTGGCCGATGCTACGGGCCAGTTTGTTGCGCGATGCCGGTTCCAGTTGTCCCAGCAGGCCGGCGGCCCAATCCGCCAGCGTTTCCAATCGGTTGGTCACTTCGGCACGACCCATTCACCGCCGGTGCCTTGGGCACCAGGTATCCACGCCGGGTCGAGGAATGCGGCCACCTGCTTAGGTTCGCCAGGATGGTGGACGGTGGTATTGCCGTCGGCATCTTTCCCCACAACCACACGCTCGGTTAGCGGCAGTGTCAGGCTCAGGTCCACCTTGCTGTTGTCCAGAATGTCGGCCTCGAACTGGATGTCCTCGGCGGACTTGTTCAAGTTCTCCAGCAGATCGGATTGGTTCACGCTCAGCCAGCCCAGCAACGGCAGCATGACGCTGTCGGGGTGACCGGCGTAGTCGGTGAGGATGACCTGTAAGTCAAAGCTGTATTCGAACGACAGCGAGGCGGCCGCGGTGCAGCGGATTTTGCCGTTGTCGATGAAGATCAGCAGCCGGTCGGGGTTGTGCTTGAGTTCGGCCAGTGTGCTCAGCAGATGGGCGCGCAGGCTTTCGGGTTTATTCATGCGCGGTTCCAGCCCAGTTTGTTCATGACGCCAACGTCCATCAGCTCCACGGGACCTCGCACGATGCCGACCCGGCAACCTGGCGTTATGTAGGCCAGGGCTTCGCACAGCAATTCCATATCGGCTTGCTCGGTATTTTCGGGCACCACCAGCAAGTTGCCGTCCTGCACGTTCAACTGTTGCACGCGTTCAAGATCGATCATTTTAGGAACTCTCCAAGGTAGAGCAGCCGGAATTCTTCGGGGCTGTACGAAGCGCGGGCCTCTTTGAGCATGTCGGACAAATCGACCGGCCAGGTATATCGGCAGAGCTGTCGATCGTTGGCTTCGATCAGCCCTAAAAGGAGATCGTGTTCTGCTGTTTGCTCGCCCAACGTTCGTAGGAATTTCGGTGTGGTTGCGTAGTAGGCGCCGGCCTGGATTTTGGTTGAGTTGAGCCAGTCAAATTCGTCGTAAAACCAGACAACACCCTCATCGTCTTCTCTGCAGGGCACCTCTTCGTCATTTCCCCAAATGAATGCGTCAGGCAGTCGGTGGCGCAGATCTTCGACCGCACCCTGCAAGGTGACGAAGCACACCCTTTTGCCTGCCGCGAGACAGGATTTCGCATGGCGAACAAGTCGTTCGGTTTTCCCCGTTTGCCTCGGGCTGATTTCAAGGTAAGCGATTTGAGGGGCGCTCATGCCGCCACCGCCTGGCCGCAGCCGCACTCAGCGTGCCGCTCATAGGCGCGCTGGAGCTTGATGTCGTACAGGTTCCGCTGATAGTCCGGGCCGTTGTAGAGCTTGGCGAACTCGGTCCATTTACGGCCTTTCAAGGCCTTGTGTAGCACTGGGTCGGTCTGAATGAAACGTACGAAGGCGGCGAACTGCTGAGACTCGCCTGCGCTCATGTCCTCGACGAATGCTTGCACACTGGCATAGCCCAGGCGCTGCCAGTGAAAGCCCATGATCTGGAATGCGCCCCAGGAGGCGGACTCCAGCGCGGCGGTGTCATCGATCAGACGCGCATGGCTCAGGCGCTGATGCTCAGCAGTGCCGCCGGCATAGCCGCCGGACTTCGGATTGACGATGGCCGGATTGGCGGCGGCCAGTTGGTCGGCGTGGCGCTTGAGTTCGTCGGGGTTGTCGCCTTCGTGGCGCGGCGTGGCGAGCTGGCGGTACATGATGTGCCGCTCGAACAGAATCACCGGCTTGCCATTCGCCAGGAAGCCCTTGCCCTTGGATTCAACCTCGTTGACGGCGTAGACGCTTGCCAGCGGTACGTCGAGGATCTGAGCGGCCCGTACCAGGTCCTCGTTTTTCAGTAGGAACTGGCAGCCACCGCCGGCCAGGCTGACCTGGGTCTTTTCGCCGGCAATGCCATCGGCGACCAATCCGACTTTCAACTGATACGCCCGCACGGCGGCCTCGGTGGAATCGCCATAGTCGCCGTCCATCACCAGCCCGGCGCCGTGGTCGTTCAGGTTTTTTTGCAGAATGCGCACCGCTTGCGAGCGGTCGCCGTGGCGAAGCGTCGTCATAGTTGTTTTACCTTGCGAGTGAAGTTGCAGGTTGATCAGTCCCATAGGTTCACCATCTGCCGCTGTGGTGCGGCGGTCTGGGCTTCGGGCATCTGCACGGCCAGACCTTGGGGCAGGATCGGCCCGTAGTCGGCCAGGCCGGGGTTGGCTTCGAGTACCGCCTCGGTCACGCCAGCTGTGCGGCCGTAGTGACGCCAGCAAAGGGAATCGACGGTGTCGTTTTGGTGAGCGCGGACGGTGACGGACATCAAATCAGTTCCACGGTGGTGCGGTTGATGCCGAGAAGGTCACGCACCGCCCAGCGCAAATCGCGGCGGTAGTCGTCGATGTTGGGCGTGAGGTCTTCGGCGTTCTGGTTGCCGCTGTTGGTGCTGTCGTAGGAGCGGTAACGCTCACACACCTCGGCGCCGGTCGCGGCTTCGATGGCGCGGCGGTAGAGGTGCACTAGGACAGACACGTCGTTGATCTTTTCGCCGGGAACGTCCGCCAGTTCGGTATGGCCTGAGGCCTGCTGGATGGCGCGCCATTCGCTCAGCTCGCGGTTAACGCTGATGGCGGCGGCCACCGCGGCGGTTTCCAGGCGTGGCGCGGTAACGCTCGCGTCGATCCGTAGCGTGGCGCGCAACTGATCCAGATCGATCGAGGGCCAGAAGGGATCGGTATTGATAAGGCCGCTGGCGACGGTGCCGCCGGCTATAAATCCGCTCATGGAACAGCACTCAAAAATAGGTCGCCGGTGGTCGGGGCTTCACGTTCAGGGGGAGCGGCCTGGCCGATCCGCCCCGAGCCGGCGGGGTGCGTGGGGACGCTCGGTTAGCCGGCAGGGCCGGCAAGTTTGTTGAGCAGGCGTTCGGCCCGCTCCAGGTCTTTCTTGCCACCGCAGGCGTCGTGCAGGGCGATGGCTTTTTTCAGCAGATCCACACCGGCTTGAAGCTGGCCGGGTTGGCCTGGGGCCTGTTCGGTGATGCCTTCCAGCGTGGCGCGGCCCATGGCGAGAAACAGCTTGGCGCGGGCCTGGTCGGGCATGTCTTCGGCGTCGGTGAGTTCGGCGGTGCGATGCAGGATCGCCAAGTCGAACGGTTCGCCAATTTTCTGAGCTTTGAAGGCCGCTGTGGCTACTTCTTCAGCGACCAGACAACCCAAGGTGCGGGCGAAGCGGTCGGGCATGACCATCCTGTACTTCAACACGTAGGTCGCGATGTCGAGCCCACCGGTGAAGTCGCCAGCATCGAAGCGCCAGACCATGACGGTGGTCATCACTTCGTCCTGAGCGCCTTTGCCACCCTCCAGCACACCTTGCACGTAGGATTCGTAACTCGGCAGTAGCAGGCGTTTGAGTTCCGCCTTGCCCTGGTTGGACTGGACCTGTTTCAGGCGCAGGCGGTCCTGCAGCAACTGATTTAGCTGATGCTCGTAAGCCGTGGCGCCGGCCATGGTTTGGGTGGGGTCTATGGCCGCCGCTTCGACAGCGGCGGTGACGCGTTCAAAGTGGCGGCGGCAGGGGTTGGTCATGGTGGCCGCCTCAGTTCAAGGTGATGTTTTCGGCCAGGGCGGCGCAGCCCAGGTCTTCGATGACATAGCTCTCATTGACCGACTCGAAGTTTTCGATGCGGTCGCGCTTTGCGTTGTCGATGACGGTGCGGCGGCGGGTGCCTTCCTGCCAGTACAGCGACAGGTTATCGAGGCGGGTGACCATCAGGCCGCTGGCCGGAAAGTGCGGCACACGCACGGCCGGCAGGTTGCCGAGGCGCTTTTGACTGGTGACGATGTCGGCGGCCAACATTTCAGATGGCGCCTGCACTTGGTTGATGATCGGGAAGTATTTGTCGGCCAGCAGTTGGCGCCCACAAATCACCACGAGCTCGGTGTCTTCCTGGTACCAGGGTTCGATGAACTCGTTGACCATGCTGACGACCAGGGCGTCGATGTTTGCGAAGTCCTTGTTGGCGCCGATTTCGATTTTACCGCTGCCGTCTTTTATTTCGGTCATGACCCGGGCCGGGTTTTCCTCGCGCATCTTTTGCAGCCAGCCGATGTTCACGTCTTGCAGGAGCTTGTTGATGGTTGGGTTGGATGTCGCGGCGCGGCTGATGCCGTTCCAACCAATCATTATCCTGTTGAGCGCCTGGGCCTTGATGATCGCGTCGCGGATGCGTGCTTGGAAGTCTTTGAACTTGGCCCACTGGTCCAGCTTTTGATAGCGAATACTGGTGTCGAAGTTGGTTTGGGTGCAGGTGTACCCTCGATCATCCAGGCCGCTTGGATCGCGTGGTTCGCGGTCTTTGACGGTGGTGTCGGTGGTGCTGGCAATGGTGCCGTCGATGCCGATACCGACCTTTTCACCCGACTGTTCCGAGACGGGGTAGACGTTGATTGCACTGAGGAACGCACTGGATTCCTGCATGCGGGTTTCCAAGGTCTGGGCGACGCTTGGGTCTGCTGTGAATTTGGTGGTGACGTCAGCCACGC
Organism: Pseudomonas sp. OA65; assembly: GCF_017498305.1. Taxonomy (NCBI): domain Bacteria; kingdom Pseudomonadati; phylum Pseudomonadota; class Gammaproteobacteria; order Pseudomonadales; family Pseudomonadaceae; genus Pseudomonas; species Pseudomonas sp. OA65. The sequence goes on from NZ_JAGDEZ010000016.1 coordinate 77,032, forward strand.
CATGCAGTTGCGCAAGTTGCTGCAGGTAGGCGTTGAACAGTACTCGGGTGTCGTTACGCATGTTGATCGTCCTTGATTCAGCAGTCGGTCATGACTTGGTTACCGCCGCCGGAGACCTGCGGGCGCGTTTTCTGGTTGGGATCCTGGGTGCTGGAGAGCTGGGTTTTCAGCTCGGTCAGTTCGGTGCTGACTTGATCGAGTCGGGTCTTTAGCCCAGCCGAAAATTTCTTTTCAGCGGCGAGTTGGTCGGGCAAATCCTTGACGTGTTCGGCGAGGGCTTCCACCGCTTCGCCGATCTGGGTGAACTCGTTGTCATCCTTGGTCTGTTTGCCGGTCAGGAGGGTTTGCACCTTGTGGAGGAGCTGGGCGCCGATGCTCGGCTTCTCGTCGATTTCCTCAAATCTCAGCTCGGTCTCGACTGCCTCGGTGAACATGGAGGTCGCGGAATAGTGACGGTCCTGGAATGGGCTGGCTTCGGGCTTCTGCGCTGAGAATGCCAGCACGTCTGTGCCGAGGCTGGCGGGTGAATCGGTCACGGCGAGACCGACGATGTAGGCCTCGCCCGTGTCGGCAAAGCTCTCGTCGATCTCGATAGAGGTGTAGATCTTCTGCTTGGCCTTGTTCATGGCGATCAGGTCATGGGTGGGCTCGACCTTCGCGAACAGCGCCAGTTTCTTTTGGCCGTTGACGTCCACCTCTTCGGCTTTTACCGCGAGTACATCTCCGTAGGCCTTGAAAGGGCTGTCCGGCAGCAGGCTACGGAAATGTTCCAGCCAGATACGGGCGCCGTAGGTGGACGGGTTGAAGTTCTTGGCGGCTTGTTCCAGCCAGATGCGTTTGATGGTGCGCTTGTCCGAGGTGGCGCCTTCGATGGCGACGCGGAACCAGTTGCTGCGGTACTTCTTCATGCCGGGGATTCTCAGTGCGTTGCAATGAGGGGCATGGTCGGTATGGGCGCGAGTGGCGGCAACGGGGCGGGACTGTAGGCGGGGAGGGTACAAGGGGCGGCGCTATTGAGTCGCCGCGGCGGGCGGCAGCATCTCGGCATGACGACCGCCTTGCTGCCCATCGATCCCCGACGCCAATCCAAGTTTCTGTACTGGATGGGCTGGCGCGTCTGTGAGATCGCCGAGGCGACGGGCGAGAAGGAGAAAACGCTACACAGCTGGAAGGCTCGCGACAAGTGGGACCGGGCTGACAACATCGAACGCATCGGCGGCGCCCTGGAAGCGCGCTTGGTGCAGTTGATCCTCAAGGACAACAAGACCAGCGGCGATTTCAAAGAGATCGATCTGCTGCATCGGCAGCTTGAGCGCCAGGCCCGCATTCAGCGATTCCAGGGCGGCGGCACTGAAACCGACCTTAACCCGAACCTCGCCAAGCGCAACGAGGGACCGAAGAAAAAGTCACCGAAGAACGACATCAGCGAAGACCAGGTCGAGCTGCTGCGCGAGGCGTTCATCGATGGCTGTTTCGACTACCAGAAAGATTGGTACCGGGCCGGCAATCAGCGCACCCGCGTCATCCTCAAAAGTCGGCAGATCGGCGCCACGTACTACTTCGCCCGCGAGGCGTTCATCGACGCCCTGGACACTGGTCGCAACCAGATTTTCCTGTCGGCTTCGAAGAACCAGGCCTACCTGTTCCGGGGCTACATCCAGGCCTTCGCCCGGGAAGTCATCGGCGTCGAGCTGACCGGTGACCCGATTGTACTGCCCAACGGCGCCGAGCTGTTTTTCCTCGGGACCAACGCCCGCACCGCCCAGGGCTATCACGGCAATTTCTACTTCGACGAATTCTTCTGGACGTTCAAGTTCGAGGAGTTGAACAAGGTCGCCTCGGGCATGGCGATGCACAAGAAGTGGCGCAAAACCTACTTTTCCACACCGTCGAGCATGGCCCACGAGGCTTACAGCTTCTGGACGGGTGAGCGCTTCAACAAGGGCAAGCCGGCCGCGCATCACACCAAGGTGGACGTGACCCACGGCGCGCTCCAGCAGGGCCGGTTCTGCGAGGATCGGTTGTGGCGCCAGATCGTCACCATCCTCGACGCCGAGCGGGGCGGGTGTGATCTGTTTGACATCGAAGAGCTGCGCCGGGAGTACAACCCCGAGGCCTTCGCCAACCTGCTGATGTGCGAATTCGTTGATGACGGCGCGAGCATCTTCCCGCTGTCGGTGTTGCAGTCTTGCATGGTCGATAGCTGGGTGGAGTGGGCCGAGGACTACAAACCTTTCGCCATGCGTCCGTTTGGCGACCGTCAGGTGTGGGTCGGCTACGACCCGGCCGAGACGGGCGATTGTTCCGGCCTTGTGGTCGTCGCGCCGCCCCTGGTGCCCGGCGGCAAATTTCGCGTGCTCGAGCGCCACCAATTTCGCGGCATGGACTTCGCAGCCCAGGCCGCCGCCATCAAGGGCGTGTGCGACCGCTACTGGGTGACCTACATCGGTATCGATGTCACCGGCCTGGGCAGCGGCGTGGCCCAGCTGGTGCGCCAGTTCTTCCCGGCTGTGACCACCTTCAGCTACTCGCCCGAGGTGAAAACCCGCCTGGTTCTCAAAGCCTATGACGTCATTCACAAGGGGCGGCTGGAGTTTGATGCTGGCTGGACTGATATGGCCCAGTCGCTCATGGCGATTCGCAAAACCATCACCGCAGGTGGCCGGCAGTTCACCTATACCGCAGGGCGCAACGACAACACCGGTCATGCCGACCTGGCTTGGGCGCTCTTTCATGCATTGCACAATGAACCGCTCGAAGGGCAGACCGCTGCCAATACTGGGCGTATGGAGATTTTCACATGACCGAACAACTCGCCAGCCAGGCACATTTGCCGGCCACCATTGACGCCGCCAGTGCAGGGACCCAGGTGTTCAGCTTTGGGGAGCCGACGCCGGTGTTGGGTGGTCGGGAGGTGTTCGACTACCTGGAGTGCTGGTTCAACGGGCGGTGGTATGAGCCGCCGTTGTCGCTTAACGGGTTGGCTCGGTCGGTGGGGGCGAGCGTGCATTTGCATTCGGGGTTGATGTTCAAGCGCAACCTGTTGAGCAAGACGTTTGTGCCGCATCCGATGCTGTCTCGGGCGGCTTTTGAGCAGTTCGCCTTGGATTTTCTTTGCCTGGGCAATGGGTATCTGGAGAAGCGCCGGTCGGTGCTGGGTAGCACGAGGCAACTGGTGCCGTCGCTGGCGAAGTACATGCGGGTGGGGCCGGAGGGGCAGTTCTATCAGGTGCAGGGATGGAAGAATGAGCATGCGTTTGAGCCGGGAAGCATTTTTCATCTGCGCGAGGCGGATTTGCATCAGGAGATTTATGGGCTGCCGGAGTGGATCAGTGCTTTACAGTCGGCTTTGTTGAATGAGTCGGCGACGTTGTTTCGGCGTAAATATTATGAGAATGGGAGTCATGCAGGGTTCATTCTGTATATGACGGATGCGGCGCAGACTGAGGCGGATATTGATGCTTTGCGTAAAGCGCTGAAGGAGTCCAAGGGGCCGGGGAATTTTCGAAACCTGTTTGTCTACTCGCCCACGGGCAAGAAGGATGGGATTCAGCTAATCCCTGTCAGCGAGGTAACGGCCAAAGACGAATTCAACTCGATCAAGAATCAGACCCGTGATGACGTGCTGGCAAGCCTGCGCATTCCGCCACAGTTGATGGGCATCGTGCCGCAGAACGCGGGTGGGTTCGGGTCTATCAGGGAGGCGGCGCAGATTTATGCGGCCAATGAGCTGGAGCCCATTCAGACGCGGATGACGCAACTGAATCACTGGCTAGGGGAGGAGGTCTTGCGTTTTAAGTCCTATGAAACCGGCGGAGGCTTAACCTCCGCAGAATAAGTGAGGTGACAGGGTAAATGCGAAAACAAAACTAGATATAGCTAGTAACTGATGGGGTTATCTAGGGAGTAAATGATATTGTGGTGGACGTCGTTTATTAAATTTGTATTATCTTCAAATATCGGAACCGCGTATTCTTTAAAGTCAGAAAGAGTGCCTATGTTGTTAAGCAGTCCTTGCATTACCCCATTCTGACATCTGCTTACAGCATAGGTCATCACTGAGCTAAATAGTTCAAGCTTTTCTTTGGTGAAATCTACGCTCCGAAAACCTGAGTGTACCGAGTTATTTCTGAAGTCACGGATGTCTTTGACCGTTTCTATAAGTTCCTTTTGCCAGTATTTATACCTGGCGTGATTTTCCAGAGCGTTTCTTACAGGGGAGGAAAGAACCCCTAGCTGCTGACCATTCGGGAAGCCGAGGAATAAGCGTATATAACTCTCGACGCAATTATCATTTTCGTCTGCTTTTAATAAAGCCTCCAGCGAAAACCATAAAAATATAATTTTCAGCTGCGGATTGGCCTCATGCTTGCTGTTCCTCGCCCAGTGTAAAGAACGCATGTAGCGGTCGCCTAGCTCATTCTCAAGCGAAAGTAAATAATTAGTGATGTCAAACCGTTGTGTATCACCTTGCCCTACTACAAAAGTAATGGAATGCTGGAATCCAGATTTTTTTATTGGAATAATTTCGCCGGAAGACAAAATCTTTATTAAGCCGATTTTCGATGTCTTTATTGCGGAAACCGCAAATTCAACAGATTTCAAATCGAGAACTTTAAGGAACCTGATGTCGGCGATATGCACAGCTTCAATTTGCGTCTCGCAGTTGACTATCGTAGCAATTCGCGCGGAAATTTTGAATTTTCCATAATCCAAACCAGATTCAGATGCAGACACTTCGAATGCTTCAGTTTCGGCATGGGTATCGGCAGAGTAAGAACGCAGCTCGACATCGCCATAAATTAAAGTGGATGGGAGTGAAATGCTTCTATTATCCAGAACTTTGATGACCAAAAAATTATTCATTTGGACCTCTGGATGATATTCATAAGTTTCGTGATGACTATTTGTTTGAGCCAGGAGTTGGTTCTCGAAGATAGTGTTAGACGGTTCTTGGCTAAATATCGTGCCAGAGATTCAGTAATGGTGTAACTCTGCCGTTCGAGGCAAATACCAATGATTGTCGATAGCTGATCAAAATCTAAACGGTGTTCAAAAAGGGCGTCAATTGTAGTCTTGCAAGCAAGAGTGTTGTTGCGCGAATGGTAATAGCGTAGCTGGAACCATAGAATCTCCCTGACGTCGATGGCTGAACTCACTAAAAGACGGTCGTACTTTACTACCTGTTCATCATCAAAGGTGGCGATCGCAATAGTGTAGCCTAATCGTATGGTTTTACTATGATTAGGTTTTATGTTGCATAGTTCTAAGAAGAGGTGTTTGGCCTCAAGTATTCTACCGAGCTTTACTAACTCAGTAATGTAATCTGTAAGGCGTTTAGGGTATTTTTTATTGTTAGTGGCTGTCGCTCTATATTGCTTCTCTGTCTCATCCAAAGCTTGAAACTCCTTCACCGAAGCGATACCCAGTTGCCAATTCTGTCACATCCACGCCGTCCGCCACACCAGCGTGAGTCCACAGGCTCGTCGGTAACGTCCTCAGCAATCATCCATGGGGTTGTCGTTATCTACTCAGTTTCTCATGTTTCTGCGGTTTATAAATTCTCGGAGTCATGCCCCCTCGCTAGGGCGCTGCGGCAGCCTCAACCGCTTGTTTCGTGCCGGTGGACATGGTGCGCGGTGGGCCGCGCCCAAGGGGGCTCAAATGGGGATGTTTGAGGAGTGCAGTGTTTTCGCTCTTGGCGCGCGCCGTCATCCCCCCACCACGCCTGCGGGCTAAATAGGTCTTTTTTCCGCATACCTGCATCAGGTGGAAATCGGGATATTTTAGGCGCTGTGGGGGCGCTATGTACCGACAAGAGACCTGCGGAACCCTGCGAAGGGATGTGGGATGGGCCTGATGAGTACTGCGGGCAGGCTTGAACCAAACAGACAAGGGAGCGATTTTTAGGTCGGCGTACGGGAACAGGTAATACGGTTAGGTAATTGGATGAAAAGGACTCAAAGCCTTGAAAAGGCCTGGTCCAGAGGATTACTGCAGTAGGTAATTTTAAGTGAGGAAAAGTTGATGCTTCTGTAACTAATTGATTTGTAAGGGGCGGGTTGGATAGATCATTACTCTTGCATTAGTAATAATCTAGCTTCTTGCTCACTTAAGAAATACTTCGTGTCTTTTATAAAAAATTAAGAAAAATCAATTGGTTGTGAGAGGCTGTGGGCAAAGATTACTAATCTTACTCGTTTCCGGCAGCCTTCTGAAAAACGCACCTGAGCTTATGCGCCGTGCTATGAAACCTTGCTGCATTTTCGCTATCTGTCAGCAGATTGATGAGGCGAGGCACCGCACCGCCGGAATCCATGAAAATATTGGAGAGGGTGAAGGGAATCGAACCCTCGCAGTCCGCTTGGGAAGATATGGTAGTAGGAGAATGGACAGATTTAGCTAAATCACGGACCGAGTTTAATTTTCGTCGCCCAACGAAATCATGGCAAATTGCTGCTACGCTGATCCTCAACATAGCCCTGCGAAGATTCTCTGTAAGACGATTCTCTTCAGATAGGGTCGCTCTTGGTGCACGGCAAAGGCTTATTGTTGGGAGACGTTATGCAACCCCATCACATTAGATTTCGATGGGAGTCTGCCTGAGGAAGTTTGATCTACATTCAATTCAATGCTCGGAGCTCTATCATGAAAGGAAGTGTTTTTATTTTTTGCCTTGCTTTGTCAGCGCCTTCTATGGGGGCGGATCTTTTCATTGCAAAAAACGAAACAAAAGTTATCTATAAAAAAGACTTGGAAGGGGGGTTGTTTCTTAGAGTTGACTCTTTGGTAATAGAGCAGGGCGGAAAATTGATTGTTGGCGAGCCGTTAGATTCAATCAATATTCACATAAAATCCTTAGATGCCGCTTCCGACACTATTATTGACCTTAGTGGCAGAGTACCTGGAAATTCTGGTGCGATTGGCAGTGACAATAATCAACAGGCTTCACACTGTCATGCGGGGCCAACCGGCGGCGGTGGGGGTAACGGAGGACGTGGACAAAATGGAGTGAATACAGCAATGCTCATTGATGTAAAGCGGATCGATGGGCTAACAATTACTCTCAACGGTGCTATGGGCGGGAACGCCGGCGTGGGGGGACGTGGAGGGCGCGGAGGCGGGGCTAAGAATTCGAAGTTCTGTGGTGAGGGCGATGGCGGGTGGGGAGGCGCGGGTGGTACAGGCGGTCAAGGGGGAAATGCGGGCGAATTACATTTCCGCTGGAGAAATAGCGACCCGACGGTTTGTTGGGGCAGTGCAAATGACCGCCCCCCCAAACTAAAGATTTTGCAGAGCCCAGGGGGCGGCGGAGCCGCAGGTGTAGGGGGAGTGGGTGGACCAGGAAAGCACCAAGGGTCAACAGGCCCAGGAGGCGCAAATGGCGCTTTTGGCTCCCCTGGTAACTTGAGGATAGAGCGCATTCCTTCAGTCGATGATGCTGGCATCTGCAAAACATAAAGATCTAGGGCAAATTTAGGGCAAAACCAGGACCGTTTGGCACCGGCTTAGGCCGCCCATAGATGGAGATCCCTTAGAAAATCGGGCCTCCAGCGGCATGGACAGTCATCCCAAAGGGTTCAAATCCCTATCTCTCCGCCATCATACGTAAAGCCCCGTAGATCAAAGTCTACGGGGTTTTTTCGTTTCAGGATTCTACATAAAATTTCTACGTAAAATTCTTTTCACAGCATGTCGGTTTGCGCTTCTATCCTGTGTCTTTTCTCGGATGCAGAGGGCACTCAACTAGACGGATGGAAAGCTCCAGGGCTGGAGCTTTCCTGCCGCAGCAGATCTTATGCGTATGAGATCAGCTTCCACGTCACAGCTTTGCCATTGTGTGGAGGAAAGACGTTCCCTTTAGCAATTGGTGCGGTGGTCGAAGGAGTATCCTGTGACTTCCATACACCGCTCTCTGGCGATCTCTCGCCTGTTTTACCTGTAGTTCCAATTGGCGCTTTGCTCATTTTGTATCCCCGTGGCAGATATCGCTTAGGCGTGCAACACGCAGCCTGAAAGCTATCTGAGCTTAGATTGGATCCAGGCAATAGCAATGTGATATTGCATCTCATGCCTGTTAGGTTAGGTGGTATTTCGGCCATTTTACAGCACTAACGCTCTGTCAGCTTCGCCGCTGCACTGGATGTTGATTGGTGTGCTGAGGTTGCCCCTGTCTTGTATTTCCCCGCTGTGCGAGACGAGCAGGGCATGGCATTCTGCTCTTACTAAGTCAGTCATGGATTGGGAGCGGGCAATGGGCGAAGATGCTGGTGGTGAGAACAAGGTTAAGGAGACAATCGAGGCAGTGACGGGCTTGGTTAAAGCTGTCCCAGTCTATGAGGACGCACTTCAGCCAGCGGCAAAGCAATTAGGTAAATCATTGGAGACTGTTGGTAAGGCAATTAATGTCGCCCTTGCTCCGGTTGGCATGCTGGTGTGGGGCTATGAAAAATGCCAGGAATTTATATCAACAAAGGTGGCGGACCGTCTCAAGGACGTCCCGCCTGAAGACATCATAACGCCAAAGCCGAATGTAGCAGGCCCTGCAATTGAAGCGTTACGATATACAGGTCATGAAGAGTCTTTGAGCGATATGTATGCCAACCTCCTTGCTGCTGCGATGGACAAGAACACAGCAAACGGTGCGCACCCAGCTTTCGTTGAGATTATCAAGCAGCTTACTCCTGATGAGGCAAAGTTGATGGCCTTGTTGTTACGGTCTAGGGTCTCCCCTGTAATCACTGTGCAAGCACGGAAAGCGGAAGGCGGCAAGAGGGATGTGGCAGTGAATTTCTCCTTGCTTGGGAAGGATGCCAACGTGGAGCATTTGCACCTAACGCCAGCTTATCTCGATAATTTGTGCCGGCTAGGGTTGATAGAAATACCCGATGGTCAAAGTTATACAGATCAGGGGGTTTACGAGATTCTTGAAAAGTCTACTGATGTTCTTTCATTGAAAATGGATATAGAGAGCATGAAACATACTTGCGTATTCAAGCATGGGGTCGTTAAGGTTACCTCTCTCGGAAAACAGTTTGGGGCAGTTTGCGTCAATCGAGTGTAAAAGCTTCTTAAAGGACTCCATTAAACCTAATGGAGACCTTTTTGGTAAGTCGGCTATAAGAACGTTGCTTTCTTGAATGTTGCTCCTCTAAGCCAGCTTTTTCGGGGTTTTCCATGTTCCATGGATAAGCTCGATTCGGGAAGATAGCTTCATTCCTGAATATCTGCACCAAAACGACAGATTTGAGCCGGAATCAACTTTTTTGCAAATTCACGATATTGACAGGCGCTGAGGTTGCCGTCACTGACTGATCCAGTCATGAGAGCGGGGGAAGCGGGACAGGCCACGATTTTGAGGTGGGGCGATTATAAGTTAACTCAAAATCGTGGTCTCTCTTCCTATTGCTTATAAGAGAAAGGCTGTTTCGCCCTCGGGCGAATAATATTAAGAAAGGATACGTCCATGTGGTATGGGTTAGTTACATTATTAAAGTCAGTTCCGGACGTAATTTGGTCAGGTATTGTTGCATCGTGCATTACGCTCATAGGTGTCATGCTCTCGAATAGAAGTAACAATGCTCGGCTGAAGCTTCAGCTTGACCATGATGCACGCGAGAAGTCTAAGGAGAAGATCAGTAATCTTCGGCGTGAGGTTTATTTAAAAGCTGTTGAGGATATTGAAGTAACCAATATCCATGTTGGCAGTTTGGCTAGTCGTGATTTGTCTACATTGACTATGAATTCTGAGCTTCAGGCAATAACAGCGTCGATGGCAAAGTTGAAGTTAGTGGCTGAGCCGAAAACCACGCAGCTAGCAGGGGAGCTAAGTGTGGCGTTCGGAGTATTGTTTTTGAAACTACTACAGAGGCTTCTTCCGGTGCAGGATGCAAAAGCCGATATTGAAATAAATGATACGGGCTATATAAGTTCATCAGCTGAAGCTTCAAGAATATTGCGAGAAATGCATAAGTTTAATGAGGAGGGGCGACAGGACGCTGTGATATTTCAAACTCTCCAAAACTCTTACGAGTTTTTTTCCAATCAGGCTCAGGATTACGCCGATGCTAGGTCGACTGCATACGATGTCTACAATGCTCGATTGGGGGAATTTAACAAATTGCTGATGCCAGATATGAAAGAGCTTTCCAAGATGCAGCTAAAGCTCATGATGTCTATTCGCAATGATCTCGGAATTGTCTGTGATATTCCTGCTCTTGAGCAACAGCTAGAGCGCCAATGGACGGTAATGGGGGCCGAGTTTGGAAATACAATGGATTTGTTTCGGGAAAAACCTGACGCCGGACCAGGCTGAAACTCTCTTGGAATTACAATTGTAAGGGAAACGGGGGGGGCGGGGACAGACCACGATTATGAGGCGGGTCGATTACCAGTGAACTAAAAGTCGTGGTCTGTCCCCTGTTTCTCCCTGTTTCTCGCCCTGTTTCTCTCCCCTGTTTCTCTCAAGTAGACGTGTTCTGACGAAAAACCCCCGTTTCCCTCAAAGTCTTGCCGTTCTACAGCAAACGACTGGTGGCACTGAGGAAAAGAAACTATACAAGAGCGGCGCAATATCGTCATGATGTGTAATATTGCAGGAGAGTTCTTATTGGAGGGAAGTCATGTCTAAGAATAATTCCGAAAGAGACACGAAGGCTCAGACAGACATAGAGTTTGTCGACCTGCTCAATAGGGACATCAAGGATAATCCTGAAAGGGTTCGGCCTGTCTCTCGTGGCCTGTTGCGGCGAATTCAAATCATTCGAAATCACGCAGACGCCAATCGTCGTCGCGAGCACCAAGAAGACTAAGCGTGACTTAACGTCGGTAGTGGGCGAAAAGACGCTGTCATAGGTTAATAGAGCTTTCTAGTTACACCTTCCTCCGGAAAAGCCGTAGCGAGGCTAGAGGTGCGAATTGCGGCTATCTGATCTTCGGTCAAAGGGCCTCCATCCAGCTCGTACGTTGGTAAGTAACGGTCAGTTAGCTGACGCAATACAAGGGGAGCGACTTCAGTTTTATTCAGGCTGGTCTGAAGTGATTTTTTTGTGCGATTTGTCGACTTTTTTGTGGTGGCCATCGGAGCCTCCGAGGTGTGTGTATTCATGCTGATCGGCTTGTGTGACTAATCGAGTCCTGGCAACCGGAGGTTTGGTGTTATCGAACCATACTCGTTTCGACGAGATGGGCCCCGTGAGAGTAATGCCAGTCAGTTAAGCGATATAAAGCCGGGTAATCACCCTGTGGCGAGGGAGCTTGCTCCCGCTGGGCTGCGTAGCAGCACCAAAAACAGGGCCGCTTCGCGACCCAGCGGGAGCAAGCTCCCTCGCCACGGTTTGTGTGTTTCCTCGTGGTATCCACTTTCTGATCGGTATTACCCGTGAGAGGCCCTTTGAACTAGGCCGGCTCTGCGTCCAACCGTCGGGCGATGACATCAAGCACGTCACAACCATCCCTCAAGGAGATGCAGCACAGTTGTGCAAAGTCCTGAAGGACCACTGAGTCACTCGGAATATCCCCTCGCATGGCGAGGTTCTCTAAAAGCTGGGTAACCGCGCGAATTCTATAGCCCGCCGTATCGAGCAGGATGTGCAACGGTGCGGAGGTATCGACGAAAAGGGGTTGATCGTCGGCATTACTAGTAAGAGCCATGTATCTGTTCATTTCAAACTCCGTTTGATTGAAGGCCTTCTTACCATTTGTAGTCGAGTCGCCAAACCCAAGCCGCTCATACGAACGACGCTTGGACTATAGGGCCTTTCTGTAGAGATCATCAATCAGACGATGCGTAGGAAGCTTCCCTGAATTATGTGAGCGGAAAATGTCAGAAAATTCCCCGCGATACTGCGTCCAGACGGTACCTTTTTATCCAGCTCAACTCCCTTCCGCATCCTGAATAACCACAGCCCTTCACACCAAAACCTTTGTGACAATCAGACTAATGGGCTATAGCTCAAGGCATGGCTGCCGATAGGCAGGTATTCCCCCCGTGTAAGGAGTGACACCATGCTGCGGTTCTTCGCCGACTTGGGCTTTCGCTGGAAAATCACTCTCCCGATAGCGTTCCTGGCTGTGTTGCTGGTCCTGATGGGGGGCGCGGGGATGCGCGGCATCAGTCAGGTGACCGAATCCAGCACGCAGTTGACCAAACGTTATTTGCCGGCCATCAGCCTGTTGCTCAATGCCGACCGCGACCTCTACCAGGCATTCGTGGCCGAGCGCAGCCTGCTGGACGGTCATGCAAACGAGCATTTGAAAGCGCTGAGCGCCAGCCATGGCGAAAATGCGAAGCAGGCTTACGACCGTGTGCAGAAATACGCCGCGATGCAGCCCGGTGCCGAGGCGCAGGCGTTGGTCAGTCAGTTCAATGACAGCTTCGGCAAATGGATGCAGGTTTCACGGCGGGTCCTCGAGCTGTCGGTAGGCGATCCGCAGGGTGCCAGTGCGCTGAGCTTCGGTGACAGTGAGCGCCTGTTTGAAACCATGCGTGATTCCATCGACAAGCTGGGTGAGCTGGAAGATGCGGCGTCCCATCGCGAAGGCGATGCTGCGATTGAAAACGGTGAGACGGTCGGCGTGCATCAAGGCGTGATTCTGCTGGTCGGCCTGCTTGGTTGCATCCTGGTGCTTGTCGTTCTGCCACTCGTGGTGTTGAGCCCAATGCGTCGACTGTTGCACCGCGTCGAGCAGATTGCCGAGGGCGGTGGCGATCTGAAAGGGCGTCTCGAAGTACGTTCGGCCGATGAGCTGGGACAGCTCGGCAGTGCCTTCAACCGTTTTCTCGACAAGTTGCAACCGTTGATCGCCGAGGTTGGGCGGGTGACCGGAGAGGTAGACTCCGCAGCGCGGGCCATGGCCGACATGGCCTCGACGAATGACCGATTGATCAGCAGCGAGCACGCGGCGCTCGATCAGGTCAGTACCGCCGCCACCCAGATGAGCGCGGCGGTGCATGAAGTGGCGCATAACGCGGCGAGCGCCTCGGGCGCCGCGCAGGAGGCGAGCAGCCAGTCTCGTGACGGCGCTGAGGTGGTCAGCAGTACCATCGAGTCGATCCGCCAGTTGGCCCAGGAAGTGGAGAGCGCTTCGGGCACGATCGAGGCATTGGCCCAGGAAACGTCCAGTATCGGCGCCGTGCTCGAAGTGATCCGTGGCATCGCCGAACAAACCAACCTGTTGGCGCTGAACGCTGCCATCGAAGCGGCGCGGGCCGGTGAACAGGGCCGTGGTTTTGCCGTGGTGGCCGATGAAGTCAGGGCGCTTGCGGCCCGCACCCAGGACTCGACCAAAGACATTCAGGTTCGTATCGAGCGGCTGCAAAGCGGTGTCGCCAAGGCTGTGCAAGCCATGCATGTGGGCAGCAGCAAGGCCCGGGACAGTGTCGAACGTGCAGCGGGTGTCGACCAGGTGCTCAGCGGTACCGGCGGTTCGATCCAGCGGATCAACGACATGGCCGCGCAGATCGCCAGTGCTTGCGAGGAGCAGAGCAGCGTCACCGAAGAGATTGCCCGGAACATCTCCGATATCCGCGACTTGTCCAACGAAGCGGCTGCCAATTCCGCCCAGAGCATGCATGCCAGCCGACAGCTTTCCTCTCTGTCGCAAAACCTGGCTGGGCTGGTCGGCCGCTTCCGCACTTGAGGCAGGCGCGCTGTGGCCATCAGCGATAGCCTGCGAGCGTTGCATCAGGACGGTTTCGTCCTGATGCCAGCCGTACTGGACGCCGCGCAGATTGCCAACCTGCGCCATGCCATCGACCAGTTGAAGCCTCAGCACTGGGACTACAGCGGCGTCATCGATCACTACAAATGTGTGTTTAATCGCGACCCGTTCTGGCTGCCGTTCCTGGAGGTGGCCGGCGTGATCGAACTGGCCGAGGCGGCCCTCGGCGATGACTGTCATGTTATCGGCCAGACGGCCTGGCGCTGCCATCCGGGTTTCAAAGGGGCGCCGTTGCACCTGGATTATCTGGCGATGAAATTGCCGCCCACGCTGTTGGCCGACCCAGCCTTCGAGCTGCCAATGCAGGTGTTCACCGCGCAGTTTTACTTGGATGACATCGACGCCGACTTGAGCCCGACCCAGGTGATTCCTGGCAGCCACAAGGCTGGTCGAGCGCCGGTAGCGGGTGAAACGCACTGGCAGGGGCGTTCCGCGCAGCCCGTGTTGTGCGGGGCGGGCGATGCCTTGATATTGCGCAGCGAACTGTGGCACGCCGGCAGCGACAACCGCACCGCCGACCGCATACGCTACATGCTTCAGGTGCACTACGGCCGGCGGATGGTCGCACAGAAGTTTTCACCCTATCTGCACTGGCAGTTCAACCCTGAGGTGCTGGCCGCGGCGACACCTCGCCAGCGGCGGCTACTGGGTGATCACCAGGAAGCTGAATACGATTGAGGCGGGCTCAGTCAGATCCATACATCATTGACCGCCGTTCGCTCATTGGTTTCTTCGCCGGTATTGATGACGCCGCGAGGCTCGATCAACAGCAGTTTCACTTCCTGCGCGGCGCTGGGCTTGTGCTCGACGCCTTTTTTGACCACGTACATCTCGCCTGGGCCAAGGGTCACCGCGCCATCGCGAAAGTCGATACGCAGCTCGCCTTCCAGCACGATGAAGGTTTCATCGGTGTCGGCGTGGGTGTGCCAGACGAAATCACCTTCGAGCCGGGCGAGCTTGAATTGGTAGTCGTTCATTTCGGCCACGACTTTTGGCGTCCACTGTTCCTGGAACAGGGTGTATTTCTGAGCGAAGTTGATGGGGGAATAACGGGTCATCGAGGCATGCTCCTGGGTGGGTGGTGCGTCCTACTTTATTGTTCGAGCCAACGTGCGTATTGGATGATCGTGCAGCTTTTTGCCGCGCGCAGCCGATGCCTTAGCGCAGCATGTTCAGCCAGCGTGCCGGTGAAATGCCAAAGGCCTGGGTATGCAGCCGGGTCATGTGGCTCTGATCGAAAAAACCACAGGCCAGGGCGACTTCGCTCAATGGCGTGCCGTGGAATGCCAGGCGCCGGGCTTCATGCAAGCGCCGCTGGGTGATATAGCGATAGGGGCTGGTGCCGTACAGCGCCCGGAAATCCCGGGACAGGCTCCATCGATCCCTGCCGCTTGCCTGCACCAGGTCGTCCAGGGAGATCACCTGGTCGAGGGCATCGTGAACGAACAGGCGGGCACGCTCTGCTGCCGGGTAGTCGATCAATCGCCGTCCACGCCGGTTGCCCGCCGCAAGGTCGAGCGCCTGGGCCACGTCATAGATGGCGTCCTCTTCCTCCAACGGGTCAAGGGGGTGATCCAGGCTGTTCAACAATCGGCGGGTCGCGATGTTGAGGCGAGGGTCGTTGGACAATCCACCTTCGATGAAGGGCAATGGCTTGCCCCCCAGTACGTGCTGGATCGTCGACGGTTCTATGTAGAACATTCGGTAGCGAAAACCCTCGCTCGTCCCGGCTTCGCCATCGTGTACCTCGTCCGGGTGCAGGACGATGGTGCCGCCGGGCTGGCTGTGGCG
Source organism: Pseudomonas sp. OA65 (assembly GCF_017498305.1). Taxonomy (NCBI): domain Bacteria; kingdom Pseudomonadati; phylum Pseudomonadota; class Gammaproteobacteria; order Pseudomonadales; family Pseudomonadaceae; genus Pseudomonas; species Pseudomonas sp. OA65. Next base: position 92,545 of record NZ_JAGDEZ010000016.1, read on the forward strand.
TTTGCTGTGGCGATAGTTGAAGCTCTGCACACCCGAAAGCGTGATGCCGATGGCGTAGGTGTCATGGCGATGGGTGCTGTAGCCATGGCCACTGAAATAAGCCTCGATGCGTTCCATTTTCCTCGATTCGGGTGCTCGCACCAGCCAGTCGCGGTTGTGGATGGATCGAGTCATTGCGCCGGGCCTCCTGCTTTTGTCCCGTATACCCTACCTAACGCAGTTCTCTCAAGAAAAATGATGAACCTTGTGGCGAGGGAGCTTGCTCCCGCTTGACCGGGCTGGCGCTCCAGTGCGAAGCGCTCACAAAAAAGGGCTGCTTCGCAGCCCAGCGGGAGCAAGCTCCCTCGCCACAATGATTCAAACAAGCCAGTGAGTTGAGCCCAGGCCAATCTCTTACAGCGCCGTTCAGATCTCTTTTACCGGCGTCTCACCCTGGACATTCTTGATCAGCCCGATCACATGAAGGCAGTCACTCTTGTTCACATAGGATTCGCCACTGGCGATCGTTTCGTGGTTGCCGGCCCTCAAGCGCCAGCGCCATTGGCCTTTTCCGGTGCTCGGGGTGCCTCGGGTCTGTCGATAGATTTCAAAGTACATCGGTTCGCTCCCTGCGATTGATTCACTTAAGACATGCATTGGACATGTGGCTGCAAGCCTAGCCAAGTGGATGGTTTTGGCTACGGGAAAATCGTTTCCATTGGTTTTCAAATATTGCCGGGCATGAGGCTGGACAGGCTATTCGACTATTTCCATAAGAAAAGTCACGTTGCGAACATAGGGTCGGCTGGAAGTTCGGGCTTGATCCTTGCGTTGCCCTGCCTGGTCCTGCTTAATACGTTTCGACGCCTAGGGCCGGAAGCCCGATGGGACTGCAAACACTATAAGAAAAAGAGCCATCAAGTGACTGAATATCCAGGAGTGGATCTACAAGGTCGTCTAACGCTTTCGCTTGTCATCCCGGTCTACAACGAAGCCCAGTCCATCGATTTGTTCATGGCCCGGATCGACCGGGTCTTTGCCGATGAATCACTGGTGAGCCTGGAGCTGGTGTTCGTCAACGACGGCAGTGGCGACGATACGTTGGTGTTGCTGCTGGACAGGCAGAAGGCCGACCCGCGCATCCGGATCGTCGACCTGAGTCGCAACTTTGGCAAGGAGGCGGCATTGAGCGCCGGCCTGCAAGCCGCCCGTGGCCAGGCGGTGGTGCCGATCGACGTCGATTTGCAGGACCCTCCCGAAGTGATCCTGGAAATGATCGCCCATTGGCGCAACGGCGCCGAAGTGGTGCTGGGCCATCGGATCAATCGCGACTCCGACTCCTGGGCCAAACAGGTGTCCGCCAACGGCTTCTACCGACTGCACAACAAAATCGCCGACCACAAGCTGCCGGAAAATGTCGGCGATTTTCGCTTGATGGATCGCTGCGTGGTCGATGCCTTGCTAACCCTGCCGGAATCGCGTCGCTTCATGAAAGGACTGTTCGCCTGGGTGGGTTTCCGGACCACCTACGTGGATTACGTCAGGCCCGAGCGCTGCGCCGGAGAAAGCAAGTTCAATGGCTGGCGCTTGTGGAATTTTGCCCTCGAAGGCATCACCAGTTTCAGCACCGAACCGCTGCGTATCTGGACGTACCTGGGGCTTTGTGTGTCGCTGGTGTCCTTTGCGTTCGCCATTTTCATCGTGCTGCGGACCCTGATTTCCGGGGTCGACCTGCCGGGCTATGCCTCGCTGATGGTCGCGGTCACCTTCTTGGGCGGGTTGCAACTGATCGGCATCGGCGTGTTGGGTGAATACCTGGGCCGCACCTATATCGAATCCAAGCGTCGGCCGGTTTTCCTGGTGCGGCGCATCTATGACGCCAAGGACTGACCATGGACCTCAAGGAAACCGACATCCTCGGTCCCGATATCGAGCAGCACTGGTACTACCGGTCGAAAGCGCGGGCCATGCTGCACATGCTCAAGGGCACCTCGGCCAGTACGCTGCTGGACGTGGGCGCCGGGTCGGGTTTTTTTTCCCATCACTTGTTGACCCATACCGCAACCGCCCAGGCCTGGTGCGTGGACATCAGCTACCCAGCCGACTCCGACGCCAGCACCGCCGGTAAACCGGTCCGCTACCGACGCGCCATCGACACGCTGGACGCTGACCTGGTGTTGCTGATGGATGTGCTGGAGCACGTGGACGATGACGTGGGCCTGCTCAAGGCCTATGTCGACAAGGTGCCGTCCGGCAGCCGTTTCCTGATCACCGTGCCGGCGTTCCAGTTCCTCTGGAGCGGGCATGACGATTTTCTTGAGCACAAGCGCCGCTATACCCTCAAGCAGTTAGAGAGCGTCGTGGCGCAGGCCGGTTTGCAGGTCCAGCAAGGTGCGTACTACTTCGGCCTGGTATTTCCCATCGCCGCTGGCCTGCGCCTGTTACAGCGCAACGCCACCGGGGCGCCGGCCAAGTCGCAACTGGCGCGGCATCATCCGCTGGTCAACGGCGTGTTGAAGACACTGTGCAGCCTGGAGCGTCCGTTCATGGGGGCCAATCGCATCGCCGGCCTGACGGTATTCTGCCTGGCGCAGAAGCCGTGACCTGGACGCACTCGCCCTTGCTGCGACGTGCCTTGCGTTTTGCCATGACCGGCCTGCTCGTCACTGGCGTCCACGTGGTGGCGGCCGTGCTGTTCGTGCACCTGATCCTGGCCAACCCGCCATTGGCCAATGGTTTCGCCTTTGTCGTGGCGACCGTGGTGTCGTACCTGATCAACACCCTCTGGAGTTTTTCCAGCCGTTTGCATGGCCGGACTCTCGGCCGTTTCGTGGTGGTCTCGATCGGCGGATTCGGGCTCGCGATGCTGGTGGCCTGGGTGGCCCAGAGCGTCGGCCTGGGTTACCTCGCGGGCATCATGGCCGTGGCGCTGATCATCCCGGTGTACACCTTCATCCTGCATAATTTCTGGACGTATCGATGACCGTTCGTAGTCAGCGTTTCCCGGCTTCCTTGTTGCCCATATTGTTGGGCGCGCTGGCGTTTCTGCTGGTGATCGGTCCTCGGGTGCTGGATTCGACCAACATCGCCTGGCTGGGGGAGGGCGATGCGGCGACCCATTACATGGGCTGGGCGTTTTTCCGCAGTTCACCCTGGACCTTTCCGTTGGGCATGAACCCTTCCTATGGTCTGGAGTTGGGCAACGGCATCATTTTTTCCGACTCCAATCCGTTGCTGGCGTTCTTGTTCAAACCCTTCAACGCCTGGCTTCCCGAGACGTTCCAGTATTTTGGCCTGTGGTTGCTGACCTGTTTCGTCCTGCAGGCCTGGTTCGCCTGGAAACTCGTCGGACTGCTGACGCCGTCGCTGTGGATCAGGCTGTTGGGTACTGGGTTATTTGTGTTTTCGCCGCCGATGTTTCTGCGCATGGGCGGGCACTTGTCGCTGTCCGGGCATTTCCTGATCCTGGCGGCCCTGTACCTGGCGCTGCGGCCTGGCTTGCAAAAGCGGCGGCTGGCCTGGGGCGTGCTGTTGGCCGCCACCGCGCTGGTGCATGCCTACCTGCTGGCCATGGTGGCGTTGATCTGGCTGGCCGACCTGGCCAGCCAGGCCACGAAGGGACGGTTGCCCCGGCGTGATGCCTTGATCGAGCTGGGTGGCTTGTTTTTACTGGTGGCGTTCTGTTGTTGGCAGGCGGGTTATTTCAGCGTGGGGGGCGGGACCGTGGCGGGCGGTTTTGGCTTGTATCGCCTGAATGTGATGTCGCTGGTCAACCCGAGCGGCTGGTCCTACACCTTGCGCGATATGCCTCAGGGACCCGGGGACTACGAAGGTTTCAATTACCTGGGATTGGGCGTCCTCATGCTGGCGATCTGCGCCGGCGTGGCATTGCTGCAAGGCAACACCGGTTTGGCGAATGCCGTGCGTCACAGGCGCCTGTTGTTGTGGGCATTGATCGGGCTGACATTGTTTTCGCTGACCAACCATCTCGGCATCGGCATGCAGAACGTGCATTACTGGCTGCCCAAACCCCTTGAACTCCTGGCAAACGTCTTTCGCGCGGCCGGTCGGATGTTTTGGCCGGTGTTCTACGCCATCGTATTTACGGTGATTTTCCTGGTGATCCGCGGCAATCAACCACGGACGGCGACGTGTCTGCTGGCCGTGGCCCTGGTGGTGCAGGTCCTGGATACCCGCGCGGGATGGGCCGGCCTGCGCCAGAGCCGGATGACGCCGGCGGCTTCGAGTTGGCCTACGCCCCTGACTGATCCGTTCTGGGCCAGTGCGGCCGGTCATTATTCGAAAGTTCGCACGCTAGTGCCGCAGAACCAGCCGGACAACTGGCTGCTGACCAGCCAATACGCCCTGACGCACGGCCTGGAAACCGATGGCGTGTACCTGGGACGCATGAGTGACCGGGCGATCGAGCGCGCCCAGCGACACGCCGAGCAGATGCTTGCCAGCGGCCAGTACGCCGCGGATTCGCTGTACATCCTCGACCCTGGCGCCGCGTTCCAGGCAGCGAAAACCGTCAATCGCCAGACCGACCTGTTGACCCGTATCGATGGCCTGGTGGTGCTGGCGCCGGGCTGGAAGACATGCACCCAATGCCCTCCGTTTGCTGACGAGACGCTGGACCTGCAGGTCAAGCTCGGCGAGCGCCAAGTGTTCAGCCGAATCAATGCGATGTTGGCCGATGGCTGGGGACGGGTCGAGGATTGGGGCACTTGGTCGGAAGGGACTGAGGCTGAGGTTGTTTTACGCATACCGCCAGAAGCGCGTGCCCTCTCGATCGAAGCCGCGGCGTTCGTGCAGCCCTCGCACACGCGCCAGCGGGTGGAGGTCTCGATCAACGGCGTTGCGGTGCTGGCGACGCAGTTCAACCGACTGCAGGACAACACCCTGGAACTGCCCGTGACGGCAGCTATTCGTGAAACGATGGGCGCGGATGGGCGAGTGCGGGTGCGGTTCCATTTGCCCGATGCCATCAGTCCCAAGGCGCTAGGGTTGGGGAGTGACGAGCGCGTCATGGCGTTGGGATTGAAATCGCTGACCGTGAGGTAGTTTTCCACTTCACTACGGCTTACTCATTGTGGCGAGGGAGCTTGCTCCCGCTGGGCTGCGAAGCGGCCCCAATATTTTGCGGTTGCTGCGCAACCGAGCGGGAGCAAGCTCCCTCGCCACAAAAGCAGGCGACTGGACGTTTAGCGCATAGACGCACAACCCCCAGCGTTTCTACACTGCACCCCATCAAGGGATCGAGGGGCAATGGATGAACCGCAACGAATTGCGCAAGGCCGACATCAACCTGATGGTGGTGTTCGAAACGTTGATGCTTGAGCGCAACGTGACACGGGTGGCGGAAAAACTGTTCCTGGGCCAACCGACCATCAGCTCGGCCCTCAATCGTCTGCGCAAGATGTTCAACGATCCGCTGTTCATTCGCGTCGGCCACCGCATGGAACCGACGGCCCGGGCCGAGGAAATCATCCAGCACCTCTCGCCGGCGCTCGATTCGCTGTCGGTAGCGTTGAGCCTGACCCACGATTTCGATCCGGCCAACAGCGCCATGACATTCCGCATCGGCCTGTCGGACGACGTCGAGTTCGGCCTGTTGCCGCCCCTGTTGAGCAGCCTGCGGCAAGAGGCGCCACAAATCGTGTTCGTGGTCCAGCATGTCGATTACTGGCGCATCCCCGATTTGCTGGCCTCGGGCGACATCACCGTGGGCATCAGCCAGACGCGTGGCCTGCCGGCCAACGCCAAGCGCAAGCTGTTGCGCCACATCCAACCCCGCGTGTTGCGCGCCGATGCGTCGGACACGCCGCTGACCCTGGACGAATACTGCTCGCGGCCTCATGTGCTGGTGTCCCATACCGCCAACGTCGCCGGGTTCGCTGACGAATGGCTGGCCGAGATCGGGCGCAAGCGCCAGGTCGTGCTGTCGGTGCCGCAATACAGCGCATTGCCGGCGTTGCTGGCCGGCACGGACCTGATCGCCAGCCTGCCGGACTATACCGCTGCCGCCATGGCGGCCTCGGGGCAGCTGTTCAACGAACCCTTTCCCTTCAAGACCCCAACCCTGGACTTGTCCATGGTCTGGCTGAGTCATGTCGACAGTGACCCGGCCGAGCGCTGGTTGCGGTCGCGGCTGGAGGCTTTCATGGGGGAACGCGGGCCCTTGGCACAACCTTGATACCGGCCCGCACTGAAACAAAATCTGCCTGAACGAATGAAGTCGAGGTAAGGTTGTGGCGGCTGGAAATCCCCTTGTCATATTTTTCGAATCGGAGTCGAACACAATGCCTCACCTGCACATGGAGTACACCGCCAACCTGCCCGAGCTGAAGGCCGAAGTGGCACTGCTGCGCCTGAACAATGCGCTGGTGGCCTCCGGTCAATTTTCCGCCGAGCACGACATCAAGAGCCGGGCCGTGAAACTGGAGACGTTCCGGGTGGGTACAGGGATGGGCGAACGGGGTTTCGTGCACGTGAAGCTGGCCCTGCTCAGCGGCCGCTCGCCGGAAATCAAGAAGCAATTGGCTGAAAGCCTGCTGGCGGTGATCCAGGACCTGGGGCCATGGCCGGCCGAAGTCAGTGTGCAACTGTGCGTGGAGATCCTCGACATCGACCGCGAGCCTTATGCCAAGGCCTTGATCGGTCAATGACGCGCAGGCGTTGTGTGGGCGCAGGCCTTGATGATCTGTTCGCGTAGCCAGGCGTTGGCACTGTCCTGATCGAGGGCCGGGCTCCACTGCATGTCCAAGGTCAACCCCGGCAAGCCCTTGGGCGCTTCGTGGTGATTGAAGATCGCCTCATTGGCCAGCAGTTTCTGGATGCGGCGGGGCAGGGTCAGGATGAAGTCAGTGCCGGTGATCATCTTTAGCGCGGCACTGTAGCTGTTGGCGCGCGCGGCGATTTGCCGGTGATGGCCCTGCCGCGACAGCCAGCCGTCCACCCTGTTGCTCACTGACGCCCAAGGCGTCGCAAACACGTGTCGGCGCTGTACGAAAGATTGAAGGCTCAGTTGCGGCTCAAGTGGCGTCGCCCGTTTGTCCACCACGCAGACCAGATCTTCCTCCAGCAACTGCCGGGATTTGAAATCGGCATGGTTGCGGTGAACGTTCGGGCCGAAGCAGATCACCAAGTCCAGGCTGCCGTCGCGCAATTCCTCGGCGGGAATGTCAGCTTCGAGCTTATGCACATTCACCACCACCGGCAAATTGGCGTAGTCGAAGCTTTGCAGCAATTGCGGCAGGATCAGGTGTTCGAAATATTCTGGTGCGCAGATGTTGAAGGTAACGGCTTGCCGGGTCGGATCGAAACTCGGCGCACCGGCATGGCAAAGGTTGATGCTTTGTAAAATGGCGCGCACATGGTTGTACATGCCCTCGGCCTTGCAAGTGGGGCGCATGCCGGTGCGGGTGTTGATAAACAGTTCGTCTTCGAAACAGGTTCGCAGTTTCTTGAGGCAATAACTGACGGTTGACTGGCTGACGCACAAGGCCTCGGACACACCGGTGACACTGCTTTGCTCGTACACGGCGCTAAACACCATGAGGTCCTGCATGTCGAGCTTTCTGAGGGCGTTACTGTTCAGCATCCGTTCTGTCTCTCACTCTGCTTCCTTGCGCGGATCTTGCGCAAACCAGGCTGACGATCCTAACGGAACGATGGTACCAAGAGAATGCCAGGCAGGCGCTTTCATGGTCGGGAACGGGACAAATAGTGTAGGGAACACGACGTGTCGATCAACGATCGATCCGTTTGTTATGTTTAGTTCGCTGCGATCCAAGCTCCATCAAATCCAGGTTTAATTGTCCAGAATGCCGTGGGACGCTTGCCCGATGTGTTTCCTGTGATGCGCTCATGGACGCTTGGCCCCAGGCAGTGCAATACCCTCCATTCGCCGCAGTCGATCCGGTCGGCAGGTGCACGCCTGCCGTCGCCCCCTCCCTTAGTGCGCTGCCCTCCGAGCTGGCTTTTTGGGCGCTCTGGCATTGTCGCCATGCGCGTCCTCCGGACACTCGTTTTTCCTGTTGAACCTTTACGGTGCTCGCTCGATGGCGAGCACAGACTGACGGCGCGTGATCGCCCGTCCGACACGGAAATACGAGTCTTCTCATGAGCCTTGCCAAGATGTCTTTCGCACCCGTGCAACACGCCCAGGCGTTCCTTGCGCAGAACCCCGATATCGAGTTGTTCGAGTTGTTCATTCTCGATAACAACGGCGTGCCCCGGGGCAAATTGTTGCATCGGGACGAGTTGCTGGCGGTCTATGAAAGTGGCCGGCCGCTGCCCAGTACGATTCTCGGGCTGACCCTCAATGGCGATGATGTGGAAAATTCCGGGCTGGTGTGGGATGTCGGTGACATCGATTGCCGCGCCTATCCCCTCAGCGGCAGCTTGCAACGCATGCCGTGGCGATTGATTCCCACCGCCGCGGTGCAGGTCAGCATGCATCCCCAGGAAGGCATGCCAGCGACCATCGCCGATCCGCGTTATCTGCTCGGCCAGGTGATCGATGCCCTGCAGGCCGACGGTTTTTACCCGGTGATGGCGGCGGAGTTGGAATTTTATCTGCTGGACGCACAGCGCGACGCCCAAGGCCGGCCGCAACCGGCGCGGGACGCTGACGGTGGTCGACCGCGCGCCACCCAGGTCTATGGTTTGCGCGAACTGGAGCAGATCGAGCCGTTTCTCGCCGACCTGTACGCCGCGTGCAAGCTACAAGGCATTCCGGCGCGGACCGCGATCTCCGAATACGCTCCGGGACAAGTGGAAATCACCCTTGAACACCGCAGCGATGCCTTGCAAGCCATGGATGAAGCGGTGCGCTACAAACGACTGGTCAAGGGCGTGGCCCACAAGCACGGCATGCAGGCGTGTTTCATGGCCAAGCCGTTCGAGCACTTGGCGGGCTCCGGCCTGCACATGCATGTCAGCCTGGCCGACCGCGATGGCCACAACCTGTTTGCCAGTGAAGCCGGCGACGGTACGCCACTGTTGCGCCATGCCGTGGGCGGGATGCTCGATACCTTGCTCGATTCGTTGTTGATGTTTTGCCCGAACGCCAATTCCTACCGGCGCTTCCAAAGCAACAGCTACGCACCGCTGGCCGCCACCTGGGGCGTGGACAACCGCACCGTGAGCCTGAGGGTCCCGGGCGGCCCGGCGTTCTCGCGGCACATCGAGCATCGTATTTGCGGCGCCGATGCCAACCCTTACCTGGCGGCCGCGGCGATATTGGCCGGCATCCATCACGGCCTGCGTGAACAGTGCGATCCCGGGAAACCTGTGGAAGGCAACGGCTACGCCCAAGCGACCGAACGGCTGCCCACCGACTGGCTCACCACCCTGCGCGCCCTCGAAGCTTCGACTTGGGCGCGGGGAGCGTTTGGCGAGGCGTTCCTGGGTGTTTATCTGGCGGTCAAGCGCGCCGAATACCGGCAGTTCATGGGGGAAGTCGGCGAGCAGGACTGGCGTTGGTATCTGAAGCGGGCTTAGCAGCAGCTGCAAGCCTTAAGCTTCAAGCTTCAAGCCGATAGGACTTGCAGCTTGCCGCTTAAATAATTATTTACCAGCAACTTTTTCACGAAAAATTGATGGTGGGCTACCTAAAGTTTGTGTTGCCGTAGAAAACATTTTTCACATGTTTCCTGCGGCACTTCTTTTTCAAAGAGCAACTTCAGGAAACCCTCAATCATCATGCTGACTATTAAAGCCGTGCGCCCCGAGTGGGTGACGCTGGCCGCCAGTGCCTTTTTGTTAGTGGGCTTCAACCTCGTGCTCTGGCAACACTTGCTGGCGATCACGACGGCGGACGCTCGGGGCCTGCTGATGTGCGTGGCGTTTGGCCTGATGATTTTCTGCGCGTTCAATCTGGTGCTGACCCTCGTAGCCTTCCGCCCGCTGCTCAAGCCGGTGTTGATGCTGTTGTTCTTGATCAGTGCCGGCGTGGCGTATTTCATGGCCCAATACGGCGTCTTGATCGATGCGGGCATGTTGCGCAACTTCGCTGAAACCAATGCCACGGAAGTCCGTGATCTGTTGTCGTTGAAGTTGTTTGTCTATATCGGCTTATTGGGTGTCTTGCCGTGCTGGTTGTTGTTCAAGACGCCGATCAACTACCGTCGTTGGCCAAAGGAGTTATTAAGCAAGTTGCTGGTCGGCGTGGCCTCGGCCGCCGTGATCGGCGTGGTTGCCCTGGTCAACTACCAAGGTTTGTCGTCACTGTTTCGCAACCACCACGAGTTGCGCTTGATGGTCGTACCGAGCAATTACATCGGCGCCTCGCTTGGGTATTTGCGTGAGCAGGTCGCGTCGGCCAAACAGCCGTTCATCACCTTGGGCGAGGACGCGAGGCGCAACCCGGCGTGGCAAACCCACGGCCGCAAGTCCCTGACCGTTCTGGTGGTGGGCGAGAGTGCCCGGGCCGAGAACTTCGGCATCCTCGGCTATAACCGCGATACCACGCCGACACTGGACAAGGAGGCCGGCCTGATCGCCTTCACCGACGTGCATTCCTGCGGCACCGAGACCGCCGTGTCGGTGCCCTGCATGTTTTCCAACATGGGCCGCAAGAACTACGACGCCAGCAAGGCCAAGAATGAGGAGGGCTTGCTGGATGTGCTCAAGCGCGCCGGGCTGGAGGTGATCTGGCGGGACAATCAATCTGGCTGCAAGGGCACCTGCGACCGCGTCACGCTGCAGGATGTCAGCAACCTCAAGGACCCGACGCTGTGCGCCAACAGTGAGTGCCGCGATGAGATCCTGCTCCAGGGACTGCAGCATTTCATCGACACCCTCGATAAGGACACGGTGCTGGTGTTGCACCAGATGGGCAGCCACGGGCCGGAATATTTCAAGCGCTACCCCAAGGAGTACGAGCATTTCACGCCGGTGTGCGAAAGCAATGCGCTGAACAATTGCAGCCGCGAGAGCATCGTCAACGGCTACGACAACACGCTGGTGTACACCGATCATGTGCTGTCGACTCTGATCGATCTGCTACGGGCCAACCAGGACAAGGTCGACACGGCCATGCTGTACCTGTCGGACCATGGCGAGTCCCTGGGCGAGTACAACCTGTTTCTCCATGGCACGCCCTACATGCTCGCCCCGGAACAACAGAAACGCGTGGCGATGCTGGCCTGGTTCTCCGACAGCTACCAGAAGTCCTTTTCGGTCGACACCCATTGCCTGCAACTGAGTCGTGAAAAGCCCTTGAGCCAGGACAACCTGTTTCACTCGATGCTTGGGTTGCTGGAAGTCAACAGCCAGGTCTACAACCGCGACCTGGACCTGTTCGCCAATTGTCGCGGCGCGGTAATTGACGGTGTCCTGGCACGGCAGTGAGCGCCTGGACCTTTTTTTCACGCGGGGTTGGTTAACCTGTCATCCAGACTTTTTCCAAGAGCCGTTTGTATGTCCGGGTTACCCCCATCCACGATCGAGCTTGAGTTCGCCAGGCAGCATGACCAGGAACATGCGCAGGTGTGCTGCCGACCGGCGCCTCGCCGCTTGCGCCTGGCGTTCTGGCGCGACGAACAAATGGTGCGCAATGCCCTCAAGGTGGCGGGCGAGCCGGGGTTGGTGCTGGACGTGGCCTGTGGGGCAGGACGGTTCTGGCCGGTGCTGGCCGAGCATGCCAACCGGGTGATCCTGGCGGCGGACCCGTCGCCGGACATGCTCGAACACGCGCTGACCCACCATGGCGACGCGTTGCTCCAGCGGGTCAAGACCTTCCCGAGTTCCGCCTTCACCCTTGGGCTGTCGGCCAACGCAGTGGATTGCATTTTCTGTTTGCAACTGTTTCGCCACCTCCGCGCCAGCGAGCATCGCCTGGCGCTGCTGCGCGAGTTTCATCGGGTAAGTCGCGACACGGTCATCGTTTCGGTGAAAATCGAAGGGCGTCTCAAGATGGGCCAGGTGCCGCAACGCAGCCCGGCCGACAAGGCCGATGTCGAAGCCGAGTTTCGCCAGGCGGGTTTCAGCGTGCTTTGGTATCAGGATTTCCTACCCGGTTTTGCGCTGACGCGTGTTTATGTATTGCGTAAGACCGGTTAATTCTTGATGTAGGACTATTCTTGCTTTCTCGCAGGCGATTTCTCTCAGACAGCTGCTCTATGGATGCTCGCAATCGCCAGCGGCGATATATACTGCGCGCCATTCTTCAAGGGAGAGCCGTGTGGCCATCGATATTCACTGGATTCGCGACAACGATAGCCTCGGTCAGTTTTGCGCCGAGTGGCAGCAGTTGCCATTCGTCGCCCTCGACACCGAATTCATGCGGGTCGACACCTTTTATCCCATTGCTGGCTTATTGCAGATCGGCGACGGCAAACGTGCCTACCTGATCGACCCCTTGACCATCGACAACTGGCAACCGTTGGCCGCGCTGCTGGAAAACCCGGCGGTGCTCAAGGTATTGCACGCTTGCAGCGAAGACCTTGAAGTGCTGCTACGCCTGACTGGCAGCCTGCCCGCGCCGCTGTTCGATACCCAATTGGCCGCCGCTTACCTGAACCTGGGTTTCTCCATGGGTTACTCGCGGCTGGTGCAGGAAGTACTCGGCATCGAGCTGCCCAAGGGCGAGACCCGCTCCGATTGGTTGCAACGGCCCCTGTCCGAGACGCAAATCAGCTATGCGGCGGAGGATGCGGTGCATCTGGCAGAAGTTTTCGTACAACTGCGGCCAAAGCTTTCTGACGAAAAATACAACTGGGTCTTGGAGGATGGCGCCGAACTGGTGGCCAACCTGCGTCGCGAGGTCGACCCGTACGAGGTCTACCGCGAGGCCAAGCTGGCCTGGAAACTGTCCCGCGCCCAATTGGCCGTGCTGCGCGAGCTGTGCGCCTGGCGTGAACGTGAGGCACGGGCCCGTGACCTGCCGCGCAACCGCATCATCCGCGAGCATTCGCTGTGGCCCCTGGCTCGCACCCAGCCGGATAACCTCGGCGCGCTGGCGAAAATCGAAGACATGCACCCGCGTACCGTGCGCCAGGACGGCCAGTTTCTGTTGGACCTGATCCAGCGCGCCGCCAGCATCCCGCCCGAGCAATGGCCGCCGGCCGTGGCCGAGCCGTTGCCCATCGAGGCCGCGACCCTGGTCAAGCGCCTGCGGGCGCTGGGGCAGGCTGAAGCCGAGCGCCTGGGCATTGCCCCGGAGCTGATGCTGCGCAAGAAAACCCTCGAAGCGCTGATCAAGAGCGGCTTTCCCGAGGGCCCTTACCAATTGCCCGATTCGCTGCGTGGCTGGCGCCGCGAGTTGATGGGCCAGGCGCTGCTCGACAGCCTGGCCACTGCCGGAGAACAGCCTTGAAACGTATCTGCTCCATCTACCGCAGCTCGAAGAAAAACGAGATGTACTTGTATGTGCTCAAGAGCGATGCCTTGAAGCGTGTGCCCGAGCCATTGATGGCCGCCTTCGGCAAGGCGATCCACGCCTTTGACCTGGTGCTGAGCCCCGAGCGTGAGCTGTCCCGGGAAGACATCAACAAGGTGCTGGAAAACCTCGACACCCAGGGCTATCACTTGCAGATGCCGCCGGCCGAGGACGAGTACATCGAGCATTTGCCCGAAGAGTTGCTGCGCCGCAACGACCCGGTCTGATGGTATTGGAGGCGCCTGTCCTGGGCGCTTCTTGAAAAACGGAATGATTTATTGACGATGATCGCAAGGATAGAGCGACACTCTGCCGGCGGTCGTCTGCACTGTTTTTGAAAGGTTTGATTCATGCGCGTTCTGATTGCCGAACACGATCACGCGGTGTATGCCCAGCTTTTGCGTCAGGCTGCACCCGATATTGAAGTCCTGACCAGCGGCGATTCCGCCGAACTGTCGCGACTGGCCACCGATTGCCCGGTCTGGCTCGGCCAGCCTGATCTGCTGGCCACCTTGTTGCGTCAAGGCCACCAGCCCCGTTGGTTGCAATCGACCTGGGCGGGCATCACGCCGCTGCTGGCCGATGGCCTGAGCCGCGATTACCGCCTGACCCGCGCCGTGGGCATTTTCGGCCAGGTGATGGCTGAGTACGTGCTCACCTACATGCTCGGCCACGAGCGCGAAGTGCTGGCCCGGTTGGTCAGCCAGGTCGAGCGCAAGTGGGACAACCGCCAGGGGCAAGGCCTGGCTGGACGCAAGGTGTTGATCGTCGGGACGGGGGACATCGGCCAGCGTGTGGCGCAGTTCCTGGTGCCGTTCGGCGTGCAGCTGTACGGCATCGCCAGCGAAGCCAGGGAAATGGCGCCGTTCATTGAGGTCGGGGCACTGAAGGATCTGCCGCGGCTGGTGGGCGAGGTGGATTACGTGATCAATCTGCTGCCCAACACGCCGGAAACCCATGACATCTACGACGCCGCGCTGTTCAAGCAATTCAAACCGACCGGGTTGTTTATCAACGTTGGCCGCGGCGTGGCAGTGGTGGATGCAGACCTGGTGCAAGCCCTGAAGGAAGGGCACCTGGCCGGCGCGGTGATCGACGTCTGTCGCCAGGAGCCGCTGCCGCAGCGCCATCCGTTCTGGACCGCCTGGGGCCTGCTGCTGACCGGCCACAGTTCGGCACCGACTTCGCCACCGATGATGGCGCAGTTGTTCCTGGATAACCTGCGGGCCTATCAGGCGGGCGAAGCACTGCGTGGTGAAGTGGATTTCAGCCGGGGCTATTGAAGCCATCCTCGATCAAACTGTGGGAGCGGGCTTGCTCGCGAAAGGGCCGGTACATTCAACATTTATGCTGACTGATACTCCGCTATCGCGAGCAAGCCCGCTCCCACAGTGATTTTTCAGTGGCCACAAAAAATGCGTTCGCCACAGAACCCATTGTGGGAGCGAGCCTGCTCGCGATAGCTGTGTGTCAGTCGCCATCGAAGTGGCTGATCTGGCGCCATCGCGAGCAGGCTCGCTCCCACAGTGGTTATTTTAGTGAGCATAAAAGGGGTTACAGGGTGAAATCACCTTCTGCCACCAGTTCGCTCAGCGGCCGGCGTGGGCTTGGGACTTCGCGGGCCTGGAGGTATTCGGCCAGGGTCGATTTGTCCCCCAGCTTGCCGATCGCCACGGCGGCGTGCAGGGCGTAGCCTTGCGGGATCTTCAGTTCCTTGCGGGTCAGTTCCTGGTCGAAACCGGCCATGCCATGGGTGTGCCAGCCGCTGAGGCTGGCTTGCAGCGCCAGGTGGCCCCAGGCCGCGCCGGTGTCGAAGGTGTGGCTCTGCGCCGGGGTTTCCTCGGTGGCGCCGGGCACCGCGAAGGTGGTTTTCGAGACGATGATCACCAGCGCCGAGGCGTGTTGGGCCCAGCCGCGGTTGAACTCGTTGAGCAAGCCCAGGAAACGCTCCCAGTTCGGCGTGTCGCGGCGTGCGTACAGGAAACGCCAAGGCTGGGAATTGTAGGCCGAAGGGGCCCAGCGTGCGGCTTCGAAGAAGCTCAGCAAGGTTTCTTCGGCAATGTTTTCGCCGGTAAAGGCGCGGGGCGACCAGCGTTCGATGAACTGGGGATGGATCGCGTAATCGGCAATGCGGGAGTTGGCGCTCATGGGCTTACCTGGCTCGAGTGTGGAAAGACAATCAAGCAACCTACGTCCCGCCGCCCGGCCTGACAAGCCCCTGTATACCGACAGTCGCCAATGCTTGGCCTCAAGAGGCCCCGGCACTAGACTGTCGGCCTTTTCACCACCTGATGTTGATGCTCGAACCATGGCCGCCAAAGTTGAACCGTTCTGGATACGCAAGACACTCGATCAGCTCGATCCCCAGGAATGGGAATCGCTGTGCGACGGCTGTGGCCTGTGCTGCCTGCAAAAGCTCGAAGACGAAGATGACAACAGCGTCTACTACACCCGCATCGCCTGCAAACTGCTGGACCTGAAAACCTGCCAGTGCACCGACTACCTCAACCGTCGTGAGTTCGTGCCCGATTGTATCCAGCTCACCCCGGGCAAGGCCGATGAGTTCAAATGGCTGCCGCCGACCTGCGGTTATCGGCTGGTCAGCGAGGGCAAGGACTTGCCGTTGTGGCACCACCTGGTCTGTGGCGATCGCGATGCCGTGCACCATGAACGCATTTCCCAGTCTGGACGTATGCTGGCCGAAGGCAGCGTGCCGGAAGACGACTGGGAAGATCATCTGATTTTTCGCGCCGGCTGAACCACCGGGCGGCGCGCCACCTGGGAGAACCCATGGCTGCAGGATTGAAACGGATACTGGCGGCCGGGCTGCTGGCGGTGTGCGGGCCGCTGTGGGCGGCGCAGAAAGTCGATCTGGATTATCACGTGCACCTGTTGCCCCAGAGCGATCAGGCCGAAGTGCGCCTGACCCTGGCCCGGGGCTCGGCGGTGCGCAGCCTGGATTTCGACCTCGGTGACGGCAGTCGCTACAGCGATTTCAAGGCCGACGGCCACTGGCAGCTCACCCCAGGCAAAGAGGCCCGTGGTGTCTGGCGTCCGGCCGCGGACAAGGCGAGCCTGAGCTACCGCGTGCGCATCAGCCATGCCCGCAAGAACGCCACCTTCGAAACCCGCATGACCCCGACCTGGGCGTTGCTGCGCGGGGATGATCTCGTGCCGTCGGCCAAGCTCGATCAGCAGGACGGCATCGAACTGGTGGCACGTCTTGAGGTTGAATTGCCTGACGGCTGGAAAAGCATCGAGACCCCTTGGCCGCGTATCGGCAAGCAACGCTTCCGCATCGACAACCCCGCGCGCCTGTTCGACCGCCCCACGGGCTGGATGCTCGCCGGCAAGCTGGGCAGTCGCCGCACGCGCCTGGGCGAAACCGAAGTGACGGTGGCCTCGCCCCGGGGCCAGGGCATGCGCCGGATGGACGTGCTGACGCTGCTGACGTTCGTTTGGCCGCAGGTGCAAGCGCTGGTGCCGCGCCATCCGGCCAAGTTGCTGATTGTTGGCGCCGGCGATCCGTTGTGGCGTGGCGCTCAGGCCGGCCATGACTCGATTTACCTGCACAGCCGTCCGCCGCTGGTCAGCGAGCGGGGCAGCAGCCCGTTGTTGCGGGAGTTGGTGCAGGCACTGGCCCGGGTCAACGATCAGGACCGTAGCGATTGGATCAGTGAGGGGCTGACCGAGTATTACGCGGTCGAACTGCTGCGCCGCGCCGGCGGCTTGAGCGATGAGCGCTACCACGCCTTGAACGACCGGCTCGCCCACGACAGCAAGGGCGTCACCACGTTGCGCGGCGAGCAGATCAGCCCGGCGGCCGTGGCCAAGGCGGTATTGCTGTTGCAGGAACTGGACCGCGAGATTCGCCTGAAGACCCATAACAAGCGTTCGCTGGATGATGTGTTGCAGGGGGCGATGCGCCTGGAGACAGTTGATACCGAGGAGTTTGTACAACTCAGTGAAAGTGTTTTGGGTGGGGCTTCCACTGTGCTGGATACCCAGTTACTTCAGTGACATCGCCATCGCGAGCAGGCTCGCTCCCACACTGGATCTTCAGTGGACAGATTATTTGTGCATGACTCGATCAATGTGGGAGCGAGCCTGCTCGCGATGAGGCCATCAGCGGTACTGCAAAAATCAGAGCCCAACCTTCGGCGAATTCAACGAATCATTCCCCGTCACCGTAGCCGTGCCAGTCGCCGCCTCGGCGTTGGCCTTCAGGCGACTCAGCTCCTCGCCGGCCTGCTCGATGCGGGCGCGGGCGTTGTCCAGGTTCTGGCGATTCTTTTCCAGCAGGCTCTTGGCCGAGCAATGCCCGGTGATGCCCCGCGCCAGTGCCATGCCGCCGATCGCCAGTTGAGCCAGGCCGATCACCCCACCACGGCGCAAACCCTTGCCCATCATCAGCACACCGCCGGCCAACGAGCCAATGCGTTCCCAGCCGTGCACATTCTGTGGTGGATGGGATTGGAAAGGGGTGCGCTCAATCGGCTCGAACGGATTGTTATCGCTCATGGTCTGTCTCCAGTGTGGGGATTGGTATAAAGCTGACTGCCTGAGCGATTGCCTTGTTCAATCGAATGTTGCACCGATCAGCGGAATTGCGGCCCCGAACGGGTGTTGTTGCCCTTGGCCATGCGGTCGTACAACACGACGTTGACGGTGGCGGCCAGGTTCATGCAGCCGTTGGTGGGGATATAGATCACGTCTTCGCACCAATCACGGATGTCCTTGTCCAGCGAGCCGTCTTCCGGGCCGAAGATGTACAGCGCCCGGTCCGGGTGGGTGTATTCGGGCAGTGGGCGAGCGCCTTCCACCAGTTCCACGGCCACCGGCACACAGCCCAGGGGCAGGATTTTCTTCAGGTCGTCGATACCGATCAGCGGGATGTCGTAGTGGACTTTCTTGGTGTCGGTGACGAAGTCGGCGGCGCGCTCATAGCGCTTGCCGGTGTAGAACACCGACGCCACGCCGTAGCAACCGGCGGCACGCATGACCGAACCGACGTTTTCCGGGGACTTGGGGTTGAACAGACCGATGCAGCTGTAGCGTTTGTTGGCCACGGGCGGGGTGCCTTTGGGGAAAAGGCGCGATTATACGGGGAATGGGGGAGGGTGGTCAGGTTCGAGATGTGTGGTGCATGGTCGGCCGCCTTCGCGAGCAGGCTCGCTCCCACAGTGGATTTTCGGCGTTCACAAAATCTGTGGGAGCAAAGCTTGCTCGCGAAATAGGCGCCTCGGTTCCTGAAAGACCGCATTGGCTTCATCGCGGGCAAGCCTTGCTCCCACAAAGCGGGGCTCGTCACTTGGCTGGATTACTCGTCTTTCTTCATCAACCCGGCCAGCGCGGCGAAGGGGTTGTGGGTCGCCTTGGCGATCTTCGGGGTGCTCAGGGAGCCGTCGCCGAAGTATTGCTGGTCGGTGTAGCGCGAGTGTTCGTTGTCGTGGCAGTACAGGCACAGCAGTTCCCAGTTGGAACCGTCCTGCGGGTTGTTGTCGTGGTTCTGGTCGCGGTGGTGAACGGTCAGTTCGCTCAGGCGCTTGCCGGAAAACTCACGGGCGCAGCGGCCACAGACATGGGGGTACATTTTCAGGGCTTTGTCGCGGTAGCCCATCTCCCGGTCGCGCTGGGCATCGGCGAGGATGCGGTCCAGCTTGGCGGTGTTGGACGGTGGCGTTGACGAACTCATGGGTTCACCTTTGTAGAAAAGACTAATGACGGTTGGACAGAGTTTAGCTCAGCCCTTGAGCTTCTCGGCAATCCAGATGGTGTGGCGGGTGCCTTTGTTGCCATGGGCGAACACCTGCACCTCTTCGGCCTTGAAGCCGGCCTTCTTCAGCTTGTCGGAAAACTGCCGGTCAGCGCTGGCCGACCACACCGCCAGCACGCCCTTGGGCCGCAGGGCCTTGGCGCAGGCGGCCAGGCCACCGGCCGAATACAGCCAACTATTGGCTTTCTGGGTCAGGCCTTCCGGGCC
This sequence comes from Pseudomonas sp. OA65, assembly GCF_017498305.1. NCBI lineage: Bacteria > Pseudomonadati > Pseudomonadota > Gammaproteobacteria > Pseudomonadales > Pseudomonadaceae > Pseudomonas > Pseudomonas sp. OA65. The sequence continues at coordinate 111,894 of NZ_JAGDEZ010000016.1, forward strand.
GTTGTCGACATCGAGCATGATCGCGTCGAACCCCTGGGGTTCGGCTTGCAGCACCTTGGCCACGTCTTCCATGCGGATCACCGTGCGTGGGTCCGCCAGCGGCCGCCCGGCCTTTTCACCCAGGGGACCACGGTTCCACTCGACCACGCCGGGCACCAGCTCGGCCACCACCACTTCGGCGGTCTTGCCCAGGTGCTTGAGGGCCGAGGCGAGGGTGAAGCCCATGCCGAGGCCGCCGATCAGCACGCGCGAGCCAGGACGACCGGCGACCTTGCGGCAAGGAATCTCTGCCAGGGCGTCTTCGGAACCGTGCATGCGGGTGTTCATCAACTGCCCGCCGTCGCCGCCCTGGATCTTGATGACGAAATCTTCGCCGTACTCGAACAGGCACAGGGCACCGCCGTTGTCAGGAATGGGCGTGGTGTCGAGCAGAACGAAACGTTTCATGGAGATCTCGTAGGAGGGCAGACCGGCGCGGTAACGACTAGCCTTAAAGCAGACAATAGCCACGGAGCCATTGATGAAGTGCATCATTCTAACGGCCATTGCCCTGGCGGCGCTCTCAATAAGTTGCGCCCAGGCTCAACAACCGACGATTCCGGTCAACCCGCCGAGCATCCCCGGGTCGCCGGGCACCGCTACCCCCATGCCCTATCCGCCGGTCACGCCCAACGGCGTGCCCAAGGCCGGCCCGGGAAATGGTGGGCCGCCCTTGCTGCCGCCGATCGAAATGCCCAAGCCGCCCAAGGACCAGCCGATACCGGGCATGGAGCCGAAGCCGGTGAAGGCCAAGTCGCCGGGTGGGTAGATATGAAGCCAGTCGATGAAACAACTGAGGCACAAACCTGTGGGAGCGAGCCTGCTCGCGATAGCGTCGGATCAGCCAGCATTTATGTTGATTGGTCCACCGCTTTCGCGAGCAGGCTCGCTCCCACAGGTTCTGTGTTTCAGCTGATAGAGGTGCGGTCAGACCTGCTGCGACAACAGCTGCCCATCGGCCATGCGCAGGCGCTTGGACAGGGAGACGGCGAGGGCGCGGATGATCTTGGCGGCGATCTTTGGGGCGTCGTTGAGCATTTTTTCCAGGGAGTCCTTGCCCAGGTTCAGCAACTGGCAATCGCTGGCGGCGATGCAACTGGCCGAGCGCCGTTCACCGTCGAGCACGGCCATTTCGCCGAAGGCCCGGCCGCTGCGCAGCGTAGCGATGGTCACGGGTTGGCCGTCGGGGCCGGTTTTCTGCACGGCCACTTGGCCGGTGTGGATGATGCACATGAAGCTGCCGGCATCGCCCTCGCGGAAAATCGCTTCGCCCTCGGCGATAGCGCTGATGCTGAAATAGCCCGACGCCGCGGCGAAGTCTACAGGCAGCAACTGGTCGAACAGGCCGCAGTCCATCAGCCAGTCGCGGATTTCTTTGTTCAGTAAGGTCGGTTCTGACATGTTGGCACGGTCTTTTTCTTGTGTTTGTTGCAGGTACAGTTTGGCCCGGGTGTAAGCAGACCTCTGGGACAGGCTTTTATCTTTTGTGGGAGCAAGGCTTGCCCGCGATACAGGCGACTCAGTTCTGTCTGTCAGATCAAGCCGATGCCATCGCGGGCAAGCCTTGCTCCCACAAAGCCTTTCCCACATTGGGCTGGGTTACAGCAAGGCCATGCGCATGCAGCTAAGACCCGGCCATCCCACAGAGTTCCTCAGACCACCCCCAAAACCTTCAAGACAAATGCATATTCGAGCGCTACGTCACGCAATCCCTGGTAGCGCCCGCTCATTCCGCCGTGGCCGGCGCCCAGTTCGGTCTTGAGCAGCAGGGGGTTGTCGTCGGTCTTGGTGGCGCGCAATTTCGCCACCCACTTGGCCGCTTCCCAGTACTGCACGCGGCTGTCGTTGTAGCCGGCGATCACCAGCAGCGCCGGGTACGCCTGGGCGCTGACGTTTTCGTATGGGGCGTAGGCCCGGATCCGATCATAAACGTCCGGCTCCTCTGGATTGCCCCATTCGTCGTATTCGGTGACCGTCAGCGGCAAGTCCGGGTCGAGCATGGTGTTGAGCACATCGACGAACGGCACTTCGGCAATTGCCACCTTGAACAACTCCGGGCGTTGGTTGAGCACCGCGCCGATCAGCAGGCCACCGGCGCTGCCGCCGCTGATCGCCAGTTGCTCGGCGGTGGTAAAACCGTTGGCGATCAAATGTTCGGCACAGGCGATGAAATCGCTGAACGTGTTGTGCTTATGTTCCTGCTTGCCGGCGCGATACCAGGCTTCCCCCAGCTCGCCGCCGCCGCGGACATGGGCGATGGCAAACGCCACGCCGCGGTCGAGCAGGCTCAGCCGCGAATGGGAAAACCATGGGTCGAGGCTTTCGCCATAGGCACCGTAGCCGTACAGGTACAGCGGCACCGGCCGGCCGAGGTCTTCGCGCCTGACCACCAGGCTGATGGGCACCTGGGTGCCGTCCGGCGCCGTGGCCCAGAGCCGCTGGCTGACATAGGCGTCGGCATCGAACGGCCCCAGCACCGGGGTTTGCTTGAGCACCACCTGGGCGCCGCTGGCCAGGTCCAACTGACGGATCTGCGCCGGACGGTTCAAGGCCTCGTAGCGCAGGCGAATGCGATCGCTGATGAATTCCAGGCTGTTCTGCACATGCAGGCTGTAGGCCGCGTCCGGCAGTTGCACCCGATACGCCGGCAAACCCTGGGGATGCACCTCGATGATCGGCAGGCCGCCTTCGCGCAGGCTCAAGGTCATGGCCCCGGCGTTCAGGCTCAGGCCATCGATCATCACCGTGTCGCTGTGGGGGATCAGGTTCTGCCAGTCGGCCTCGGTTGGTGCCACGCCGGTGTCGGCGGCCTGATACAGGGCGAAGTTGATCCCGTCGCGGTTACTGCGGATCAACCAGGTCCATTGGCCATCGAGCAGGCCGTGGTCGACGTCGTATTCGTGGTTTTCCACCCGTGGTGCCAGGCAGGTGAAGGGCTGTTGCGGTTGTGCGGCGTCCAATACCCAGACTTCGCTGGTGGTCTTGCTCCCGAGGGACAGGATCAACTGCTTTTCCGAGCTCGAACGATAGCAATGCAGGAAGAAACGTCCGTCCGGCTCATGGAACACTTCTTCGGCGGCCGTGCCATCCAGGCGATAGCGCCAGAGTTTGTGGGGGCGGTGGGTGTCGTCCAATTCGCCAAAAAACAGCGTCAGGCTGTCGTTGGCCCAGGTCATGCTGCCGTCGCAATTGTCGAAGGACAGTTCACTGACCTTGTCGTTGGACAACTCCTTCACGAACAGGGTGTAGATCTCATCGCCCGTGGTGTCCAGGCTGTAGGCCAGGCGCTGGTGGTCGGGGCTGATGCTGAAGGCGCCCAGGGCAAAGAAACCGCCGCCAGCCAACGTGTTCGGGTCCAGCAGCAGTTGTTCGTGGCTTTCGTCCACGGTCAGGCTGTCGTCGGTCGGGCGCGGGCAACGGTAATGGCGTGGGTATTCGTCACCGGCGGTGGTGCGGGTGTAATACAGGTACGGGCCCCAGGGCGAGGGCAGCGACAGGTCGGTCTCGAGGATCCGGCCCTTGATTTCCTGGAACAGGGTTTCGCGCAGTTCGGCCTGATCGGCGAGTTGCGCCTCCTGGTAGCTGTTTTCCGCCTTGAGGTAGTCGAGCACGGCGTCGGTGTCGCGTTCCTGCAGCCAGGCGTACGGGTCAACACCGGCGTCCCTGCGGGCGATCGGGGCGTTGGAAACGTGGGCAGATAGGGACATGAAAGGCTCTCGAACGTTGTACGAAAAGGGACACGCGGCCTGGACAGAAGCCACCACACAGGCCATTCGCCAGACGCCGGGGCAGCCTGACGCGCGAAAAGCCGTTACTATAAGCGTCTCTTTGCCTGCCTTGCCATGGACACCATGACCGAGAATGACTATCTGATCGCCTGGGGCCTCTACGCCTTCGCCGCCCTGGGCTGCCTGCTGGTGTGGATGCGCATGACGCGCTGGATGTGGCGCTGGTTGCGTGAGCCGCTGCGCTTGCTGATGGCGGTGTTGCTGTTCAGCCCCACTGTCGTCGACCCGGTGAAGGACAAGGTTGCCCCGGCCTTGGCCATTGTCGCCCTGGACATCTTGTTCAAGGTCGGCAACAACGTCTGGCGGGCGGCGTCCGACCTGCTCATGTACGGCATGATCGCCTTCGGCCTCTACTTGATTTTAGTGCTGATCCGCTTCCCCATCGAGCGGGCCGCCAACGCGCGCAAGGAAAGGGCTGCCGCCGCCAAAGCCGCCGCTGCGGCCGATGAGCCGGAGGATGAGCCACCATTCGGCGTGGCCGGGGATGACCGTTACGGTCGCCCACCCGTGCCGAGCAATCCCCAGCGTTCGCGTATCGAACCGCGCCTGTAAGCAGGCCTGCCCCTTGAAGCGAGAGTTCGAGCATGTGTGAGTTACTGGGCATGAGCGCCAATGTGCCGACCGACATCGTGTTCAGCTTCACCGGGCTGATGCAGCGCGGCGGTAAGACCGGGCCGCACCGGGACGGTTGGGGCATCGCCTTCTATGAGGGCCGTGGCCTGCGCCTGTTCCAGGACCCGGCCGCCAGCAGCGAATCGGAAGTGGCGAACCTGGTGCAGCGTTATCCGATCAAGAGCGAAGTGGTGATCGGGCATATTCGCCAGGCCAACGTCGGCAAGGTCTGCCTGTCCAACACCCATCCGTTCGTGCGTGAGTTGTGGGGCCGCAACTGGTGTTTCGCCCACAACGGCCAGCTCGCCGATTTCCAGCCGGGCGTGAGTTTCTACCGCCCGGTGGGCGACACCGACAGCGAAGCGGCTTTCTGCGATCTGCTCAACCGCGTGCGCCAGGCCTTCCCCGAACCGGTGGAAGTGGAACAGTTGCTGCCGTCGTTGATCGAGGCCTGCACCGAATACCGCAGCAAAGGCGTGTTCAATTGCCTGCTCAGCGATGGCGACTGGCTGTTCTGCTATTGCTCGACCAAACTGGCCCAGATCACCCGTCGCGCGCCGTTCGGCCCGGCGCGGCTCAAGGATGTGGACGTGATTGTCGATTTCCAGGCGGAAACCACACCCAACGACGTGGTCACGGTGATCGCCACCGAGCCTTTGACCGAAAACGAAACCTGGACCCGCTACGAACCGGGCCAATGGAGCCTGTGGCGACGCGGCGAATGCGTCAGTCACGGCCGGACCGAATAAGGACGTCACGCTATGTTGCTCAGTTATCTACGGCTGGTGTTGTTCGCGGTGGGCCTGTTGGTTGGGGTCCAGGTGCCGGGATTCATCAATGATTACGCCAAGCGGGTCGAGGCTCACCTGATCGAGGCGCAGACCGGCCTGAAAGGTTTCCAGGGCACCGCCAACCAGTTCTTCAAGGGCGACATGCAGGCGCTGGTGGCCCATTACCGCGCCAGCGAAGATCCGATCTTTCGCAGCGACGCCGACAGCCTGAACACCTTGCTCGTGCGCCAGCAGGCCTTGGACAAGCAATTCCAGGCCATGCAAGGTCCGTGGTACATCCGCCTGCTGCAAGTGGCGCTGGCTGCCGATCCGGACATCCGCAAGGAAACCTGGAACGGCTACAGCTACCAGATCCTGCTGACCCCCGAAGCGATGATCTGGGGCATCAGCGGCGCGATGTTGCTGTCGTTCGGCCTGGAATGCCTGTTCCGTCTGATCGACTGGGTGGTGCTGGGCGGCAAGCGCCTGCGCCAGGGCCGGCCGATCGAAGAGCGCGACCTGCGCGGGCTGTAGCCGATACTGACCGCGCAAGCTGTTGTGGCGAGGGGATTTATCCCCGTTGGGCTGCGAAGCAGCCCCCCATTGCAGTCAATTGAATGATCCTGCCTGATGCATGAGGCGGCCTTGTTGGGGGCCGCTTCGCGCCCCAGCGGGGATAAATCCCCTCGCCACAACTGTGTTCATTCAGTTTAGGCAATGTCATTTCCTTGTCTCTGCTCTGCCCAATCAAATTTTTCTTATGACCCAGCCAAGGTTTTATTCGTTGGACGGGATCGGCCGCGCGCTCAAGAATCGGGGCAACGGTCTCCACGTCAGCGTCGTCGAGACTCACAACAATAAAACCGTGGAGAACCACCATGAGTGCACCCGACACGCTCGGCGTCCCCCAACCCCAGGCCCGTTCTGGCCCGTTCGATTGGTATCGCAACATCAACCAGCAGGAACGTCGCACCTTCTGGAGCTGCAAGATCGGTTACGCCCTGGACGGCATGGACACCCAGATGCTCAGTTTCGTGGTGCCGACCCTGATCGCGATGTGGGGCATCACCACCGGCCAGGCAGGCCTGATCCACACCAGCACCTTGATCGCGTCGGCCATTGGCGGCTGGGTGGCGGGCATTCTCTCGGACCGGATCGGTCGGGTGCGCACCTTGCAACTGACGGTGCTGTGGTTCGCGTTTTTCACCTTCCTGTGCGGCTTTGCCCAGAACTATGAACAACTGTTGATCGCCCGCACCTTGATGGGCTTCGGCTTCGGCGGCGAGTGGACCGCCGGTGCGGTGTTGATGGGCGAGGTGATCCGTGCCAAGGACCGCGGCAAGGCGGTGGGCATGGTGCAATCGGGCTGGGCGCTGGGCTGGGGCATGACCGCGATCCTGTACGCGCTGCTGTTCTCGGTGTTGCCACCGGAAGATGCCTGGCGCGCACTGTTCATCCTCGGCATCGTGCCGGCGGTGTTCGTGATTTTCGTCCGCCGGCTGGTCAAGGACCCGGAAGTCTATAACCAGACCAAGGCCCGGTTGACGCCGGAAAATCCGGCGAAGTTCTACGAGATTTTTGCCCCTGGCATCCTCTTCACCACCCTGCGTGCCTCGCTGCTGACCACCGGTGCCCTGGGCGGTTACTACGCCATCACGTCCTGGCTACCGACGTTTCTCAAGAATGAGCGTGGCTTGAGTGTATTGAGCACCGGTGGCTATCTGGCGATGGTGATCGTCGGTTCCTACGTGGGCTATGTCATCAGCGCGTACCTGTCGGACATCCTGGGACGCAAGAAGAACTTCGTCCTGTACGCCATCGGTTCGTTCACTATCGTCTTGCTGTACACCCAGGTGCCGGTGAGCAATAACGTGATGCTGTGGTTGGGCTTTCCCCTGGGCTTTTTCGCTTCCGGGATGTTCAGCGGCATGGGCTCGTTCCTCACCGAGCTGTTTCCTACGCGCATCCGCGGTTCGGGCCAGGGCTTTTGCTACAACATTGGCCGGGCGGTGGCGGCATTGTTCCCGCTGTTGATCGGTATCTTGAGCCAGAAGGTGCCGCTGAGCGTGGGTATCGGCGCCTTCGCGGCGGTGTCCTACGGCGTGGTGATCCTCGCGGCCCTGAGCCTGCCGGAAACCCAAGGCAAGCAGTTGGAAGCCGAGTAACTGATACCCTGTGGGGGCCTGGGCTCCATGGCTTGGCCCCACAGTCAAAGAAGAAAAAACCTACAGGAGCGTTCACCGTGAAGCGCCTGCTACTGAACTGCGATATCGGCGAAAGCTTTGGCAGCTGGACCATGGGTCTGGACGCCGAGGTGATGCCCTTCATCGATTGCGCCAACATTGCCTGCGGCTTCCACGCTGGCGACCCGAGCATTATGCGCAAGACCGTCAGCCTGGCCCTGAGCCACGGCGTGCGGATCGGCGCGCACCCGGCCTATCAGGACCTGGCGGGCTTCGGCCGGCGTTCCATGGCCTATGGCGCCCAGGAGCTGCAGGACTTGCTGCACTACCAGATCGGCGCCCTCGACGGCATCTGCCGGGCCCAGGGCGGGCGAGTCAGCTACGTCAAGCCCCACGGAGCGATGTACAACGACATGATGGCCAACCCGGCGCAACTGCGCGCGGTGATCCAGGCTGTCGCGGCCTATGACCGGCAACTGCCACTGATGCTCATGGCGACCCGGGATAACAGCGCCGCCCAGGCCCTGGGCGACGAGTACGGCCTGACCCTGTGGTTCGAGGCCTTTGCCGATCGGGCCTACGACAATGCCGGTCGCCTGGTTTCGCGACAGGCACCGGGGGCGGTGCATCACGATCCCGAGGTCATCATCGGGCAAGCCCTGACCATTGCCCGTGGCGATGCATTGACCGCCAGCGACGGCAGTGCCTTGCACCTTATGGCCAATACCTTGTGCGTGCACGGTGACAACGCCAGCTCCGTGGCGGCCGTGCAACGCATCCGCGAAGCCCTGGACCGGCAGAGTACGCCATGAAACCACGCGTGGAAGTGGTGGCGGTGGACTGCCTGATGGTGCGCCTGTTCGATGAGATCGCCGAGGCCAACATGCCGTGGATGCTCGCTGCCAGTGAGCGCCTGCGAGCGGTGTTTGCCGAGCGTTTGATCGATCTGGTGCCGTCCTACACCACCTTGATGGTGCACTACGATTTGCTCGCCCTGAACCCGGTCCAGGCCCGCGATTTGATCGACGAGGCGCTGCATAACCTCTCACCGGATGCCCGCTCAGCCGGCCAATGCCATGTGCTGCCGGTGTGGTACGACCTTAGCGTCGGGCCGGAGCTTGAACTGTTGGCGAGCCGCAGCGGCTTGACGGTCGCCCAGGTGATCCGCCGCCACAGCGAACGGGAGTATCAGGTGTTTGCCCTGGGCTTCGCCCCCGGTTTCGCCTTCATGGGGCTGGTGGACGAAGCGCTGGCTGCACCGCGCCTCGACACCCCACGCAAGCGCGTGGCAGCGGGCAGCGTCGGCATTGCCGAGCGTCAGACCGCAGCGTATCCAGTGGTTTCGCCCGGCGGTTGGAACCTGATCGGGCGCACCCCGGCCAAGTTGTTCGATCGTGAGCGTGACGGCTACAGCCTGATGCAGCCGGGGGACACGGTGCGTTTTGCCGCCGTGGACCACGCCGAATTCATCGCCCTGGGTGGCGACGACACACCGTTGGAGGCCCAGGCATGAGCCGGTTGTTGATCGAGGCCAGCACCCCGCTGTGCCTGTTGCAGGACGCCGGCCGTTTCGGTGTGAGACACCTGGGCGTGACCCAGGGCGGCGCGGCGGATTGGTTGTCGATGGCCTGGGCCAATTGGATGCTGGGCAATGACCTGGACGCGGCGGTGGTGGAGATTACCCTCGGCGGTTTTACCGTGGTGGCCGACGAGGACTGCGTGCTGGCGCTCGCCGGGGCGGACCTGGGCGCACGGATAGATGGGCAGGGCGTGGCATCGTGGCGTTTCTTCAGCTTGCGCAAAGGCCAGGTCCTGGCGCTCACCCAGCCTGTGCTCGGTGCCCGGGCCTACCTGGCGGCACCTGGTGGTTTTGATGCGCCTGCGGTGCTGGGCAGCCGGGCAACGGTGGTGCGCGAGGAACTCGGTGGCCTGGATGGGCGGGGGCGGGCGCTGAGTCGCGGTGCGCACTTGAGCTATTCAGGCACGCCGACGCCGCGTCCCATGCCGCACACGCGGATTCCGGATTTCCAGCAAGCGCAGCCGCTGGACCTGATCCTCGGTGCGCAGAATGGCGCGTTCAGCGGACGCAGCCTCTTCAATGCGTTCAACACTGCGTGGACGCTGGACAGTCGCGCCGACCGCATGGGCATGCGCTTGCTGGGCACGGCGTTGGAATATCAGGGGCCGGCGATGATTTCCGAGGGCATTCCCCTCGGTGCCGTGCAGGTGCCGCCGGACGGCCAGCCGATTGTGCTGCTCAATGATCGGCAAACCATTGGCGGTTATCCACGCCTGGGTGCGTTGACGCCGCTGTCCCTGGCCCGGCTGGCGCAATGCCTGCCCGGGGCGCAGGTGCGGTTGCGGCCGGTGGTGCAGGAGGTGGCGCATGGGCAGCAGGTGGAGTGCTTGCAGGTGTTTTTGAACAGCTGAAAAGCATCGCGAGCAGGCTCGCTCCCACATTGGATCTTCGTCGTATACAAGATCCCTGTGGGAGCGAGCCTGCTCGCGATGAGGCCCTGAAAGGCACCAAAGAACTTTACTTGGAAAGAAACCGCATCCCTTCCTCCAACCCCCGCAAGGTCAGTGGATACATCCGGTCTTCCACCAACTCGCGCACGATGTTGGTCGAGGCGGTGTAGCCCCAGGTGTCCTTGGGGTACGGGTTGATCCAGATGAGTTTCTTGTACTTCTCCATGAAGCGCTGCATCCACACATAACCGGCTTCTTCGTTCCAGTGCTCGACGCTGCCGCCGGCCTGGGTGATTTCATAAGGCGCCATGGCGGCGTCGCCGATGAAGATCACTTTGTAGTCGGCGCCGTACTTGTGCAGCAAGTCCTGGGTCGAGGTGCGTTCCGAAGTGCGACGCAGGTTGTTCTTCCACACCGATTCGTAGACGAAGTTGTGGAAGTAGAAATACTCCAGGTGCTTGAACTCGGTCTTGCAGGCCGAGAACAGTTCTTCGCAGATCTTCACATGGGCATCCATCGAGCCACCGATGTCGAACAGCAGCAACAGCTTGACGGTGTTGCGTCGCTCCGGGCGCATCTGGATGTTCAAGAGCCCGGCGTCCCGGGCGGTGTGGTCGATGGTGCCGTCGATGTCCAACTCTTCGGCCGCACCCTGGCGGGCGAACTTGCGCAGGCGGCGCAGGGCGATCTTGATGTTGCGGGTGCCCAATTCCACCTGGTCATCGAGGTTCTTGTATTCGCGCTGGTCCCAGACCTTCACGGCCTTGCCCTGGCGCTTGCCGGCGTCGCCGACCCGAATGCCCTCGGGGTTGAAACCGCCGGAGCCGAACGGGCTGGTACCGCCGGTGCCGATCCACTTGTTGCCGCCGGCATGGCGTTCCTTCTGTTCTTCCAGGCGCTTCTTGAATTCTTCGATCAGCTTGTCCAGGCCACCCAGGGACTGGATCTGCGCCCGCTCCTCGTCGGTCAGCGAGCGCTCGAACTCCTTGCGCAACCAGTCTTCAGGGATCAGCGCCTGGAGGTGATCGTCGAGTTTCTCCAGGCCGTTGAAGTACGCGGCGAACGCCCGGTCGAACTTGTCGAAATGCCGTTCGTCCTTCACCAGGATCGCCCGGGACAGGTAATAGAACTCGTCCATGTCGGCGAAGATCACCCGCTGTTTCAGCGCATTGATCAGGTCCAGCAGTTCACGCACCGACACGGGCACCTTGGCGGCGCGCATCTCATTGAACAGGTTAAGCAGCATGGCAATCGCCCTCGCCCTTGTTAAAAGAAGAGGATCAGCGGGTGCCGCGACGGCTCATGAACGCCAGGCGCTCGAGCAGTTGCACGTCTTGTTCGTTTTTCACCAGGGCGCCGGCCAGCGGCGGAATGGCCTTGGTCGGATCACGCTCGCGCAGCACCGCTTCGCCGATGTTGTCGGCCATCAGCAGCTTGAGCCAGTCCACCAGTTCGGAAGTGGAAGGTTTTTTCTTCAGGCCCGGCACCTTGCGCACGTCGAAGAACACGTCCAGCGCTTCGCTGACCAGGTCTTTCTTGATGTCCGGGTAATGCACATCGACGATTTTTTGCAGGGTGACGCGGTCGGGGAACGCGATGTAGTGGAAGAAGCAGCGGCGCAGGAAGGCGTCCGGCAGTTCCTTTTCGTTGTTGGAGGTAATGATGATGATCGGGCGCTGCTTGGCCTTGATGGTTTCGTCGGTCTCGTAGACGTAGAACTCCATCTTGTCGAGCTCTTGCAGCAGGTCGTTGGGGAACTCGATGTCGGCCTTGTCGATTTCGTCGATCAGCAGGATCACCCGCTCCTCGGACTCGAAGGCTTCCCAGAGCTTGCCCTTCTTCAGGTAGTTGCGCACGTCGTGGACCTTGTCCACGCCCAACTGCGAGTCCCGCAGGCGGCTGACCGCGTCGTACTCGTACAGGCCCTGGTGGGCCTTGGTGGTGGACTTGATGTGCCAGGTGATCAGGCGCGCGCCGAAGGACTCGGCCAATTGTTCGGCGAGCATGGTCTTGCCGGTGCCTGGTTCGCCCTTGACCAGCAATGGCCGCTCCAAAGTGATGGCGGCGTTCACGGCCAGTTTCAGGTCATCGGTGGCCACGTAGGCGCGGGTGCCTTCGAACTTCATCTGCAATTTCCTCGAACGTGTCGCCGGCCCGGCGAGGCGGGGCGCGCGAAATAAATAGCGTGCCCGACTATACCGCGAGGCCGCGCCGACTGTGAACGCAGACGCTGTATTCAGTCTCTGAATGGGGCGTCACATGTTGACTCAGTCTTGTGGCGAGGGAGCTTGCTCCCGCTCGGGTGCGAAGCGCTCGCAAGCTTTTAGGGGCCGGTCGCGGGCCACCGGGGGGGAGGGCCCTCCCCCCCCAAAACCGCAAAAATCAAACACAACCGGGGGGGGGGGGGCGGGAGGGGGCGGTGGAGGGCCTGGCCCGTTCCTGATTAAAAACTTCCCGTCCACGCGCGGGCCC
>NZ_JAGDEZ010000017.1:0-120772 GCF_017498305.1 Pseudomonas sp. OA65
GCTCGCGAAGGCGGTCTGATAGTTGGCCATAGATTCTGGGCAACCACATTTTCCGTGGAAATTGAACCTATTCGCTATCGTGCAGCCTTGACCTGGAATTTGTTTTAGAAAATCAAGTGCTTGCGTTCTGTTTGATAGGAGCTTGCTCCCGCTGGGCTGCGAAGCGGCCCCCTGCATCTGGAAGACGTACTGCAGGAGGGAGGCTGCGCCTCCAGCGGGAGCAAGCTCCCTCGCCACAGAAGCGCGCTCGCCACAATGTCCTGCATAAAACCTTTCATCCCCCGCCGTGGTCACTGAAGAAGGACTTCCAGGGCGCACGCGGCAGGCATGGCGACATCCAGCAATTTCGCAAAACAGTGGTTCGATGCCCGGGGCTGGAAGCCGTTCGCCTTTCAGAAGCAGGTCTGGGCCGCGGTCAAGCGCGGAGACTCCGGGCTATTGCATGCCAGTACCGGCGCCGGCAAGACCTACGCCGTGTGGTTTGCCGCCCTCAACCGTTTCGCCCGCCCGGCACCGCCGCCGGACAAACCGCGCAAACGCAAGCCGCCGGCCGAACCGCTGACGGTCCTGTGGATTACGCCGATGCGCGCATTGGCGGCCGACACCGGCAAAGCCCTCGAAGCGCCCCTGGCCGACCTGCAACTGCCGTGGAGTGTCGGCCTGCGCACCGGCGACACCAGCCCCAGCGAACGCGCCCGCCAGGGCCGACGCTTGCCCACCGCGCTGATCACCACACCCGAAAGCCTGACGCTGATGCTTGCTCGAGCCGACGCGCACGCCGCCGTTTCGACCTTGCGCATGGTGGTGGTGGATGAATGGCATGAATTGCTCGGCAACAAACGGGGCGTGCAGTTGCAGCTGGCCCTGGCACGCTTGCGGCACTGGCACCCCGAACTTATCGTCTGGGGCGTGTCCGCAACCCTCGGCAACCAGGCCCACGCCGAACAGGTGTTGATCCCGCAAGGCAACGGCATCAGCGTGCAGGGCGCCAACGGCAAGGCGCTGCAGGTCGACACGCTGCTACCTCCGGCCCTCGAACGTTTCCCGTGGGCTGGGCACATCGGCCTGAAAATGCTGCCCAAGGTCGTCGCCGAAATCGACGCCAGTCGCAGTTGCCTGGTCTTCACCAATACCCGGGCGCAATCGGAAATCTGGTATCAGGCCATCCTTGAAGCAAGGCCCGACTGGGCCGGGCTGATCGCCCTGCACCATAGCTCGCTGTCCCGCGACACCCGGGATTGGGTGGAGCGTGCGTTGAAGGACGGCCAGCTCAAAGCGGTGGTCTGCACGTCGAGCCTGGACCTGGGGGTGGATTTCCTGCCGGTGGAACGGGTGCTGCAGATCGGCTCGGCCAAGGGTGTGGCGCGGCTGATGCAGCGGGCCGGGCGCTCCGGCCACGCACCAGGGCGGACCTCACGGGTGACGCTGGTGCCGACCCACAGCCTGGAATTGATCGAGGCCGCCGCCGCCCAGGACGCCGTGGCCCAACGGCGCATCGAGCCTCGCCTATCACCCCATAAGCCGCTGGATGTCCTAGTGCAGCACTTGGTGAGCATGGCCCTGGGCGGCGGCTTCGTTCCCGACGAATTATTCACGGAGGTGCGGGGGGCCTGGGCCTACCGCGACCTCAATCCGGCCGAATGGGCCTGGGCCCTGGCCTTTGTACGCCACGGCGGTTTGTCCTTGACCGCCTACCCCGATTACCAACGGGTCGAGCCGGACGAACACGGGATCTGGCGAGTCCCCGACGCGCGCCTGGCCCGGCGTCACCGCATGAGCATCGGCACCATCGTCAGCGATGCCAGCCTGCAATTGAAGTTCTGGAGCAAGGGCGGCGGCGGCAAGACCCTGGGCAGTGTCGAGGAAGGCTTCATCGCTCGCCTGCGTCCCGGTGATGGTTTCCTGTTCGCCGGGCGGCTGCTGGAGTTGGTCCGGGTCGAAGACATGACCGCCTACGTGCGGCGCAGCCAAGCCAAAAAGGCCGCCGTACCCCGCTGGAACGGCGGACGCATGCCGCTCTCCAGCGAACTGGCGGCCGCCGTCGTGGCCCGTTTGAGCGAAGCCGCCGGCGGCCGCTTCGAGGGGCCGGAGATGCGAGCTGTGCAACCCTTGCTGACGACCCAGCAACGCTGGTCCGGTTTGCCCACGCAACACACCCTGCTGGCCGAAGCCCTCAAGTCCCGGGAAGGCTGGCACCTGTTCCTCTACCCGTTCGCCGGGCGCCAGGTTCATCTGGGCCTGGCCAGCCTGCTGGCCTGGCGCGTCAGTCGGCAACAGCCGGTGACGTTTTCCATTGCGGTCAACGACTATGGCCTGGAACTGCTCAGCGCCACGGCAGTGGATTGGTCGCATTACCTGACCCCGGGCCTGCTGAGCGTCGATCACCTGTTGACCGACGTGCTCGCCAGCTTGAACGCCGGGGAATTGGCCCTCAGGCGCTTTCGCGAAATCGCCCGGATCGCCGGGCTGGTCTTCGCCGGCTACCCCGGTGCGCCGAAAAGCACCCGGCAAGTGCAGGCCTCCAGTGGCTTGTTCTTCCAGGTATTCAAGCAATACGACGCCGACAATCTCTTGCTGGCCCAGGCCGGGGAGGAAGTCTTGCGTGAGGAATTGGATATCAATCGATTGGAGCAGACCTTGCAACGCCTCAATGCCTTGAAGCTGGACCTGCACATGATCAGGCGCCCCACCCCGCTCGGCTTCCCGCTGCTGGTGGAACGTTTCCGGGAAAGCATGAGCTCGGAAAAACTCGCCGACCGCATCCGGCGGATGGTCAACGAGTTGGAAAAGACTGCCAATCGCGGTGACGCCTGATGCCAGCGCCTTATCCCGTTAACCTCGCCGGCGAAGAACTCTGGCTGCTCCCGGAAAAAGCCCTGTACTGGCCCGCCCAGGAAACGTTGATGGTGGCCGATGTTCATTTTGGCAAGGCCGCCGCCTATCGCAGCCTTGGGCAACCGGTGCCCCACGGCACCACCGCCAGCAACATCGCGGTGCTGGATGGGTTACTGGCCAGCCTGGCGTGTCGACAGCTGATTTTTCTCGGGGATTTTCTCCACGGCCCGGGTTCTCACGCGCCCGGCACCCTGAAGGCCCTTTCCGATTGGCGTGCGCGAAATTCGCACCTGGCCATGACGCTGATCCGCGGCAACCATGACAAGCGCGCCGGCGACCCACCGCCGGAGCTGAATATTCGCGTCGTGCCGGAGCCGTTGCTGCTGGGCCCGTTCGCTGTGCAGCACGAGCCCACCCCGCACTCCAGCCGCCATGTGCTGGCCGGTCACGTGCATCCGGTCTACCACCTGAGCGGCAAGGGCCGACAGCGGCTGCGCCTGGCCTGTTTTCGACTGGGCAGCGAGATCAGCCTATTACCGGCGTTTGGCGCGTTCACGGGCGGTTATCGCGTCGAGCAAGACAGCGATTGCAGGATTTTTGTCATTGGCGATAACGAAATATGGCCTGTGAGCTGAAAGCTTCAAGCTTCAAGCTTCAAGCCAAGCTACGTGTGCCAACTTGCAGCTTGCAGCTTGTAACTTGCAGCTGATTTCATGCCACCGGCGCAGGAGGCGGCTCGTCCGGCAGGGTGGGTTCGCCAGGTTCGGTAGGCTGTTCGTTAGGCGTATCGGGATCGGGCTGGCCGGGGATGCCGCCCGCCGCTTCGGCAGGATGGGCCAGCAATGACCAGGCCATGACGCCGATCTGATTGGGCTCAAGCCTTGCCAGTTCGGCACTGATTCGCGGATCGATCTTCATAGAGCAACTCCTGAGCGGGGGCCCGCTGCGCTGACGCACAAAAACGGGCAGTACACGCAATAGAGTGTCTGCCCGCTCAGGAATTCCAACAGCTCGTCAGATTCAGGTACGCGGCAGCGTCACGCCGCGCTGGCCTTGGTACTTGCCGCCACGGTCCTTGTAGGACACTTCGCATTCTTCGTCGGATTCAAGGAACAGCATCTGCGCCACGCCTTCGTTGGCGTAGATTTTTGCCGGCAGGGTCGTGGTGTTGGAGAACTCCAGGGTCACGTGGCCTTCCCACTCGGGTTCCAGCGGCGTGACGTTGACGATGATGCCGCAACGGGCGTAGGTGCTCTTGCCCAGGCAAATGGTCAGCACATTGCGCGGAATGCGGAAGTACTCGACGGTGCGGGCCAGGGCGAAGGAGTTCGGCGGGATGATGCACACGTCGCTCTTGACGTCGACGAAGCTCTTCTCGTCGAAGTTCTTCGGGTCGACCGTGGCCGAGTTGATGTTGGTGAACACCTTGAATTCGTCGGCGCAGCGCACGTCGTAGCCGTAGCTGGAGACGCCGAAGGAGATCAGCCGGTCGGCGCCTTCGCCACGCATCTGGCGCTCGACGAAGGGCTCGATCATGCCGTGCTCTTGCGCCATGCGGCGAATCCACTTGTCCGATTTGATGCTCATGGCGGTTTCCTGAAATAGCGAGGTGGAAAAAATACGTCCGGCATCTTACCGGGGCGCGGGGCAGGGTTCAAAGCGCGTCACGCAAATCTCGCCGATCCACCTTGATTTCCGGGTCCTGCCGGCCATCGCCGGCGCCGTCAGTCACCAAATAAGAGAAACCTTCGCAAAGACCATTGGCACATTCTGGAAAAAGGGTTAAGGTGGCGCCACTGTGTTGCTTGTGTCACTGAGAATCTCTACACGATATGTTGAATTTCGATCCAACCATCTACAAGAATTTTTCCTGCTCTTTGCACTCAGTCTCGGCCAGGGTTCTTCCTGAGTCGCAGTTATCTTTGTTCAAGGAGTTACACCATGTCTAATCGCCAAACCGGTACCGTTAAGTGGTTCAACGATGAAAAAGGCTTCGGCTTCATCACCCCACAATCCGGTGACGACCTGTTCGTTCACTTCAAAGCTATCCAATCCGACGGCTTCAAAAGCCTGAAAGAAGGCCAACAGGTTTCTTTCATCGCTACCCGCGGTCAGAAAGGCATGCAAGCTGAAGAAGTTCAAGTTATCTAACTTGTCCTTGCTTTAGTAAAAGGCCCCGCCCTCAAAAGCGGGGCTTTTTTGTGCCTGTCAGTTTTTACCGGCGCAAAAAAACTGTGGGAGCGGGCTTGCTCGCGAAAGCGATGGACCAGCAACATTTTCGTTGACTGACACACCGCTTTCGCGAGCAGGCCCGCTCCCACATTGATTTGTTGGCTAGCCTGGGGTTACCAGGTCACGCCAAACCCCGCCGTGTAGCGCGTCTTGCTCAGGTCGCTGTCCTCGGTGCCCTCGATGACATCCTTCTCGGCCTTGAGATTGAGCGATGCCCAGTCGGTGACCTTGTAGCGCAGCCCCATCTCGGCGTCATAGGCGTACTCCGCCACGCCGGACAGCGGCTTGCCCACTTCGCCGTTGGTGAAGAACTCGACGCGCTTGCCGATCAGGTAGCGGTTGTAATCCCACTTCATCGCCACGGAATAGAAGTTGTCCTTGCCGCCGTCACGGTACTCGTAATCGGTGCGGTTGAGCAGCGAACCCAGGGAGAACGCCCCCAGTTCGTCATCCCAGAACTGGTAGCCCGGACCGGTACCCACTACGCGCTGGCGAGCCAGGTCTTCGACTTTGTCGCGTTTGTAATTCAAGCGACCTTGCCAGAACCATTTGTCGGTAATGAACCGATCGAGGGAATACTCCAGGCGCCAGTTATCGGCGGACACGACGTCATCCTGGAATTCACGGTTGTATTCGCCTTCAGCAGTGTGCCGCCATCTGCCGTGGCGTGCCGAAGTCTTGAAATCGATGTCGTAATCATCGGTATCGGCTTCCGCACGCTGGTAATCCAGCGCGGCATCGACATTGCCTTTCCACACCAGGTCCTCGACCACCGGCTTGGGCTTGAGGATCTGCTGGATACTGGCCAGCTCGACGGTTTTGGGCCCATCACCGTTGGCCAGGGTGACCTTGCCATCCTCGGCCGCTTGCAGCGCCTTGGCTTTCTCGCCGGTGTAGGCATCCTGCTTGACCAGGAGTTGCTGATCACTCTCCAGGGTCTTGACCTGTTTCCAGTCAATGGGAATCGCGCCGGCATAATCGGTCTGGATCAGCAACTTGCCGCCATCGAAAACGGTAATCTTGCCACTGAGTTTGTCCCCATTCTTCAGCCAGACAGTGTCGGCAAGCAGGGGCATGGAGGCGCTGGTAACAGCCAGGCATAGCAGGGTTCTAGACAACATAAGCGATAAAGGGCTCAAGTTTGCGATGAAAAGGCGGCATTATCCCCCAGGATGACACCTCAGCAAGGACTGACCCGTGTAGGACCGATGAGTTCATTTCTCAACCAGCCCTGTAGGAATTAATCTACGGACGGACATCCCAACCAGGAACCCCTACGTGACTGACGCCCCCGCGGACTCCGAGAACGCCGCCCAAATACGCCGCACCACTCTTTACCTGACCCTGGCGCAAGTGCCGACGGGCAAGGTCGTCACCTATGGCCAACTTGCCGAGATGGCCGGCCTGGGCCGCGCGGCGCGCTGGGTGGGAAGAACCCTCAGCCAATTGCCGAACGACACCACGCTGCCTTGGCATCGGGTATTGGCGGCCGGTGGTCGGATCAGCCTGCCGGCGGGCAGCGCCTCGGGGGATGAACAGCGCGCACGCCTGCGCATGGAAGGAATCAGTATCCTGAACAATCGTGTTGATATTCAGCGCCATGGCTGGCGCCCGGTAGAGCACAGCGGTTAGAGTGCGCGCTTTGTTTTCGCAATTTTTGAGGCAGACTCCAGCCCATGCCCCGTAAAACCTGGCGCGCCGCCCTCGCCGCCTATGCCAGTCCCTCGACGCTCGTGCTGTTGCTGCTTGGCTTCGCCGCCGGCTTGCCATACATGCTGGTGTTTTCCACGCTTTCCGTCTGGTTGCGCGAAGCCGGCGTGGCCCGCGAAACCATTGGCTACGCGAGCCTGATCGGCCTGGCGTATGCCTTTAAATGGGTCTGGTCGCCACTGCTCGACCAATGGCGCCTGCCGCTGCTCGGCAAACTGGGGCGCCGTCGTTCATGGCTGGTGCTCTCCCAGGCTTTGGTGATCCTCGGCCTGATCGGCATGGGTTTCTGCGACCCACAAAAACACTTGTCCTGGTTGATCGCCATCGCCGTGATCGTAGCCTTCGCCTCCGCGACGCAGGACATCGCTGTCGACGCCTACCGCCTGGAGATCGCCGACGACACCCGCCAGGCCGCCCTCGCCGCCAGCTACATGTCCGGCTACCGCATCGCCGCGCTGCTGGCCACCGCCGGCGCCCTGTTCTTCGCCGAAGGCTTTGGCTCCACCGGTTTCAGCTACAAACACTCGGCCTGGGCCGGTACTTACCTGTTGTTCGGCGTGTTGATGGTGCCGGCGCTGCTAACGTCCCTGTTCATGCGCGAGCCACCGGTACCGCTGCGCACCCAGTTGCAGGCCGGGCGCTACACGTTTGTCCATCAGTTGGCGTCGGTATTCGTGCTGATCGTGCTGCTGGTTTCCGTCCCAGCGCTATTCACCCAGCTTTTCAACACCGACTTCGCCAGCGTGCTGTTCGAGGGCGTCAGCCTGCTCGACCTGCTGCTCGAAGACCGCGCATTCCTGCGCGCCATCCTCTATACCATCCTGACCGCCCTGTGCCTGTCGGCCATGGGCCGGCGCGGACTGGCGCCGGTACTGACGCCGATCAACGACTTCATCCTGCGTTATCGCTGGCAGGCCCTGCTGCTGCTCGGACTGATCGCCACCTACCGGATGTCCGACACGGTCATGGGGGTCATGGCCAACGTGTTCTACATCGACCAGGGGTTCACCAAGGACCAGATCGCCAGCGTCAGCAAGATTTTCGGACTGATCATGACCCTCGTCGGCGCCGGCATGGGCGGCCTGTTGATCGTGCGTTTCGGCATCCTGCCCATCCTGTTCATCGGCGGTGTCGCCTCGGCCGCCACCAACATCCTCTTCCTGATGCTCACCGACATGGGCGCCAACCTGCAGATGTTGATTGTCACCATTTCCCTGGACAACTTCAGCTCCGGCCTGGCCACTTCGGCGTTCGTCGCCTACCTGTCGAGCCTGACCAACCTGAAGTTCTCCGCCACCCAATACGCCTTGCTCAGCTCGATCATGCTGTTGCTGCCGCGTTTGATCGGTGGCTATTCAGGGGTGATGGTGGAGAAGTTCGGCTACCACAATTTCTTCCTCATCACCGCCCTGCTGGGCGTGCCGACCCTGTTGCTGATCGCCTTGCACTGGTTCCAGGAGAACCGTCGCCAGGACTCGGCACCCGCCAAGGAACCGGCGCCCACCCGCCCCGCGGAAGAGTCGTAGGAAACTTCAGAAAACACCGGGAAAACCGGTGTCCGCACCTGCCGACCGGCCACGCGCCTGTACGCCAGGGCATCTCGCCCGTACAATGCTCCGTCACTTCTCGTCATCAGCAACCGACAACGGCCAACCATGCGCACCAGTCAATTTTTGCTCGCCACACAAAAAGAAACGCCTTCCGATGCCGTCGTGATCAGCCATCAATTGATGCTGCGTGCCGGCATGATCCGCAAACTCGCCTCGGGCCTGTACACCTGGCTGCCGATGGGCCTGCGGGTCATGCGCAAGGTGGAAGCCATCGTTCGCGAAGAGATGGACGCCGCCGGCTCCCTGGAAGTGTTGATGCCGAGCACCCAGCCGGCCGAGCTGTGGCAGGAGTCAGGACGCTGGGAAGAATACGGCCCTGAGCTGCTGCGCATCAAAGACCGTCACGGTCGCGACTTCTGTGCAGGCCCGACCCACGAAGAAGTGATCACCGACCTGATGCGCAACGAGTTGAGCAGCTACAAGCAGCTGCCGATCAACCTGTATCAGATCCAGACCAAATTCCGTGACGAGATCCGTCCGCGCTTCGGCCTGATGCGCGGTCGCGAATTCATCATGAAGGATTCCTACTCCTTCCACGCCGACCTGGCCTCGCTGCAGGTCACCTATGACCGCATGCACCAGGCGTACTGCAACATCTTCACCCGCCTGGGCCTGAAATTCCGCCCGGTGGAGGCCGACAACGGTTCCATCGGCGGCGCCGGCTCCCACGAGTTCCACGTGCTGGCCGAGTCCGGCGAAGACGACATCGTCTTCAGCAACGGCTCCGACTACGCCGCCAACATCGAGAAAGCCGAAGCCGTGCCACGGGAAACCTCCCGCGCTGCGCCGACTGAAGCGTTGCGCCTGGTGGACACGCCGAACGCCAAGACCATCGCCCAGTTGGTGGAAGGCTACAACCTGCCGATCGAGCGCACCATCAAGACGCTGATCGTACGGGCGGAAGAAGCCGGCAAATTGATTGCCCTGATCGTCCGTGGCGACCATGAGCTGAATGAAATCAAGGCCGCCAACCAGCCAGGCGTTGCCAGCCCACTGGTCATGGCCACCGACGCCGACCTGCGCGATGCCATCGGCGCCGGTGCAGGCTCCCTCGGCCCGCTGAACCTTCCACTGCCGATCATCATCGACCGTTCCGTGGAGTTGATGAGCGACTTCGCCATCGGCGCGAACATTGATGATAAGCACTACTTCGGCGTGAACTGGGAACGCGACCTGCCGGTTCCAACCGTGGCGGACCTGCGCAACGTCGTGGCCGGCGATCCAAGCCCGGACGGCAAGGGCACCCTGGAAATCAAGCGCGGCATCGAAGTCGGGCACATCTTCCAGCTGGGCGACAAGTACAGCAAGGCGATGAAATGCGAAGTGCTGGGCGAGAACGGCAAGCCGGTCACCCTGCAAATGGGTTGCTACGGCATCGGCGTTTCCCGCGTGGTGGCCGCCGCCATCGAGCAGAACAACGACGAGAAAGGCATCATCTGGAGCGACACGTTGGCGCCGTTCCAGGTGGCCCTGGTGCCACTGCGCTATGAAACCGACCTGGTGCGTGAAGCCACCGACAAGCTCTACGCCGAATTGACGGCAGCTGGCTTCGAAGTGCTGCTGGACGACCGCGACAAGAAAACCAGCCCCGGCATCAAGTTCGCGGACATGGAACTGATCGGCATCCCCCATCGGATCGTCGTCAGTGACCGTGGCCTGGCCGAAGGCAACCTGGAATACAAGAGCCGCACCGAGGCCGAGCCGCAAGCGCTGCCGGTCGCCGACGTGTTGTCGTTCCTCCAGGCCCGTATCCGCCGCTGACACCAGATAGAGACGTCATGTTCAAGCGAAACACCTTAGGCCTCGGTGGCGCCGCCCTGTGCGGCGCCCTGCTGGTCAGCGGCTGTGCCAACCAAATGTCACAACGCAGCGAACACGAAGAGCGGGTCGAGCGCAAATTGCTCGACCACAGCCTGCAGATCGACGTGGGCGAACCCAAGGTGCTCGATCTGCCGCAGCGTCGGGTGCGCATCAATGAGCAGAAGACCTTCGAAGTCACTGAGTTCGAGGTCACCCGCCATTATGATCGCTACACGCCGTACCAACCCTGGCGGGAAATCTACGAAATCCCACTGGGCGCGGTGGCCGTCGTGGCCGGTGTCGGTGCGAACGTGGTCAATGTGTTCGCCCTCGGCAACCTGCCGGACACGGCGACCCGTGACTGGATCAGCTACGGTTTCGCCGGGCTCAACCCGTTCATGAACGCCCCTTCCCATGGCCGCGCCCAGCAGAACCTGGCGGGCATCGACGAAGTCCAGCGCGACAAGCGTACGGAACACTCGAGCCTGCCCTGGAGCGAACGTCCTGTGGAGATCAAGGCCGCCCGGCAGACCTTCGAACTGAGCACCGACCGTAACGGCGTGCTGCGCTTGAACCTGCTGGAAAGCCCGTTCGCCGAACAGGACCTGAGCCAGTTCGGCAAATTGCAGATCAGCGTGACCGATGCCCAGGACGAGGTGCACACCGACTCATCCCTGAGCATCAGCAGCACCTTGCGCAGCAAGCTGGTGGAAGCCCACGCGCTGATCTACGACGACCTGGAAGACGACGAAGTGAGCCAGTGGGTTCATCGGGTCAAGCGCCTGTCGGAGCTGGGACTTGAAGAAGAGGCCAGCGAACTGGAGCAGAGCCTGATCGAACTGACCCGCAACGATCCGGAGTTGCAGACCGAGTTCATCAAGGCACTGACCAAGGATGGCGGGCGACTGGTGGCGGATCCGGGCGCTCACTGAGCCCCTGCGGCAAGGGGATTGCGTGAGGGCAAGACCTGTGGGAGCAAGGCTTGCCCGCGATGGCGGTCTCAAGGATGCCATCGCGAGCAAGCTTTGCTCCCACAAGACTCCCTAGCCACAAGAGCAAGGCAAGGCATTCCGCCAACCGACGCCCTCACCGTTCAAACAACTCCAACTGCTCAAACCCACCGCGCAAATCCTCCAGCCGTACCCCGATCCCTAATAACCGCACAGGCTTGCCGCCCCGGTTGAACGCCTGGGTCAACAACAACTGGTAGCTGCCCAAGTCCCGCCCTGCCCCGGCCTGCTCCAGCGTGGTCTGGGTGAAGTCGTGGAACTTCACTTTGACGAACGGCTTGCCCGGTCGATAACTGCTGTCGATCCGCGCCATGCGCCCTCGGAGGGTTTCCATCAGTTCTGGCAGTTTGTCGAGGCAGCTCGCCAAGTCGGGCAAGTCGACATCGTAGGTATTCTCCACGCTGATGGACTGCCGCCGACTGTCGTTGTGCACCAGACGCTCGTCGATCCCACGAGCCAGGCTCCAGAGCCGCTCACCGAAACTGCCGAATTCGCGCACCAGCGCCAGCTTGTCCCATTGACGCAACTGCGAGCAATCGGCGATGCCGAGCCGGT
Source organism: Pseudomonas sp. OA65 (assembly GCF_017498305.1). NCBI lineage: Bacteria > Pseudomonadati > Pseudomonadota > Gammaproteobacteria > Pseudomonadales > Pseudomonadaceae > Pseudomonas > Pseudomonas sp. OA65. The sequence continues at coordinate 11,753 of NZ_JAGDEZ010000017.1, forward strand.
TCAGCTTATCGGCAGTGACCTTGCCAACACCGTGGAGCTTGCTGACCGGCAGGGCCGAGACAAAGTCCTCGACCTGGTCCGGGGTGATGACAAACAAGCCGTTGGGCTTTTTCCAGTCACTGGCGATCTTGGCCAGGAACTTGTTTGGTGCGACGCCGGCGGACACGGTGATGTGCAACTGATTGGATACGCGCCGGCGAATGTCCTGGGCGATACGGGTGGCGCTGCCGCCGAAATGGGCGCTGGCCGAGACGTCCAGATAGGCCTCATCCAGGGACAGCGGCTCGATCAGGTCAGTGTAATCGCTGAAAATCGTATGAATTTCCTTCGACGCTTCCCGATAGGCCTCCATCCGTGGCTTGACGATGGTGAGGTCTGGGCAGAGCTTCAAGGCGTGGCCGGAAGACATGGCCGAGCGCACCCCGTAGGCCCGCGCTTCGTAGTTACAGGTTGCAATCACACCCCGCCGATCCGCCGAGCCACCCACAGCCAAGGGCTTGCCGGCCAGCTGCGGGTCATCGCGCATCTCGATAGCGGCATAAAAACAGTCACAGTCGACATGGATGATTTTACGTTGCGTCATAGCGGAACAGGGTGTGCGACGAATCGGGCCATCAGTATCGCACCGGCACCTGTATATAGCACCAGTAGTTTGAAAGATCCTTCGTTGACGCCCGAAAACGCCTACACAAATTTACTTCTTCAATCGCGACGAACCGCTCAATAGAGCGCCAGCCCTTGCCAGGCCTACGTCACAGGGCTGTCACAATGCCTTTTCCCTAGGCTAAGCGCTTGAAGCGGAACAGTTTTTTAGAACACCAAGCTTGACAGCTGCTCGATCCTCTGTAGAATGCCGCCACACAGACGCGGGATGGAGCAGTCTGGTAGCTCGTCGGGCTCATAACCCGAAGGTCGTCGGTTCAAATCCGGCTCCCGCAACCAAACATCAAAAAAGGCTACTCGAAAGAGTGGCCTTTTTTGTGCCTGTTCGTTTTTTGACCATACGATCAGAGAGACGCCGCCTGCGACACCCTACGCGCCGCAGGTTGTAGGACAATTTTCTTTAGATTCCGAGCATTTAGCCAGGCAAGGGACGGATCGGTGGTTTATTTGCCCCCTTCACCTTTTAACGGTTGACACTCGGGCATTCGCCTGTAGAATGCCGCCACACAGACGCGGGATGGAGCAGTCTGGTAGCTCGTCGGGCTCATAACCCGAAGGTCGTCGGTTCAAATCCGGCTCCCGCAACCAAACATCAAAAAAGGCTACTCGAAAGAGTGGCCTTTTTTGTGCCTGATGAAAAAGGCTTCATTACAAATATTTTGTAATTATTTTTTACTGCGGGGATTGGTAACTTGGCTGGATACCCCCATCCTGTCGCGCATAGCTCAAGAGGTGATTGATGCGCGCCCACTCGTCTGACCCGCAAGACTCCGTTACTGCGACACAACCGATCAAGGCCGAGCGACTGCGCTGGCTGGATCGGATCAGTCAGTACCGCCAGCCCATCGGCCTCGCCGTCACGCTGCTGCTATTTGCGATTGCATTGATTGCCTGCCGCCACTTGCTGAGCGAGCTTGATCTATACGCCCTGCACGACTCCATTCTGGAAGTGCCCCGGCCTGCCCTGCTCGGCGCGATCGCCGCCACGGTCGTCGGCTTCATCCTTCTCCTGGGCTACGAATGGTCCGCCAGCCGCTATGCCGGTGTGACGCTGCCACCGCAAACCATGATCCTCGGTGGGTTCACCGCATTCGCCATTGGCAATGCCATCGGCCTGTCGCTGCTGTCGGGCGGCTCGGTTCGCTACCGCCTATATGCGCGCCATGGCCTCGGGGCATCGGATGTCGCCCACATGACGCTCTTCGCCAGCCTGTCCTTGGGCTGTGCGTTGCCGCCGTTGGCAGCCCTGGCAACACTCAGCAACCTGCCCGCCGCGTCTGCAGCGCTGCATTTACCTGCCGCTTTGCTTGGGGTGATTTCCGTGGCCGTGCTGCTGCTCACCAGCGCCTTGGCCATCGGCATTTACCGCCGGCGCCTGCCGGAGCAGCCCCATCGGGACAGCCTTCTGGTAAAGGCCGGGCGTCGCACGCTGCGCCTGCCGGGCCGTCGCCTGACCTTCCTGCAACTGGTGATTACCGCGCTGGATGTGGCCGCAGCCGCCACTGTGTTGTATCTATTGCTGCCCGAGGCACCGCCGTTCGGCGCCTTCCTGCTGGTGTACCTGCTGGCGTTGGCCGCCGGGGTGCTCAGCCATGTGCCGGGCGGAGTCGGGGTATTCGAGGCGATTCTGCTGGCCGCGTTTGCCGACAAACTCGGCGCCGCCCCCTTAGCCGCGGCGCTGTTGCTGTACCGCTTGATCTACGTGCTGCTGCCAATGCTGGTGGCCTGCGTGTTGCTGCTGATCAATGAGGCGCAACGGCTGTTCCAGACGCGTCAGACCCTGCGGGCAGCCTCGGGGCTTGCCGCGCCGATCCTAGCGGTGCTGGTGTTTCTCTCCGGTGTGGTGCTGCTGTTTTCCGGCGTGACACCGGAAATCGACACCCGCCTGGAGCACATCGGTTTCCTGATTCCCCATCGGCTGGTGGACGCTTCGCATTTCGGTGCCAGCCTGGTGGGCGTGTTGTGCCTGCTGCTCGCCCAAGGCCTGCGCCGTCGCCTGTCGGCCGCCTGGATGCTGACCACGGTTTTGCTGCTGGTGGGCGCCCTGCTCTCGCTGCTCAAGGGTTTCGACTGGGAAGAAGCCACGCTGCTGACGCTGACGGCGGCGTTGCTGGCTGTATTCCGGCGCTCCTTTTATCGTCCAAGCCGCCTGACCGAATTGCCCTTCTCCCCGCTGTTCCTGATCGCCAGCCTCTGCGTGCTCGGCGCCTCGATCTGGCTGCTGCTGTTTGCCTACCAGGACGTGCCCTACAGCCATCAACTGTGGTGGCAGTTCACCCTCGATGCCGACGCCCCTCGCGGCCTGCGCTCCCTGCTGGGTGCCGCCGTGCTGTTGGTGGTGGTGTCCCTGACCTGGCTGCTGCGCACGGCACGGCCGGTGATCCATTTGCCGACGGCAGGAGAACTGGAACGGGCCAAAACGATCCTCATGGCATCGTCACAACCCGACGGCGGCCTGGCCCTGACCGGTGACAAGGCGCTGCTGTTCCACCCCAACGACGAGGCGTTCCTGATGTATGCCCGCCGTGGGCGCAGCCTGGTGGCGCTGTATGACCCGATCGGTCCGACCCAGCAACGGGCCGAAATGATCTGGCAGTTCCGCGACCTGTGTGACATCCACCATGCGCGTCCCGTGTTCTATCAGGTGCGCGCCGAAAACCTGCCGTACTACATGGACATCGGCCTGACGGCCATCAAGCTGGGCGAGGAAGCACGGGTCGACCTCAAGCGTTTCGATCTCGAAGCCAAGGGCAAAGAGATGAAGGACTTGCGCTACACCTGGAACCGCGGCACCCGTGATGGCTTGTCGCTGGAGATCCACGAACCGGGCCAGGCGCCGATGGACGAACTCAAGGTCATTTCCGATGCCTGGCTGACCGGCAAGAATGTCCGGGAAAAAGGTTTCTCCCTGGGTCGATTCAGCGACGACTATCTAAAGCATTTCCGCATCGCGGTGATTCGTTTCGAGGGCCGGCCGGTGGCGTTCGCCAACCTGCTGGAAACCCACAGCCACGAACTGGCCAGCCTCGACCTGATGCGCGCCCACCCCGAGGCGCCGAAACTGACCATGGAATTCATGATGGTCGGCCTCATCCAGCATTATAAAAACCATGACTACGCCCGCTTCAGCCTCGGCATGGTCCCGCTGTCGGGCTTGCAACCGCGGCGCGGCGCACCCTTGACTCAGCGCCTGGGCTCGATGGTGTTCCGCCGAGGCGAGCAGCTCTATAACTTCCAGGGGCTGCGCCGCTTCAAAGACAAATTCCAGCCTGACTGGGAACCTCGTTACATGGCCGTGCCCGCCGGACTCGATCCGCTGGTAGCGCTGGCCGATACTGCCGCCCTGATTGCGGGCGGCCTGACTGGACTGGTGAAACGCTGATGATGCAACGCTCCTGGCGATACGTAGTGGCCGCCCTGCTGGTGCTGGCGGTGATTCTCGGTGGCGGTTACTGGTACTGGAACCGCCCGGCCCCACAACCCACCCTGGAACAGCTGGCGCCCGCCGATGGCGCAGCACTGACCCGGGTCACCCCCGGCGCCAAGGCGCTTGCCCGGGTGCTGGTGGCAGTCAATGAAGACCAGAAGCTCAGCGACACCCAATTAACGACCCTCAGCCGCAGCGGCTCGGCGCAGATCGTCCAAGTGACCCTGCCCAAGGACTGCATATTGCAGGGTCGCGCCTTGCAAGCCGGCCTGAGAGAGCTCCAGGGCCCGGCCACGCTGGTCAGCGGCATCGGCCCTGGCGCCGTGCTGGCCTGGCGGTGGCTGGCCGAGCAGAAGGACGACAAGGCCAAGGCCGTGTCGGTGGACCTTGCGCTGGAAAAACCCGGCTGCACCCACCTGTTGCCTAAAAGCGCAGCCCATGGCCATTGGCTGGTGGCCTGGAACGATAACCCTGACGACACCAGCGCCGGTTTCGTAAGGGATCAGCAAAATGCCGAAACCAGCATCAGCGATTACGACATCAACTTGCCGCAAGTGCTGAACAACGAACTGCGCAAAATCCTGGTGGGCACCGACAAGGCCAAGGGCGGCCTGAGCATTCCCGTGGTGGAAGTGCCTGCCAGCCAGGCGCGGGATACCGTGACCCTGTTCCTCTCCGGCGACGGCGGCTGGCGGGACCTGGACCGCGATGTAGCCGATGAAATGGCCAAGATCGGCTATCCGGTGGTCGGCATCGACACCCTGCGCTACTACTGGCAGCACAAGAGCCCCGAGCAGAGCGCGGCGGACCTGACCGAGCTGATGCAGCACTACCGGCAGATCTGGGGCACCAAGCGCTTCATCCTGACCGGCTACTCCTTCGGCGCCGACGTGTTGCCGGCGATCTACAACCGCCTGCCGGCCACCGAACAACAGCGGGTCGACGCGATCATCCTGCTCGCCTTCGCCCGCACCGGCAGTTTCGAGATCGAAGTCGAAGGCTGGCTCGGCAACGCCGGCACTGAAGCCGCCACCGGCCCGGAAATGGCCAAGCTGCCAGCCGACAAGGTGGTGTGCATCTACGGCGCTGAAGAAGCCGATGAAAGTGGCTGCACCGACAAGACCGCCGTAGGGGAAGCCATCAAGCTGCCTGGCGGCCACCACTTCGACGAAAACTACCCGGCCCTGGCCAAGCGCTTGATCGATGAGATCAACAAGCGCCAGAACAAGACAGCCGAACAGTAAGCGGATACAAGCCAGACAAAAGCCCCGGCAGCCTTACGGTTGCCGGGGCTTTTTTGTGCCAGCTCAACTGCACATAGAGCCCCTTGTGGGAGCGAGCCTGCTCGCGATAGCGGCGGTACATCCAGCATCACCCACTCAGGCAGACCGCTATCGCGAGCAGGCTCGCTCCCACAAAGCTTCACTGGTCATCTTGCATGCCACAAAAAAGCCCCCGCTACCGCAAGGCAACGAGGGCTTTTTAAAGACGACGTTCTGCCGCGTCGTACACTTCCTTATCCCGCCGAGCGCCAACGGCCACGATCAACACCTGAATCGCTTTCCCGTCGACCCTGTACACGATACGGGTGTCACCTGTTCGAATTCTTCGACATCCCGCCAGGCTGGCTCTGAGCGGCTTGCCGGTTTTGTCCGGTTCACCATTCATAATCCGCGCTTCGATGACATCGAGAATACGGTTTGCAGCCGCCGCACCCAACTGATCCAAATCGTCTTGAACCTCCGGATGGTAAATAACATCCCAAGCCATTCACCGCTCCTTCAGTCGTTTTTGGCGTACCGTGCCCGTATATCCCCATGGCTGATAGCCTTGGCTTGGTCGAAGCCGATCAGGCGCTCGCGAGCCGTCGCTTCGACGCGAAGGTTTTCCAGCTCATCGAGCAATTCCTGATAGGCATCGACGTTGATAATCACCGCTGCCGGTTCATTGTCCTTGAAAATGACCAGCCTTTCGGTTGCACGGCTCGATACTTCCTTGAGCTTCGCGCTGAACCCCCTGACCATTGCCGTAACGGATACTGCTTGATCAGCCCGCTCGAGTAACGCTGCCATGTCTTACCTCCTGCCGCATGAATATTGCATATCTTTATACATACCTTGATGCGTAAAGTGTTGAGCAACAATGTGTATAAATCAAGTTGGAACAGCTGTATTGAAAAGACGTCCCCACAAAAAAGCCCTCGCCGCCGCAAGGCAACGAGGGCTTGTTGTTTCCAGGTGCTACATCTCGACCTGCGTTCCCAATTCAATCACCCGGTTCAACGGTAGATTGAAGAAGCGCAGGTTGCCGTTGGCGTTTTTCAACATGAAGGCGAACAACGACTCACGCCAGCGAGCCATGCCTTCGAGCTTGGAGGCAATGACGGTTTCGCGGCTGAGGAAGTAGGTGGTGCGCATCGGGCTGAAATCCAAATCATCCAGATGGCAGAGCTTGAGCGCCTCGGGCACGTCCGGCTCGTCAGTGAAACCGAAGTGCAGGATCACCCGGAAAAACCCTTCGCCGTAGGCGTCGACCTCAAAGCGCCGTTGCGGCGGTACCCGGGGAATGTCCTCGTACACCACCGTCAGCAGCACCACCTGCTCATGCAGCACCTGGTTGTGCAACAGATTGTGCAGCAGGGCGTGAGGCACGGCATCTGAACGCGCGGTCAGGAACACGGCTGTCCCTTGTACGCGGTGTGGGGGTTGCACGCGGATGCTGCTGATGAAGATCGGCAGTGGCAACGCCCCTTCGTCCAGACGATCCACCAGCAGTTGCTTGCCGCGCTTCCAGGTGGTCATCAGCACGAACAAGGCAATACCGGCGATGACCGGAAACGCACCGCCCTGAATGATCTTCGGCACGTTGGCGGCGAAGTACAGACCGTCAACCAGCAGGAAACCGAACAACAACGGGACTGCCAGCAGCGGTGGCCATTTCCACAACAGCAGGATCACCGCGGACACCAGGATCGTGGTCATCAACATGGTACCGGTCACCGCCACGCCGTAGGCCGAAGCCAGCGCGCCGGACGATTCGAAGCCCAGCACCAGCAGCACCACGCCGACCATCAGCGACCAGTTCACCGCGCCGATGTAGATCTGGCCCTGCTCGGCGCTAGAGGTGTGCTGGATGTACATGCGCGGGATGTAACCGAGTTGAATCGCCTGGCGCGTCAGGGAGAACGCGCCGGAAATCACCGCTTGCGAAGCGATGACCGTGGCCAGGGTCGACAAGCCGACCAACGGCAGCAACGCCCAACTCGGCGCCAGCAGATAAAACGGGTTGCGCGCCGCTTCCGGGTCACCGAGCAGCAAGGCCCCTTGACCGAAATAGTTGAGCATCAGGCCTGGCAACACCAGGAGGAACCAGGCGCGTGCAATCGGTTTGCGACCGAAGTGGCCCATGTCGGCGTACAGCGCTTCGGCGCCGGTCAGCGCCAGCACTACCGCGCCGAGGATGGCCACGCCCATGCCCGGATGGACCACAAAGAAGCGCACGGCCCAGGCCGGGTTCACCGCCTGCAACACTTCCGGGTGTTGGCTGATGCCATACACACCCAGGGCGCCAAGTACCAGGAACCAAGTCACCATGATCGGGCCGAACAGAATGCCGATCCTTGCAGTGCCGTGGCGCTGGATCAGGAACAGCCCCACCAGCACCACCAGCGACAAGGGCACCACCCAGTGGTCGATGCCTTCGAATGCCAAGCCAAGGCCTTCAATCGCCGAAAGCACCGAGATCGCCGGGGTGATCATGCTGTCACCGTAGAACAGCGCCGCGCCGATCAAGCCGCAGATCACCAGGAATGTACGCAGCCGCGCCCTTCCCGCCGCCGCTCGCCGCGCCAGGGCGGTGAGCGCCATGATCCCGCCTTCGCCCTGGTTGTCGGCGCGAAGGACGAACATCATGTACTTGATCGACACGACCCAGATCAGCGACCAGAAAATCAGCGACAGGATCCCCAGCACCCCATCGTGATTGACAGGTACGCCATAGGCCCCGGAAAACACTTCCTTGAGGGTGTACAACGGGCTCGTGCCGATGTCGCCATAAACCACTCCGACCGCCGCGACCAGCATGCTCAGCGGCTTCGCTGCCGAATGCTCGGCACCTGCCACCTGACTACTTGCATGAGCCATCCAACACTCCCGATTCCCAGACCTGTCTTCTTGAACGAAACACGATGCTTTGTTGAGGCAGCGTGCGCTGTTTTACGTATTGTTACAGACGTTTTGTTGACTGTAGCAATCGCCAGAGCGCAAAGGCGCGAAGCATAGCGCAGCACTCGTCGTATTTCCCGGTATAAAGCTGGTCAAGTGCCTCGACCCTGGATAGAATTGCGCACTTTTTGATCAGAGGCGCGCCAGGCGCCCTGTCTCGACAAGAGACGATCCCCCTACACCGAGGTTAGACATGTCCACCACTCCCGCGCCCGCCAATCCGAAGGTTGGCTTCGTATCCCTGGGTTGCCCGAAAGCTCTGGTCGACTCCGAGCGCATCCTGACCCAGTTGCGCATGGAAGGTTATGACGTCGTGTCCACGTACCAGGACGCCGACGTGGTGGTGGTCAACACCTGCGGCTTCATCGATTCGGCCAAGGCCGAGTCCCTGGAAGTGATCGGCGAAGCCATCAAGGAAAACGGCAAGGTTATCGTCACCGGCTGCATGGGCGTGGAAGAAGGCAACATCCGCAACGTGCACCCAAGCGTGCTGTCCGTGACCGGACCGCAGCAGTACGAGCAGGTGGTCAACGCCGTGCACGAGGTGGTGCCACCGCGCCAGGATCACAACCCGCTGATCGACCTGGTGCCGCCACAAGGCATCAAGTTGACCCCGCGCCACTACGCCTACCTGAAGATTTCCGAAGGCTGCAACCACAGCTGCAGCTTCTGCATCATCCCGTCGATGCGCGGCAAGTTGGTAAGCCGTCCAGTGGGCGATGTCCTCGACGAGGCCCAGCGCCTGGTCAAGGCCGGCGTCAAGGAGCTGCTGGTGATCTCCCAAGACACCAGCGCCTACGGCGTCGACGTGAAATACCGCACCGGCTTCTGGAACGGCGCGCCGGTGAAAACCCGCATGACCGAGCTGTGCGAAGCCCTCAGCACCCTCGGCGTCTGGGTTCGCCTGCATTACGTCTACCCGTATCCCCATGTCGACGAGCTGATCCCGCTGATGGCGGCCGGCAAGATCCTGCCGTACCTGGACATCCCGTTCCAGCACGCCAGCCCGAAAGTCCTCAAGGCCATGAAGCGCCCGGCGTTCGAAGACAAGACCTTGGCCCGCATCAAGAACTGGCGCGAAATCTGCCCGGACCTGATCATCCGCTCGACCTTCATCGTCGGCTTCCCCGGCGAAACCGAAGAAGATTTCCAGTACCTGCTGGATTGGCTGACCGAAGCCCAGCTCGACCGCGTCGGCTGCTTCCAGTATTCCCCTGTCGAAGGCGCACCGGCCAACGACCTGGACCTGGACGTGGTGCCGGACGACGTCAAGCAGGACCGTTGGGAGCGTTTCATGGCGCACCAGCAGGCCATCAGCTCGGCGCGCCTGCAAATGCGCATCGGCCGTGAAATCGAAGTGCTGGTGGATGAAGTGGACGAGCAAGGCGCCGTGGGCCGCTGCTTCTTCGACGCGCCGGAAATCGACGGCAACGTCTTCATCGACAACGGCAGCAACCTCAAGCCAGGCGACAAGGTCTGGTGCAAGGTGACCGACGCCGATGAGTACGATTTGTGGGCTGAGCAGATCGGTTGATCCGCGCAAAGCGGGACCGCTGTTGTGGCGAGGGAGCTTGCTCCCGCTGGGCTACGAAGTAGCCCCTCTTTGCGATTGCTACGCAATCGAGCGGGAGTAAGCTCCCTCGCCACGGGGTGTTCGCAAGCCATTCACCTGCCGGCACCGAAAAAATTTTGAAGCCCCGCTCTTGTAACGAGATGCGGGGCTTTTTTACGGCTATCGTATGGAGAAACCAGCACATCCAGCACAAGGAACTGATGGACATGCGCCAGCATTCGGTCATCCACACACCGAAACCGAGCGATTACCAGGAACTGACCCAGGTCTGGGAGGCGTCGGTGCGGGCCACCCATGACTTTCTGCCGGACAGCTACATCGAATTGCTGAAAAACCTGGTGCTCACTCGCTACCTGGATGCGGTGATGCTCATTTGCACCCGGGACGCGCGTCAGCGGATCACCGGTTTCGCCGGTGTCGCGGCCGGCAAGATCGAGATGCTCTTCATCGACCCACAGCACCGTGGCCAGGGCCTGGGCAAGCTGTTGCTGCGCTACGCCATGGAGCACCTGAACGCCGATCAACTGGACGTCAACGAACAGAACCCGCAAGCCTTGGGCTTTTATCTCAAGCAAGGCTTCGAAGTGGTCGGGCGCTCGGCAAAAGATGGCATGAACCAGCCCTACCCGCTGCTGCACATGCGCTACAAGCAGCCTGACCTGAAGGCGGGACGCGGCTAAAAGTTGCATGAGGCAAATGGACCCGCGATTAACCGACGCCAGGCAGGTACAATGCCCACCCTCTTTTTGTTACGGCCCCCGTCATGACTGACCCGACTCGTCTCTCCAAACGCCTCATCGAACTCGTCGGCTGTTCCCGTCGGGAGGCTGAGCTGTTCATCGAGGGCGGCTGGGTCACCGTGGATGGCGAAGTGATCGATGAGCCGCAGTTCAAGGTGACGACCCAGAAAGTCGAACTCGACCCCGAGGCCAAGGCCACCGCGCCGGAGCCGGTGACGCTCCTGCTGAACGTCCCGGCAGGCATGGATGTAGACACCGCAATGGCTTCCCTAGGACCGCAGACCCTGAGCGAAGAGCATCGCTTTGGCAAGCGCCCGCTCAAGGGGCATTTCCTGCGCCTGACCGCCAGCGCCGACCTGCAGGCCAACGCCAGCGGGCTGCTGGTGTTCACTCAGGACTGGAAGATCTTGCGCAAACTCACCGCCGACGCCGCCAAGATCGAGCAGGAATACGTCGTGGAAGTCGAAGGCGAAATGGTCGCCCACGGCCTCAATCGCCTGAACCATGGCTTGACCTACAAGGGCAAGGAGTTGCCGGCGGTCAAGGCCAGCTGGCAGAACGAGAACCGCCTGCGCTTTGCGATGAAAAATCCGCAGCCCAGCGTGATCGCACTGTTTTGCCAGGCGGTCGGCCTCAAGGTCGTCGCCATTCGCCGCATCCGCATCGGCGGGGTGTCCATCGGCAAAGTGCCGCTGGGCCAGTGGCGCTACTTGTCTACCAAAGAAAAGTTCTAATTTTCCCGGCGCCGCACCGAATGCAGGCGCCCACTGCCGATCGATCAGGACTGCACACATGATTCACAACGACGTACTGCGCAGCGTGCGCTACATGCTCGACATCAGCGACAAGAAAGTCATCGAGATCATCAAGCTGGGCGGCCTGGACGTCTCCCTGGCGGACCTGGCCGGCTACCTCAAGAAAGATGAGGAAGAAGGCTTCGTCTTCTGCCCTGACGAGGTCATGGCGCATTTTCTCGATGGCCTGGTGATCTTCAAGCGTGGCAAGGACGAAAGCCGTCCGCCGCAGCCGATCGAAGTGCCGGTGACCAACAACATCATCCTCAAGAAACTGCGGGTGGCCTTCGAACTGAAGGAAGACGACATGCACGCCATCCTCAAGGCCGCCGAGTTCCCGGTGTCCAAGCCGGAACTGAGCGCGCTGTTCCGCAAGTTCGGCCACACCAACTACCGACCGTGCGGTGACCAGTTGCTGCGCAACTTCCTCAAGGGCCTGACGCTGCGCGTCAGAGCTTAAACAGCAGCCATAAGCTTCAAGCGACAAGTTCAAAGCTTGCGGCTTGTCGCTTGTCACTTGAAGCTCTTGAAATGACCTACAGCGTCTCCCCCATCGGCTTCCTACGCTCCTGCTTCAAGGAGAAGTTCGCCATTCCCCGCCAACCGCAACTGGCGCCGGCCGCACGCGGCGTGCTGGAACTGGTGGCGCCGTTCGACCAGGGCGAGGCGGTGCAGGGCCTGGAGCAGGTCAGCCATGTCTGGCTGCTGTTTCTGTTCCACCAGGCCCTGGAAGACAAGCCGCGCTTGAAAGTGCGGCCGCCACGCCTGGGCGGCAACAAGTCCATGGGCGTGTTCGCCACCCGTGCCACCCATCGCCCCAACGGCATCGGCCAGTCGGTGGTGAAGCTGGAACGGGTCGAAGCCGGGCGCCTGTGGCTCTCAGGCATCGATTTGCTGGACGGCACCCCGGTGCTCGACATCAAGCCCTACGTGCCCTACGCCGACATCATCGGCTCGGCCTCCAACAGCATCGCCAGCGCCGCGCCTGAGTTGATTCCGGTGCAATGGGCGGACACTGCCCTGCTCCAGGCGCGCGAGCATGCCACGCGCCTGGAAGAACCCTTGGTGGAGCTGATCGAGCAATGTTTGGCCCAAGACCCACGCCCGGCGTACCAGATTCCTACGGCCGAAAGGGAATATGGTGCGCAGTTCTGGGATCTGGATGTGCGTTGGCATTATCCGGAGCCGGGGTTGATCCGGGTATTGGAAGTCGTTCCTGCGGCTGAATAAAACCCGGAAACGAAAAAGCCCGCGCGGCCTTCATCAGGCGGCGCGGGCTTTTCGTAGTCTGTCAGTTGGACCGAGTCGCTGCCATCGCGAGCAGGCTCGCTCCCACATTTGATCTGTGTTGTTCACGCATTTGGATTCAACACAAATCCCCTTGTGGGAGCGAGCCTGCTCGCGATGGCGGTAGATCGGCCACCGCAAATGCCGAAGTTTACTTCTCTACAAACGCCCGCTCGATCAGGTAGTCACCCGGCTCGCGCATACGCGGCGAAACGGTCAGGCCGAAGCTGTTGAGCACTTCGCTGGTCTCGTCGAGCATGCTCGGGCTGCCGCACAACATGGCACGGTCGTCCTGCGGGTTGATCGGTGGCAGGCCGATGTCGCGGAACAGCTTGCCGCTACGCATCAGGTCGGTCAGGCGGCCTTCGTTCTCGAACGGCTCGCGCGTCACGGTCGGGTAGTAGATCAGCTTGTCACGCAGGGCTTCGCCGAAGAACTCGTTCTGCGGCAAGTGTTCGGTGATGAACTCGCGGTAAGCGACTTCATTGACGTAACGCACGCCGTGGCACAGGATCACTTTTTCGAAACGCTCATAGGTTTCCGGATCCTGGATGACGCTCATGAACGGCGCCAGGCCAGTGCCGGTGCTGAGCAGGTACAAATGCTTGCCAGGCTTGAGATCGTCCAGCACGAGGGTGCCGGTGGGTTTCTTGCTGATGATGATCTCGTCGCCTTCCTTCAGGTGCTGCAGCTGGGAGGTCAGCGGACCATCGGGCACCTTGATGCTGAAGAATTCGAGATGCTCTTCCCAGTTCGGGCTGGCAATCGAGTAAGCGCGCATAAGCGGGCGGCCGTTGGGCTGTTGCAGGCCGATCATCACGAACTGACCGTTCTCGAAGCGCAGGCCCGGATCGCGGGTGCACTTGAAGCTGAACAGAGTGTCGTTCCAGTGATGAACACTGAGGACACGCTCGTGGTTCATGTTGCTCATGTACGGGGACTCCTGGGAATGATGCCTGCGCCGATAATCTGCGCAATTGCATCGCATTCTAATGGCGGCGACAATATCTGTTAAATGGATTATTAAGATAAGGGTTATCGGTTATATCGATATGCGATTTACTCTACGTCAACTTCAAGTCTTCGTCGCCGTCGCCCAGCAGGAAAGCGTGTCTCGCGCTGCGGGCCAGCTCAATCTGTCGCAGTCGGCGGCCAGCACCTCCATCACCGAACTGGAGCGGCAATCGAGCTGCCAGTTGTTCGACCGTGCCGGCAAGCGCCTGAGCCTCAATGCCTTGGGCAAACAACTGCTGCCCCAGGCCGTAGCGCTGCTGGACCAAGCCAAGGAGATCGAAGACCTGCTCAATGGCAAGTCCGGTTTCGGCTCACTGGCGGTCGGCGCGACACTGACCATCGGCAATTACCTGGCGACCTTGTTGATCGGCGGTTTCATGCAGCGCCATCCGGAAAGCCAGGTGAAGCTGCATGTGCAGAACACTGCCAATATCGTGCACCAGGTTGCCCACTATGAAATTGATCTGGGTCTAATCGAAGGCGACTGCAGTCACCCGGACATCGAAGTGCAGAGCTGGGTCGAGGACGAACTGGTGGTGTTCTGTGCCCCTCAACATCCGCTGGCCAAGCGCGGCCAGGCGACCATGGAAGAATTGACCCATGAAGCCTGGATTCTGCGGGAACAGGGTTCAGGCACGCGACTGACCTTCGACCAGGCCATGCGTCACCACCGCAGCGCGTTGAATATCCGCCTGGAGCTGGAACACACCGAAGCGATCAAGCGCGCCGTGGAGTCCGGCCTGGGCATTGGCTGCATCTCCCGCCTGGCGCTGCGCGACGCCTTCCGTCGCGGCAGCCTCGTCGCGGTGGAAACACCGGACATGGACCTGGCGCGGCAGTTCTATTTCATTTGGCATAAACAGAAGTACCAGACCTCGGCCATGCGCGAATTCCTCGAACTGTGCCGGGCCTTCACCGCCGGGGCCCAGCGCAGCGACGAAATCGTGCTACCGGCCATTGCCTGAGCCGTTACAGCAGGATCAAGCCCCACACCAACGCGATCATCGTCAGGGCGACGAACTGGGCGGCGCTGCCCATGTCCTTGGCGTTTTTCGACAACGGGTGCAACTCCAGCGAGATGCGGTCGATGGCCGCCTCCACCGCCGAGTTGAGCAACTCCACGATCAGTGCCAGCAGGCACACGGCAATCAGCAGCGCCTGTTCGACACGACTGACGTTCAGGAAGAACGACAACGGAATCAGGACGACGTTGAGCAGCACCAACTGACGGAAAGCCGCTTCGCCGACAAAAGCCGCGCGCAGCCCGTCCAAGGAATAGCCGGAGGCGTTGAGGATGCGTTTCAGGCCGGTCTGGCCTTTAAAAGGTGACATAGAGTGGGCAACTGATCGAAAAGGAGTGGAGAAACTAATTCAAACCCGGTCAAAAAAGCGTGAAGCAGCGCATCAAGCCTGCGGCGAAATTGACTCAAGTTGTTGCAGCAACAGCGCCGCCTGGGTCCGGGTGCGGACGTTCAGTTTACGGAAGATCGCCGTGACGTGGGCCTTGATGGTGGCCTCCGACACGTTCAGCTCATAGGCAATCTGCTTGTTCAACAAGCCTTCGCACACCATGGTCAACACCCGAAACTGCTGCGGCGTAAGGCTGGCCAGGCCCGCGCTGGCGGCCTTGGCTTCTTCGGACACACTCACCGCTTCGAACGCCTGGGGCGGCCAGCAGACATCGCCGTCCAGGACCGCCTTCACGGCTTTTTGAATCATTTCAAGGGAACTGGACTTGGGTATGAAGCCACTGGCACCGAACTCCCGGGCCTTGACCATCACCGAGGCTTCTTCCTGGGCCGAGACCATGACCACGGGAATCTGTGGATATTGGCCACGCAACAGCACCAGCCCTGAAAAACCATAGGCACCGGGCATATTCAGGTCCAACAGCACCAGGTCCCAGTCGGCCTTGTCTGTCAGCCGGGCCTCCAGTTCCGCGATGCTGGCCACCTCCGTCAACCGGACAGCCGGGCCAAGGCCCAGGGTCACTGCCTGATGCAACGCGCTGCGGAAAAGCGGGTGGTCATCGGCAATCAGGATTTCGTATGTGGCCATTTTTCAAATGATCCTGTTTTTAATGGCAGGCCCGATGCATTCGCGCCTCGCCAAGACAACTCAAGACACCGCCTTGCAGCGGCATCCACAGGGGCACGTTCAACGCCAAACACAGCGTTTCAAACAGTGGGCGGCGCCCTGGTCGGCGCCAAGCATGCCCAGCGAAGCCGGGGTGGTCAAGCAGCACGGCCGCCCCTGTGTCCAGTATGGGCCACTATTGGGCCAATACCGCGTGCGGCGTACGAATGAAGGGTTGCAACTCGGCATGGGCCGGGGTCGACACGTTCACCTCCTGCTGGCCCTTGGCGCCCAGGTAATGCTGGCTGAACACATCGAAATAGGCATCCAGGGCCGACGCGGCGTCGCTGTCCCCCGCCAACTCCAGGCACAACGCCGCCACCTCAGCGGTGCACAAGTGCTCGCTGCGGGTCGAACGACGCAAGCGGTAGCGCGACAGTCTGTCGGGCAGCAGGCTCAGGATCGGCAGCCGGTCGAAATACGGGCTTTTACGGAACATCTTCCGCGCCTCCGTCCAGGTTGCATCCAGCAGGATGAACAGTGGGCGCTTGGCGTGATCGAGATCCACCGTATGGGTGACTCGCGATGGCTCGACATATTCGCCGGGGAACACCAGGTATGGTTGCCACTGCGGATCGTTCAGCAACGCCAACAATTGCTCATCGACCTCGGTGCGCGACCAGATGAACGCATGATTGTCACGCACTACATCGGCAATCAGCCAACCGGTATTGCTTGGCTTGAACACTTCCTTGTTGGTCATGATCAAACAAACCCCGGAACGGGTCTCGACGCTCGGACGCCAGGCGCACAGGCAATGGCTCTCGATCACCCTGCAGGCGCTGCAACGGGGCGCGCGCCAGCCCCGGGCCTGAATCGGCTTGATGCCTTCATCGATGCGCTGGTCGCGCAGGCGGGCTACGGCGTTAGGGGCGTGATTCATCGTGGGCAACGCCGACGGACAGGAAAACTCGACACGAACAACACTCGGCAGGGTAATAAAGGCCGGCAGTCTACCAGAGCGCACGAACCTGTACCGTCCACACGGGCTCCCCTATAATCCCCGGCCACTGAACGCACAGTCATGTGATCGGTCGAACCACCAGTCACTGAACCAGGAGAGTTTCATGCTGCGCCTTATCGTCCCTACCGTTGCCGTTCTGCTGGCGACGTCCTTCAGCGCTCAGGCTGCCTCGCTGAAAGAACTCGAACTGAACAAGATGCTGCAGAACGTTGCCAAGGAAAGTAGCGTCGGCACGCCGCGGGCGATCAACGAAGACATTCTCGACCAGGGTTATACCGTCGAAGGCACCGAGCTGGTCAACCACCTCAGCGTGCAAAGCAGCCATGCCCAGAAAATGCGCGCAGACCCCAAGGCCGTGTATTTCCAACTGGGCTCCACGGTGTGCACCAACCCGGGCTTTCGCAAGTTGATGGCCAAGGGCGCGACGATGCGTTATGAATTTACCGAGGTTAAGACCAACCGTCCGGTCGCGACCGAACGCTTCCAGGAATCGGATTGCCCGAAACCCGCCAAGACGAAGAAGTAATCAACCCGAGCTTGCGCGCCGCTGCTCATCGTCGGCGCGCAGTTCCGCCACCAGCGCCTGCAGGTAGCGCGAGCGCCATGCTCGCCCGCCCAGCCGACGACAGCATTCTTCCTCAAGACTCACCCGATTGGCCTGTGCCGATTCCCGCAGCATCAGGTACAACTGCCTGTCGAGCTCCAAAGTCACCTTTTTCACTTCTCCCGCCTCCATGCCCGATCCGCTTCAATCCATCACGTGGCGCCCAGCCCTGGGCGTCAATTAGCATTGGCACGCTTATTATCAGTTAATCAGAGCGGCACGCACCCGGTCGGCAATCTGACGAGCGGTGCGATATTGCCGTGCGTTTATCCAGCGGTTGCCAACAGTTACGTTTGAGCGCCATGATCAGGACAGCAAAGATCGGCTAGATTCAGAAGTATTCTAAGTATTTGCATCGGGCAGAAAGAGGCTGCCCGGCCAACACCTTGGCGTGCTTGTTTTTATCAAAGGGAAAAACAGAACCCGCTGGATGGCTTGGTCGCCCTGCCGCAGACCGCGTCAAGCCAGGTCAGCCGCCAGCCGATGCCTGGGCTGACAACGACACACGGAATGTCGTGGCCCTGACGAATCTCTCGTTCGGGCCGGGGTCCTGTTAAGAAGGAGAAGCTGAATGCCTTATAAACCGAATGACCTGCTCAGCCGTCATTTTGAGAACCACGGCCACGACCTCACCCGCAAGGTCGAAGAACAACTCAACCTGGTATCCCCAGACAGCCCCAACCTCCCCATTTACCGTGACATGATCCTGACTGTGCTGCGCATGGCCCAGGAAGATCACAACCGCTGGAATGCCAAGATTACGCTGCAAGCCCTGAGGGAATTGGAACACGCCTTTCGTACGCTCGAACAATTCAAGGGCCGGCGCAAGGTCACGGTCTTCGGCTCGGCCCGAACGCCCATCGAACATCCGCTGTACGGCCTGGCCCGAGAGCTGGGCGCTGCGCTGGCCCGCTCGGACATGATGGTCATCACCGGTGCCGGCGGTGGCATCATGGCCGCGGCCCATGAAGGCGCAGGGCGTGACCATAGCCTGGGCTTCAATATCACCCTACCTTTCGAGCAGCACGCAAACCCGACCGTTGAAGGCACGTCGAACCTGCTACCGTTCCACTTCTTCTTCACCCGCAAGCTGTTTTTCGTCAAGGAGGCCGACGCACTGGTGCTCTGTCCCGGCGGTTTCGGCACGCTTGATGAGGCGCTGGAAGTCCTGACGCTGATACAGACCGGTAAAAGCCCATTGGTACCGGTGGTCCTGCTGGATGTTCCCGGAGGCAAGTTCTGGCAAGGCGCCCTGGATTTTATCCGCGAGCAGCTGGAGGAGAATCGCTACATCCTGCCCACAGACATGAAGCTCATGCGCCTGGTGTACAACGCCGAGGAGGCCGTGGAAGAGATCAACCAGTTCTACCTCAACTTCCACTCCAGTCGCTGGCTCAAGCATCAGTTCGTGATCCGCATGCATCACAAGCTAAGCGAACAGGCCATGCAGCAGATGCAGGTAGATTTTGCCGACCTGTGCCTGAACGATTGTTTTCACCAACATGACTACAGCGGTGAAGAGCATGACGAGGCCCGGTTCAGTCATCTGACACGGCTGACGTTTGCCTTCAACGCCCGCAACCACGGTCGCTTGAGGGAACTGGTGGATTACATCAACCTGCCGGAAAACTGGGCCCAGCCCGCCCAGAAGACTCACCCGCTCACATGGGAGCCGATCAAGGTAACCTGAGCCCATAAAAAAACGGCCCGCTATCGAAATAGCGGGCCGTTTTTATTCAATCATCCATACCGCGACCGCTGAACAAGCGGTTGATCATTTCCATGGAATACCCTCGGTACGCCAGGAAACGCCCCTGCTTGGCTCGCTCTCGTGCATCGATGGGCAAATGCCCTGAGAACTTGCGACGCCAGGTATCCGTCAATTGCTCCTGCCAATCGATACCGCTTTCGCGCAGGGCGAGTTCGATATCCGGGCGTTGCAAGCCGCGCTGGCCCAGCTCCTCACGAATGCGCAAAGGACCGTAGCCGGAGCGAGCACGATAAGCGACGAAGCTTTCCAGGTAACGGGACTCCGACAGCAAGCCCTCTTCAGTCAAGCGGTCGAGGGCTGTGTCGATCAACTCATCGGTTGCGCCGCGCTGACGCAATTTACGCGTCAGTTCGACCCGACCGTGCTCGCGTCTGGCGAGCAGGTCCATCGCGGTTCGCCGCACCGCGACGAGGGTATCGAGTACGGCGGTCATCGGATCAATCAGATGTCAGCGTCGGCCAGGTCGTCAACGGGCTCGCGATTAGCCACGGACTTGACGTCTGCCACCGGGCTCAACAGCTTGTCACGCAGCTGCTTCTCGAGGGCCGCGGCAACTTCCGGGTTATCCGCCAGGAACTTGGCCGAGTTGGCCTTGCCCTGACCGATCTTGGTGCCGTTGTAGGCGTACCAGGCGCCCGACTTCTCGACGAAACCGTGCAACACACCCAGGTCGATCATCTCGCCATTGAGGTAGATGCCCTTGCCGTAAAGAATCTGGAACTCGGCCTGACGGAACGGCGAAGCCACCTTGTTCTTCACGACCTTGACGCGGGTTTCGCTGCCGACCACTTCATCACCTTCTTTCACCGCGCCAGTACGGCGGATGTCGAGGCGAACCGAGGCGTAGAACTTCAGTGCGTTACCACCGGTGGTGGTTTCCGGGCTACCGAACATCACGCCGATCTTCATACGGATCTGGTTGATGAAGATCACCAGGCAGTTGGCGTTCTTGATGTTACCGGTGATCTTGCGCAGGGCCTGGGACATCAGGCGAGCCTGGAGGCCCACGTGCATGTCGCCCATTTCACCTTCGATTTCAGCCTTTGGTACCAGTGCTGCCACGGAGTCGACGATGATCACGTCAACTGCGTTGGAACGCACCAGCATGTCGGTAATTTCCAAGGCTTGCTCACCGGTGTCCGGCTGGGAAACCAGCAGGTCATCGACGTTGACACCCAGTTTGCCGGCGTATTCCGGGTCCAGGGCGTGTTCAGCGTCGACGAAGGCGCAGGTCGCGCCGGCTTTTTGGGCCTGGGCGATCACGGACAAGGTCAGTGTGGTTTTACCGGACGATTCAGGACCGTAGATTTCAACGATTCGGCCTTTTGGCAAACCGCCAATGCCAAGCGCAATGTCCAGGCCCAGGGAGCCGGTGGAGATGGAAGGAATAGCCTGACGGTCCTGATCGCCCATACGCATTACGGCACCCTTGCCGAATTGACGTTCGATCTGACCCAAGGCCGCAGCCAAGGCTTTCTTCTTGTTGTCGTCCATTAAAGTCCTCACGTAATCAATAAGGCCTGGCGGCCAACACCTGTATAAGTAGCCAGTATTATTCCACAGCGATCCGGGATCGCCTACCCCTGATTTGAGATTTCTACGGCGGCATGTTGTAACAGCCCGTCTAGCGCGGCCTTCACCGTTTGTCGGCGGACCTCGTCGCGGTTGCCGGGAAAGAAATTCTGCTCGCTGTACACCGCCTCGCCAACCCTCCAGGCGATCCACACGGTACCCACCGGTTTGCTCGGCGAGCCCCCGTCCGGCCCGGCCACGCCGCTGACCGCCACGGCAAACCGCGCCAGGCTTTTGCGCTGGGCACCTAGCGCCATGGCCTCGACCACCTCGCGGCTGACCGCCCCCACCGTCTGAAACAACTCGGCGGGCACATCCAGCTGCTGGCTTTTCTGACGATTGGAATAGGTGACATAACCGGCCTCGAACCAGGCCGAACTCCCGGGGATCCGCGTGATCGCCTCGGCAATCCCCCCGCCCGTACAGGACTCGGCTGTGGTCACATGGGCATTGAGCCGCTGCAGGCGCCTGCCCAGTTCCGCGGCCAGTTCGGTAATGTCGTCCATGGTGCTCTCCTGATTCCACGCAATTGGGGCCTACCGTACACGAGCGCTCGAAGCTTGCAAGGCTCGCCAGACTACTGACCCAGGGCCCTGATGTAGGCCTGGCAAGCCTGCAACGCGATCAATCCGCGGTCACCGGCGTCGGTGATGGCGATAATTCGTTGAGCATGCGCCGGGTCAAGTCGGGCGCGTGGGGCGCCATGATCCATGCCGCCGGCGCGGGCGGCGGCAGGCACTGCACAACCGGCGGCAACATCGTCGGCGTCGAGGAGGACTGACAGCCGGACATCGGCAGTAGCAAGGCGATCGCGCAGGCGATCCTGGTCACGTTGGGCATCGCTCAAGGCTCGGTAATGGGTTTGTTCGCTGGCAGCGAGTTGTAGCTCCAGGGCCAGGCGCTTGTCCTGCTCGGCCTTTTGCTGCATCGCCGCCGCCTGGGTAATTTGATTCAGCGTTTCGGCCTGGGCCTGTGCGAGTCGGGCCAGTTGCTGACCGTAACGCCAGTCCTGAAACCGCCACGCAAGCAGCGCCGAACCGCCGGCCAGCAGCGCGAGCAACACGACAACGCCCAGGGCACGGGATGAAAAGGGCATCAGGTCGAAGGTTGGCACAACACCTCCTTCGCCCGCGCCCACAATTGCAGGCGATCCTCCAGACCGTTCAAACCGCCGTTGATACGACGGGTGATGGTGTTGAACTGATCGCGGTCGGCCAATTCGTTCAAGCCGTTCTGCTCCCAGAACCAGGCGGCGGATTCGGCGGCCCATTGCGGCCGTTCAAGAAGCTCAGGCAAGGCCAGCAGGCGTTCGTCGCCGAACAGGCCGAGGCTGCAACGCAGATAGTTGTCGTGGCCGGTAATCTGGATGAGTCCTCGGCCGCGATACTTTTGACCGTCACCGTCAGCCTGGGGCGAGTTGCCCAGGCGAACGGCCAGGGTTCCGGTATCGTATTTTCCAAGGTACTGCTCGCTGCCTAGCTCGCGCACATAACGCAATTGTCCTGACTCATGACCGACCTGGGCCAGGAACGCGGCCATTCGTTTGACGCTGATGATCCGATAACGGTCCATGGCAGCGTTCAGGACCGGTGCAAAAACGCTGGCATTGGCGCCGGCGCTCGGGAGGATTTGCAGCAGTTGGGCTCGCGTGACGAGCATGGCATTCTCCTTGATTGTCCCAATGCTGGATCGGCTTCAGAAAAACTGCGTGAGGATCGGTGTGATCTTCATGGAGGAATTCCAGTTATTGAGAAGTTGCAGTCGAGGGAGACCTGTGGGAGCGAGCTTGCTCGCGATAGCGGTGGGTCAGTCGATATCAAAGTGACTGAGCTGACGCTATCGCGAGCAAGCTCGCTCCCACAGTGGTTTTTTCAGTGGCCACAAAAAATAGTTCGCCACAGAATCAAGCTCGCTCCCACAGGAAATGGGATCAGCCCTTGGCGTCCAGGCAGGTCGCGTCAATGGTGCAGCGGTAGCTTTTTTCCCGGTCGCCACTGGCGGTGACCTTGTCGATCGACCAGCGACCGCGCATGAAGTCCGGCCAGGACGGGTCCAGCAGTACGATGCCCTCGGCGGACAGCCCCGGGTTGCCAGGGCACTCGATGTTCACCTTGAGGGCTTCGCGCTCCATCCTCCGCACCTCGCCTTCACCGGCGGCGCGGGCGTCGTCTGCGCTCTGAAAGCGTTGGCGCAGGGTCTTGAACGGCGCGATGCCGCTCTGCTCGACCCGTAGCTTGCCCGCCGCCGGATCCCACCAACTGGTCTTGCAGCCCTGGTACTTGGCTCGGGCGGTTTCATCAAACTTGGCGGAAATGAAGGCGTGGTCGCCCGGGCGATTGTTCGTCGTCACTGACAGTTTCATCTCGGGCAGGACCTTGCCCGACAACGACTTCGCCTGGCCGCGCCGGGCCAGCACATACAACTCGTTGACCGGCTTGGCGACGGCGTCATAACGATGGGCCAGGCGCGTGAGGAACCCCATGTCGGTTTCGTTGGTCTGGTCGATGTGCTCGATTTTTATCAGTGAGAGGTCCGGCGCCACACGGGGGGAAAAGCCGTGCCTGGAGGTCAACTGACGAAACAGCGCCCCCAGGGTGGTCGGGCCATGGCTGACGGATCGGCGCTGCTTGAAGCCGGTCTGGTCCGCCGCGCTGAACGGCGCCGCCATGGCCACCAGAACGAGTTGCAGGGGAAACAGGAACGGCGTGCGCCGGGTGATGACAAACTCGCCTTTGTCCACCAGCCCCGACTCCAGATAACCGACCCGCAGGCCGATTTTCCCGCCCAGGCTGGGCAACCCTTCAAGCCCTTCCAGGCTGATGGTGAGCGTCAGTTGATCGGACTCGATCCCTGCCGCATCGACATGCTCCCACTGGAGCAGGCGTTCGTTGAGCAGCGCGGCGTTCGCGCCATAAATCTCCACCGCAGGCGTAAAACCCAATGCCATGTCGCCTCCTTAATCCCAGGCCGAAACCGGTGGGGTTGCCACGGGCTTGAGGTCCACTTCCGGCAAGACCACCCACACACCCGCCGGCAATACCGGGCCCCATTCAGCCAATCCGGGATTGAGACGCCAGAGCGCCTCCTCGACGAGGTCGTCGCAACGTTCCAGCTCGCGGTACAGCAACAGATTCACCGAATCACCGGCAATACTTCGAACCCTACGCATTGGCGAACTCCTTCAATTCAACCACCCAGCCGACCACCATCGCCGTGCCGTCATCAATGATTGCGGTCTGGGTTTCCGTGACATTGTTGATCTGCCACAGGCCCCAGTTGCGGCCGATGCCATCGACCAACGGCAGTGGGACGCGCTGCGCCTGCAACGCGCGCAACTCATCGAGGCGATCCATGGCGGTGGCGTACATCGATTTGCCGGTGATCGTCAGCCCTTGCAGGCCTTGGCCGATCTGGCTGGACTTGGGCTTGCTGGTGAGGATATCGATGCTTTTCCAGCCACCGTCCGACGTATGCACCAATTGGTGGTACGCAAAATTTCTCGACAGGCCAAAGATGAAACTGCCGAGAGCCATTTGTTGACGCATCACGTACCTCCGTCGGTCAGGGCCGCGTCACTGCGCATGGCCAGTGAGTTGGGCATGGATGTCAGGCCGAACTGGCCGCTGATCTGTTGCACGACCAGGTTCGCCAACTGACTCGCACTGGCCTGGTCCTGGCCGTTGATGTAGATGTTCGCGGTCAGGGTGTTCTGTTGAGTGGTGGTCTGGGCATTGGTCAAGTCTTTGCTGACCTGGTCCGGAGCGGCGAGCCTGTCGACCGGGGCGACGAGTTTTTCCCCCAGAGACGCGCCGGCATCGCTCCCCAGCCAGCCGCCCAGCAGTCCGCCAATCACACCGCCAATGGCCGTGCCGAGCACCGGCACGACACTGCCCAACGCAGCACCGGCCGCTGAACCCGCCGCAGCGCCGGCCCAGCCGCCACCGGCGGCTCCCAGGCCTGCGCCCATCATCCGTTTGTCGCCGGTCAGTACACCCTCGGCCACATCAGCGACGGCGCCGACTATTTTCAATGGGCCGGGCGCACGGCGAGTCATCGAGCGTAATGAGGCCGTTGGTCCGAGGGATAAACGTCTCGCGCTCCCCACCGAACCTCGTGCACTGACGCGTATTTTCGGCCCTTTCGTGGGTTCGGGACGCTGGTTGGCATTGCTTGTATCCAGCTTGCCCACCCGAGGATTTCTGAAATCTTCGGAGATCGCTTCACCCAATCGACCGGGAAGGTGCGGAGCGGCCCTACCCAACACCCGCTTGGCCACCTGACTGGAGATCTCATCCCCTACCGCCTTGAGCAACGCGCCCACCAGCGGTTTGATCGCCGCGCCGATCAACACGATGGCCGCGGCGGCTTTGGGTGAGGACTCTGCCAATTCACTCATGCCATCGGCCAGCGAACCCAGCCCCTGAAATGAGCTACCCGCCGAAGGCATCAGCGCGTTTCCCGTGGCCAAGGACAAACGCTCATTACGGGCGTTGAGGATATTCAGTTGGCCTTGATGGGTTTTCGACAGCGCCAATGCATCCTGCCGCACCGAACCGTCGTTGCCCAATTGTGAAGTGGCGTATTGGCCTGGGTCTTTCACCTGCAAGAAAGCCGCGTTCACATCGGTCAGCTTCTGCGCCATGCGCAGCACGGCTTCATCGCCATGGCTGAAGAGCGTGGTGGCAAGGGCCGAGCGCTTCTCGGCCGGTTGCGCATTCAAGGCCGCCAGCACCGTCATCACCGTGCCAGGCGCCGTGTCCTTGTCACGCAAGCCGCTCGCCACCGCCGTGGGCTCCAGGCCTAACTGTTTCCAGGCCGTTTGCTCGGTGGCGGAGACTTGACCACCCTTGCCCAGGGCCGTCGCGAAGCTATCCAGCGCCACGCCGGCTTCCGCTTGTTTGGTCCCGGTATTGAGCAATGCCGCCGTCACCGCTGCGGCTTGGGCAGGGGCCAGGCCTGCCGTCGTTGCAGCCGCACCGTCACGCTGCAAGACCGCGCCGATCTCTGCCGGTTTCGCACCATCGGGTAGCTTGCCCAACTGGTTGGTTGCATCCGCCAAGTCAAAGGCTTGAGCACCGTTGAGCTTCATGGAGATGCGCCAGTCGGCCAGCATCTCGGCAACCTCCATGGCCGGCCTCTTGGTTGCCGTCGCGATGACGGCAGCATCCGAGGCGAAACGCGACAGCTCCGACGGTCGGTCCGAGGCCTTGGCTAAATCGTTGCCGATCCCTTTGCTGGCCGCCAGGCTTTGCATCTTCACCACTTCAACCGCCGTGGTGCCCCCGGCCGCCACCAGCTTGGCGGTAGCGACATGCCGGGTTGACTCAGTCGTCTGTTCGATCTGGCGAGGGGTAAATCCGGTGACCTGCTTCAGATCGGCCATGGCCGAGTCCATCGCTATCGCAGGTTTGAGCAGCGCCGGTGGTTCAATACCGCCACTGGACTTGCCCTTTGACTCACCCGCCGACTCGCCCTTGGCGCCGGTTCCCATTGTTTGGGAGAACAATCGTTGCGCCGAAAGCTTCACGGTCAGCGACTCGATCGCCGTGGTCAGCAACCCGAGCTTGAGCCCGAGTTTTTCCAGCGCCAGATCGAGACTCGCCAGTTGATCCCTGGCGAACGCGCCTTGTGCCGACACGCCACTGGTGAGGCTGACATTACCGAACGCCAACCCAGGCTCATTGAAGGTTGCGTATTTGAGCGAATATCTATCGTCCGCCATCCCGCTCTACTCCTGTTTCACGCCAAGGCGAGTGATCGCGATGTCGTAGCGGCGCAAGGCCTTGCCGGCGTCCCACTCCAGAATTTCCGCCTCACTTACCGAGTAAATGAGCGGCACCACATCGAGGATCACTTCGATGTCGCGCTCCGAAAGAAGTCCGCCGGTTTGTTTAAAAAATCGTCGATGCGTACCTGAAGTTGTGTCCAGTCGGGCACGGTCAGCAGGCCCAGATCGGGAATCATCAGGCCGGTGCAATGGGCGGTGATGAACTCGGCGCGTTCCTTGGCCGTCTTCAGTTTCTTCATGGCCTTGGTGGCGCGCAGTACCGGCATTTCCAGGGTCAGCGCAGTCATGCTACGGCCAGCGATGTCTAGCGGTTGCAGCAACTGCACTTGGTCGGGATCGACCTGTGGATCATCCAGGAAGTACGACGCCGGGCGCGTGGACATTTCATGCACGTACTGGGCAATGCTCACGTAGTCCGGGCGCTTGAGCTGGTCGAGTTCCTTGACCGACAGGCCGGTCGCCAGTTTGGCCAGCTCGAAGAACTGCTCGTCTTCGTCATCGCCAGCGCGGGCCAGGGCGTCTTTTTGCGCGGCGTAGTACAGCGGCTTGAGTGGGAGCTGCTCGATCTGCGAGCCATCGTCACCGGTGATCGGCGACAGCAGCTCATGGGTAGGGGGCATCCAGGACATGAAATCAATTCCTTGGTGAAGCAGCGTGGACGAGCCACCTGTGGGAGCGGGCTTGCTCGCGAAAGCGGTGTGTCAGTCAACATTGCTGTTGAAGCTGATGGCCTCTTCGCGAGCAAGCCCGCTCCCACAGGGACTGTGTCTAGCCAGCTGGTTTGTTTAAGGCAGCAACACCGCACGGCGTGCATCGCCAAGAATGTCGACGCCGTTGAGCACGAACTTCTGGGTGCGCACGTCGATGTCGATCACCGGGACGCCGTTTTCCAGACGGTTGTAAGTGCGGCAGGACAGCTCAAGATTGGTCTTGGGCTTCTCGTTCATTTTCAGCGGGGTTTCCTCGAGGGATTTCAACTTGCCGCCCACCGTGTGATAGGTGAACCAGGTGTTGCCGTCCTGGTCCTGGCCGGCTTCACGCACGTTGAGCAGAATGTCCTCGCCCACCGTCACACCCAGCGCCAGCATGACTTCCGGACCGAGGCCTTGCAGCGTCAGCTTGGCCGTCAGCACCTTGCCGCCCTTGGCCATTTCCTCGCCAATGAAACGGCCGCCACGCATCTCTTCCATGTCGAATTCGATTTTCGGCGGGGTGAAATCTTCCACGGTCGCCGACAACGGCAGGCCCTGCAGGGTGGCCGCGATGGCCTGTCTTACGCGGTTGGTAAACATTAGAGAACGTCCTCCAGGAACTGCTCGATGATTTCATCGCGGGCATTGAGTTGATAAATCATGTGTTCGTTCGGCGCGTAGCGGCCGTAGTCGATGACCACGTACCAGGTGCCGTTCTTGTACTTCTCGACGCTGTTCAGTTCCGGGTGCAGGTACACGCTGCCGCCGGGAATGGTTTCGTCGGCCACCAGGGTTTGCAGCCAGTCGTTGATGCGCTTGACCTCCTGGTCCATGAACGATTTGGTCAAGTTTTTTGCCATGGCTTTCTGGCCGGCCTTCACCAGCTTGCGGCTGATGGCATCTTCCAGACCGACGTAGCTGATGAACTTGCCGGTGATGGAACGGTTACCCAACAGCGAGAAGCCGCCGAGGATGGTCCGGGCGTAGTAGCTGACGCCGTAGCGGTTGAGCAGATCGCCTTCGGTGGAGGTGTCGAGGATGTTGTATTCCACGGTGCGGGAAACGTCTTCGGCGAAGGTCACCTGGTTGCCCGGACTCTCCCATTGCTTGACCTTGGCAAGCGCGGCAATCGCCAGGCTCGACGGGGCCAGGAAGACGTTTTTCTTCGCAGCCTTGGAGTACACGGCCGGCATGTTGTGCACCACCAGGCAACGGTCGAAACCGAGGTCGGCGCCGCCCAGCTCCTGGCTGTAGGTCACCTGGTCGGCGACCGAGGCATCCTTGCCATCGAGCACCACGCGGGCCTTGATGCGCTTGCCAAACGAAGCGAATTCGCTGGCCACGGCCTTGGTGCCGGTGAAGCCCGGCGCGCCGATAATCGTCAGGTCTTCCGCGACGCCACTCAACGCGGCCAGGCCCAACTTGCGCCCGGTCTGCGCCTCGATGCCGCCGATCACGTTGTTCTGCGTGTCGGCCAGGGTCGCGCCCTCTTCGACGATGACCACATAGACCGGCACCTTGACCACTTTGAGGATCTGGTAGACCGCCTGGAACAACGTACCCGCCTCGGCACCGGTCGGGTCCAGCTGGGCCTGGGTGGTGAAGCTGTTGATACGGAACGGGGTGTTTTTCGGAATCAGCGGGTTGGCATTCGGCGCGGTGCCGACCAGACCGATGACGTTGTCACCCAGGCCACCCATGGCCTCGGGAGATTCGGTGGCATTGACGGTAATGCCGTTGTGCTCGAAGTTCAAAACCTCAGCCATGGTTATTCAGCCTTCTTGGTGGTGGCCTTTTTGGCCGGGTTGGATGCAGAAGCCGGTTCGACGACTTCGGTTTTTTTCAGCGCCAGGCGACCGGCGCTGTGCAAGGCGTTGGCCTCGACGTCAAGCAGGTCGAGCTCCTGGCCGGCGGTAGACCAGTGCCCACCTCCGGTGGGGAATGGGAGGAGCACGGTGTAGGTTTGGCGTAGTGCCATTTGGGTTTGTCTCCATATATGAAAAAGCCCCTGGGGAAGGGGCTCTTGGGTGTTGTTGAAATTTGACGGTCAAAAAAATGCCCCGTGGTGCGGGGCGATTTATTGGGTTTGGCTGGCGAACCAGGGCAGCACGACGGGGCGGTACTGGCTGTCGGGGAAACTAGGTGACTGCGGCCAATCCCGGAGGGCCTGCCGGTAGATAAGCAATTCGGAAAACTGAGCGTCCGTCAGGGTAGTCGCCTGTTTCAAGTCCTGTTCATCTCGATGACGTGTCACGAGCCACTCGCTGGCGTGCATCTGCGCGTCGCGCCAGGCTCGCTCGCTGGCGGCCAGGGAGTCACCCTCCCTCACCGGCTCGACAAATGCCTCCCCGTCGTACCGCCATCCGTGCCTGACTTCTTCGCCGCATGGCTTCCACATCAAATCCGGGTGGAAACGTCCTGCGGGATCGACCTCCGTCACCTCATGCACAACGCTGTCTTGTATCAATGCCCACATGTTGATCACCATCTGATAACTACTTGGCCGGGCGACCCATTGCCGCCGTTGCCGTTTTCATTGCCGCCGCCCCCGCCACTGCCGGCAAGCGTACTGGACGTACCGGCCTGGCCAATCGAACCTGCCCCTGCGCCGTAACCCCGGCCGCCGGCGCCATGTCCGCCGCCGTATATGGAAGTCCCATTATCGTGGCGAGTGGCGTGTCCACCCGAGCCCAGGGTGGTATTGATATCTCCACCTGATCCAAAGCCTGCTGGGCCGCCCCACCACTTCGACGCACCAGCGCCGCCCGTGGCACTCATGAAACTGCCGAAAGACGATGCATTGCCAGGCGCTCCGTCGCCATCACTTCCGGCCCAGCCAGCCCCACCAGCGCCGACAGTAACCGTGACAGAGGAAACGCCGGTCAGGTCTACCAACCCTTCGGCAATCCCGCCGCCACCTCCGCCGCCTCCGCCGTGGGAGAAGCGCCCGCCACCGCCACCACCGCCGAATACCGTCACCCAGACCTTCCTGACGCCAGCTGGCACTGCCCAGGTAAACACCCCGGCGGCCTTATAAGTCTGAGTTGCCTTGAAAGGACCGTGTCGACTGGTTGTAATTTCCTCCCAGTCTTTCCACTGCCCATCCTCACGACGCGCGCGGACCGCCATGCCAACCTCATCCCCCGACATTCCCCCAATCAGCGTTTGTGTCAGACGCTCGCCGGCATTGGACAGGCCGGAAACCCTGAGGCCGTAACGTCGTGTAGGGCTCCAGCCGGGCGGGATGTTGAGCTGGCCTGACGTGGCTGTCAGGTAATCACCCGGTATCGTGTAGTCATTCAAATCCAGCGCGGTACCAACGATTGCGCGGCCCACTCCAAACGCCCCTGGAGTAAGCATTGCGCCCGGGGTCAGATCGAGCGGGTTAGCTTGTTTAGGAGTGTTGTTGCTGCTCCATATCTGCGCCCAAGGAGTCCAGACACCACTAGCAGTACGAGTACGTATACAAGTAATCGGTAGGATGGAATTCACCAACGAATCCCAAACCTGCGTAGCCATGTTGCTGCTGCCCCGCTCCATGTGGAACACGGTGCCCTGGGGAATCTGCCCCGTGCCCTGCTGTGGGGGATATTCCGGCTTCGTTCCCGTGGTCGAAGCGCTGACTAGAAACACACCGTTTTCCACGAGGCTATCGATACTCCCGGTGTAGCTGTAGGCAGAGCCCCCCAGGCCATAACGAGCCATGACAGCCCGAACCCCTCCATTGAACGCAGTAGACAACGCATCCGGAACCGATCCGTTCTCCGCATACCAAGTGATTCCCGCGCCGGTCGACAACGTGATGCTGTCCATCGTCTTGAGCACCAACTGATTGGCAGCAATACCTGCCACATAATCCGTACCTTGCAGGACAATAGTTGCAGTACCGGTCGACACGTTCAGCAGGTTGATGGTGCCGCCATTGAAGCCCGTGCTTGCCTTCGGCAAGGTGATGTTCACTGGGTTGGCCGAATTGATGATGAACGACTTACCAAAAGCATCCGCGGTCAGAACGGTACTCGCGTCCAACCCACCAATGCTTGAATGGTTGCCGAGCGCACGCTGCACAAAGGCAGTCGTCGCGAGCTGCTGATTGTTGTTGCTGACAGGAGCAGTCGGGGCAGTCGGGACGCCCAGCAGCACGGGCGAATTGAGCGGCGCAAACCCTTGCGTGATGTTCTGAAACGCCAACGCCGTAGTGCCCAGCACAATCACACCATCGGTAATCAACTGCCAGATCGTATTGCCAAGCGTCGTGCCCTCCTCCACCGAGACAATCAATCCTGAAGTCACTTCGGCACTCGCATCGGCATCCTTCGCCCGAACCCAGGCGCCGTTCGCGGCAACGTAGATACCGTTGTCTTTCGCCAACGTCTGTGACTTGACCAAGACCCGATTCCCGGCGATCACCGCAACACCATCGATCGCCTGCGCACCGCTCAAGACAATGTTGGCCGTCGTCGCCACCCGCACCGACTGCTTCCTGTCGAGCTTGGCAAGCTCATCAGCGACGTAACCTGCAACCCAAGCCCGTGTCGCCTTGACCACCGTATCGTCAATCAGCAACGTCACCAGCTCGGCATTGCTGGTCTCGAAAATCGATCGGATATAAAACTCTTTCCCCGAACCGGACGTCGCCAACACCGGTTTGAACGACTCCGGATATTTGACAATCGCATAGAGAATCCCGGTATCGGTCCAAATCCCGGCCTCACGCACATACCAGCCGCCCACGTCGGACGGGATGGTGACTTCGGCCAGCAGCCAGCTTGGATTGTTTTCATCCTGGAACAGCGCATTGAGCGGCCCGCGCCAGACTTCGCGCTTGAGCGCCGTCGCCGTAGCGGCCGGGTTGTATTCGGCGCCGCCACCGTCACCGACGGAAATCTGCGACAGTTTGATCGGCGTGCCCGCCGCCTTGCAGGCGGTTTCGTAGGCGATCCCCGCATCGGTGAGCAGGGTGTAGTAGTCGGCCATTTAGGACCCCTGTGGATAAATAGTGGAGGTTTCGACGGTGTAGAGCCCGGCGGCCATGAAGGCCTGGCCCGAGGCTTCGAGGCCTTCGATGACGATCGGATAAACCGTGGTCAGCTCGCCGCACAGCGTCGCGGCGCCGATGACGTGACGGCCAAATGCGCTCAAGCCGACAGACACCTTCAAGGTGTCACGCTCGCTTTTGGCGTCGGCCAGGCGACGGTCGAGACGGGCGTCGATGGCTTCGCTGTAGGGCTGCTCGGTAAATGCCCTGACGGAAAAACTGTAGGGCGGGCCCGGTGGCGTTTGCTCATACCAGGCGCGCACTTCAGGCATTAGCTGCAACCCCTTGGCCGCATTTTCCAGCGCCTTTCGCGTCCCGGCCTGCCGAGCGGTGGGCCAGGCGAGCTCAACGGTCAGGCGCTTCTCAGCTTCGGGCGCCTCGGAACTCCATTCACTGACACCGCGGTCGGCTCCTAGATAAGGCAAAAACGCCAAAGGCGTGGCCGCCGGGTTCATCAGTTCGGGAAACGGCGGATCGATGCGTTCCAACAGCCGGGCAAACCCAAGATCCAGCGCCCGCTCCAGCGGTGAACTATTGACCGGCAACAGGTTCGGTCGAGATGTGTCGTCACTCATAACGTATCCACCTCGACCTCGACGCCCGTGCAGTACGGCGCCTGGAAAGCCGTCGTCACAATCGGCGCAAGCGGTTCGAGAATCTGCAGTTGAACCGCGCCAGCGCTGTGCAGGGTGTAGTCGATCCAGCTCGGGTCCACTCGGCCTTCCAGGCGATGACACGCCTCGGCGTATTCCTGCAATTGCTGCTGTGCGGCAACCTGGGTCAGGCCCGAGTCAGGCCCGGGATTGATCTTCGCCACGACGCGGATCTTGTAAGGTTTGATTTGCGCGGCCTGCACGATGACCAAGTCCGTCTCGGGTCGTACATCCGGTCGGGCGAAGTGCTCGCGGACGCCGTCGAGCAACGCTTCGGACGGCGTTCCATCGCCGTCGCGAGACAGCACCGTGACCGTGACTTCGCCGGGCGCGGTACGGCGTCCGTTACCGTCCTTGATCTGGGCGGCGTAGCTGTCCGGGTCGAAGGTGTAGGTGACCGTCACCACACCCGCCGAGGCGTTCTCGACTTTTACGACGGGACGCTGCCCCAGGGTAAAAATCTCCCGCCGATACTGCATGCGCGAGCCAGCCGCCGGCGCATGGGGCGCCAGGTAGTAGCGCAACCGCGCATCGTCATCGCTCTCGTAGACCGGGGGAACGGGCGGGAACGCCGCCGGGTCGCCCGGGTCGAGCAACTGGCGTTCGAGCCCCATGTCCGCGAGGCGAGCGTCGAGGTTGGTGCCGGTGGCCCACCACGCCAACATCTGCTTAATGCGGGCGTTGTATTTGCGTTCGTGGGTTTGCAGCCGGACACAGAACGCCTCGAGGGCCAGGGTCAGCAGTTCGCTTTCGTTCTCGAGGCTGTCCACCAACTTGACGGCGCTGGCGGGCGAGCGTGCGGCGACGTACTCGACCACAAAGGTCTTGAACTCGGCGAGCAAGTCCTCGAACGCTTCGACGGTGACGATGGCCGGTTCGGCCAGTTGGTTCTGGCCGGGTATCAACATGCTCATGTCACCACCTCGAAAGTCTGTTTGCGGTTTTTCCAGGTGCCGGCGAAACGCAGCAGCAATCCGGCACCGTGCCGGCTGGCGACGATGACCTGGGGCTCGAAATCGTCGATGCCGTTATGGGGGTTGTAGAACGCTTGGGCCGCATGGCTCTGGGCGAGGATCAACAGGTCGTCGCCGAGGTTCTGCCCCAGCAACTGGGTCAGTGCGCAGCCATACAACGGGCGCTTCTGGCGGGTGCCCAACGGCGTGGTCAAGGCACGGGTGGCGCGCTGCACGAACTGCAGCCAGTCGTCGACCGTGGCGCCGGTATTTCGATCGATTCCAATCATGAGGAAATCTCTTATGCGGTGCTGATGACGCGTCCCTGGTGATCCACCACGGGGCCGCTCAGGTGCACACCGGAGGCGTCGAGACGA
This sequence comes from Pseudomonas sp. OA65, assembly GCF_017498305.1. Taxonomy (NCBI): domain Bacteria; kingdom Pseudomonadati; phylum Pseudomonadota; class Gammaproteobacteria; order Pseudomonadales; family Pseudomonadaceae; genus Pseudomonas; species Pseudomonas sp. OA65. The sequence continues at coordinate 46,022 of NZ_JAGDEZ010000017.1, forward strand.
ATGCCGACGGCGCCGAGTTTTAATTCGATGATTTGCGGCGTCATCACCAGACTCGATGGGCCTATGCTCAACTGGAGCGATTCACGGGAACCGCTGAACGTCGCCGGGCCGTTCCTCCAATGCAGGACATGGCTGGCGTGGTCGTAGCCATTTTCCGTGCCGTCTTGATAGAGGCGACGCGTCAGCGAGGCCTGGGTCGAGACGGGCGGGAACTGACCGCCGTTGAGGCCAAACAACGCCACCGCCTGCCCGCCGCTTTCGCCGCCGCCATGGTTGAGTAACAGGCATTGCTCGCCCACGGAGGGAATCCGCGACTCGCTTTGGGCGCCGGCGCTCGGGTTGAAAAAGCGGATCGCCGGCGTGAGCAGTCCGCCATGGCTGACTTTGCAGGTGTTGCTGGCCGCGTCGACTTCCTGGCAAACGCCGATGCGGCAAAAACTCTCCGCACGTCGATGCAAGTCTTCCAGCTCGGTTTCCATCTGCGCCAGACGCTCGATGATCGGCCCCAGATGCATCCGTAACAGCGCATCAAACATGGCTCAGCCCTCGAGTGCGGTGTATTGGTCAGGGTCGTCGATGTTCGACACTTCCCAGGTGCGGGCAAACTTCGGGATGCCCAACGGGTCATCCAACAGCGTCGGGCCGAGGTACAGGGTTTGGCTGAAGGAAAGGGTCCAGGCGGTGTATGGCCTTGTCAGGTTGATAAACGTGGATGGCAGGCCATCGATCTCCGTGGGCAAGTCGCATTGATCGCCCGACAGACCCCAGCGGTTATCCATGACCAAGTGCTTCAGCTCAGCGGCCAAATCGCAGGCCTCCCATCCCGGAACGGCCATGACCACTTGCAGGGAAACCGTCAGGACATGGGCGATACGCCCGTCGTTGGCGCGGTGGCCGGGTGCATCACGCTCGATGGCAATCAGTATCCAGGGTTGATCGTCGGTGCCATCGAACTCCTGAGGGCTGCCGACTTTCAAGGTGGGATAAGTGGCGCGCAGCGTCTGGGCAATGGCCGAGAACAACTGCGAGGGTTTTTCGATAAGGACGGGCATTGATCGCCTCCTTGTGTAGGGATCAGCGCTGTTCACTGCTGGTCGGGAGGAAGGTCTCGCGGTGGGACTTCGCACACGCCGATCCGCTTGGCGACCCAGCGCTCGTAAAGACCGATGGCCACATCGGCACCGGCCATGGCGGTCAGGCAACCCAGGGCGCAAGCGCTCCAGATCGACATCCCGAGGGCATACAACAGCATGGTTGCCGATACGCCGCAGACCACGCAGGCACCGGAGCGCAGAACCACGCGGCGCAGCAACGGCCAGCCACGGGCGCCCTCCTTGTCGGCGCGCCACATCTCGCCGGACACCCCGCCCACCAGGGCGAGCACGATGACCAGCCAGATCGGCATGTCCAGCAACGCTTGTTGCTCGTTTGTCATGTCTCGTTTCCTGGGGTGATTAAGATTGGGCGGGTAAGTTGTTTGAAGTTGAATGAGATGTGGGTCGGTGCAACCCATTAAGTTGCTAGAAATGGCGTTCAAATGTTTGTCAGGTCATTGAAGGCGGACATCACTTTGGCGCAGCACAGGTCGCGCCTTTGTAAGTCATGGTGTAGGTGTAGTGCCTGTCCCAAGACAGCGGTAGCGCACTGGGTGCGGCCCATTCCGCGTAGTTACCCGACATCGAACCAGCGACGGCTAACTTACCCATGGCAATGGTCGCGAGATTGTTGGCGCTCCCTGCACCCGGCATTGGCACACTCCCATTCCATTGGAGATCGTCCCCGTTCTGGAACCATGCGCCCTTCCAGCCGGCCTGCGAACTCGAGTACCAGGTATTGTCTGCTTTGAAACAGATCGTTTGGTTGGCATAAAAACCACCGCCCGGAACGTGGTAGTAAGCGAATTGCCAGGAACCGACAGGTGAGGTTTCAGCAATGGCTTGGATCGCCTGGGTCGCCAGGATTGTTGCGATCAGTACGCTGATTATTTTTTTCATCAATTTTCTTCCTTTAAATGAGTTGGTTTTTTGCGAGCGTCGATACAGGTTTTTATCTGAACACCTCCTGAGCCTTTAAAAGTGAGTGCATAGGAGTCTCCTTACTTATTTGAAGTGCCTCACGGCACAGGCATTCCAAAAAGCCCGGTTGCCCAGGCTTTTCAGTAATGCGCTTGATCTTTCGGCGCGACTGGCGCGGTACGGATCCATTCAAATTGTTCTTCCGACCGCGGTCCCTGCCCGCCGGATAACTGCTTCTGGTGCTTTACGCTGCACACCCGGGTCAGTTGCCAACCCTCTGAACCGTTAAGGCCGGTTCATCGCTGCCTGTTGGTGGAACTAAAGAGCTTCGTTGCCAGCCGCTTTGTCGAGCGGCTTGGACACAGAATATGCATGGATGCATATCCAGTCAATGCGCAAATGCATTTATTTATGCGTGATGAATGCGTAAATGCATGGGGCTCTCGTAAATACGGGGGTCGCGGGTTTTCAGGAGGCGAAAAAAAACCCGCACGACGGCGGGTTTTATCTGACAGTGGAGGGGTTAACGGGCGTACATGCCCCACCAGAAGACGTGACCGAGGATGACGATTTGCTCATCCTGCATTTCCTGGAAGGTGTAGTCCTCATCCGGGTGTTCATCGCGATTGAAGCTACGCAGGCGGATGCCGGTGGGCAGGCGGTAAAGCTGCTTCACCCGCAGTTGGCCGTTGTGATTGATGGCGTAGAGGTCACCGTCGACAATATCGCCGATCCCGCATTTGCCCGCATTCACCCCAACCGTGGCCCCGTCGCGCAGCACCGGCAACATGCTGTTGCCGCGCACCGTCACGCACTTGGCCTGGTCGAACTGCACCCCATTGTGGCGCAGGCTGCGCTTGCCAAAGCGCAGGCTTGAGCGCTCGCTTTCCTCGATGACGAATCTTCCTGATCCAGCAGCCAATTCAACCTCGCGCAGAAAAGGGACCGACACCTCGTCTTCTTCGACAGGTGTTTCGTCGTCCCACAGGCTTATGTCCTTGAGTTCGGAATGCGGCTCGTCGCGGCGGGCATTGCCGGCGGGCGCAACGTCCGCGCGCCCGCGCAACTGGTCGGTGCTCACGGCGAAGTATTCGGCGATCTTCGAGATGTGTTTATCCGAAGGGTCGACAATCTTGCCGCTGAGGATCCGCGAGAGGGTGGACTGAGGCACGCCGGTACGCCGGTGAAGCTCCGTGGGGGAGATCCCGTGCTGATCGAGCAATGCTCTTAATACGGAAGAAACGTTGCGTTTTTGCATAACGCGCATAGTGCTTGTTCTTTTCGCAGAAGACAAATGCTGTTTTGCATAAACACGCAATTCCAACCAGTTGCATTCATTGTGGCGAGGGAGCTTGCTCCCGCTTGAGTGCGAAGCGCTCACAAAAGGGTCTGCTGCGCAGCCCAGCGGGAGCAAGCTCCCTCGCCACGGAATCGCCCTACACGCCGTTGGGAAAAGGCTCCAAAGCCGTCCTTCAAATATGCGACGCAAGGCTACGTTTTCTTGCGCCTCTGCCTACAACTACGCCAGAATCCGCCGGCTTGTGCGCCTTGGGGGCCACCGGTACTTTTGATCCTGTCACTGCCCATCAGTGATCGGGTTTAGTCGCTCGGTATTCCAAGGTGCTCATTGCTCCATTCAGTCAGGTACTTCCTGCACTCAATGGTGGCTGTGCGCAGGGCGCCCTCGGGCGCGCCGGTTCCTTGGATCCCCGGTCGACTAACCTGCGTACAGCTGCCACCCCCTCGTTTAGTCGCGAGTGAGTGGTGGCTCAACTTCAAGGATCCAAACAATGCCGAAGAACACTCCAAATCCCCCAAACGATCACGTCTCCCGCAGCCAATCGGCCAACGCCAAGAAACTCGACGACGCGGCCACCCGCGCCCTGGACTATTACCTCAAGCCGAAAACCGACAAGGAAACCGCTGACACGCCCGACACCCTTTTCATCATCGCCCCCAACGTCGACGCCGAATGCCTGCTCGCCAACCTCAGCGAAACCCTGGCCTCGGCCAATGCCATGGTCAGTGACCTGGCATTCGACCTGAAGGGCTCGCGGCGGAATATCTTGCTGGGGGTTCAACAGATGATCGAGCTGAGTCAGTTGCTGGCGAACCGGGCGTTGGATGTGGTTGAGGTGAGGTAGGCACTCATGATGCAAGCCGAGACCTAAGAGAAACCCGAGTCATCACTGTGGGAGCGAGCTTGCTCGCGATAGCGGTAGTCCAGTTACAACTAAGTTGTATTGGCAACCGTCATCGCGAGCAAGCTCGCTCCCACAATTGGATCGGAGTCCAGATGCCAGAGCCAGGTCGGCTATCAGGCCGCCTCGCGAGCAAGCTTTGCTCCCACAGATCTGATGGGTGTACGACCGGGAGAGCCAGGCCGGCTGTCAGGCCGCCTCGCGAGCAAGCTTTGCTCCCACAGATCTGATGGGGGTACGACCGGGAGAGCCAGGCCGGCTGTCAGGCCGCCTCGCGAGCAAGCTTTGCTCCCACAGATATGATGGGTGTACGACCGGAGAGTCAGGTCGGCTATTAGGCCGCCTCGGTTTTGTTTTTGATCTGGGGCGCCCCGTTAACCACGCTGGCTGAACGAAGGTATTGCGCAGTGGGCAACCCGGCATGGATGCCGGGTTAGCCGCGCTGGGCCATGGATGGCCCTTCGCGGCGGCCCACGGAGCAATGCCTTCGTTCAGGCATGCCGAGCCTAGGCGAGGCACCGAGTGGTGGGGCAAAAGCGTTTTGCTTACTTTTGACTGGGCCGGCTTCCGGGCTCTTCAAAAGTGAGCCGCCGTCAGGGCGGAACCCTAAGTAGCCGTTACCGCAGCAACGGATATTCACCCAATCCCAAAAACAGTCATCCCCTGGGTCCCCCCCGACCACCCATGTTAACCTTGCGCCCATCGCGGAAAAGCCGGGCCAATGCCCCTCCTTTTGCCCCACACCTTTCAACGAGCTTCCCTGACACCCATGAATACCGCCGTGAACGACCTGTCCTCCCACACGCCGATGATGCAGCAATACTGGCGCCTGAAGAACCAGCACCCCGATCAACTGATGTTCTACCGCATGGGCGACTTCTACGAGATCTTCTACGAGGACGCGAAGAAAGCCGCCAAGCTGCTGGACATCACCCTGACGGCGCGTGGGCAATCGGCGGGCATGGCGATTCCGATGTGTGGGATTCCTTACCACGCGGCAGAAGGTTACCTGGCGAAGCTGGTCAAGCTCGGCGAATCCGTGGTGATCTGCGAGCAAGTCGGCGACCCGGCCACCAGCAAAGGGCCTGTGGAACGCCAAGTCGTGCGGATCATCACACCGGGTACAGTCAGTGACGAAGCCTTGCTGGATGAACGCCGGGACAACCTGATCGCCGCGGTGCTGGGCGACGAACGCCTGTTCGGCCTGGCGGTCCTGGACATCACCAGTGGCAATTTCTCGGTGCTGGAAATCAAGGGCTGGGAAAACCTGCTGGCGGAGCTTGAGCGGGTCAATCCGGTAGAGCTGTTGATTCCCGATGACTGGCCCAAAGACTTGCCGGCAGAAAAACGCCGAGGCGTACGTCGTCGGGCGCCTTGGGATTTCGAGCGCGACTCGGCGTTGAAAAGTCTCTGCCAGCAGTTTTCCACCCAGGACCTCAAGGGCTTCGGTTGCGAGAACCTGACCCTGGCCATCGGCGCGGCCGGTTGCCTGCTGGCCTACGCCAAGGAAACCCAGCGCACCGCCCTGCCCCACTTGCGCAGCTTGCGGCACGAACGCCTGGATGACACCGTGGTGCTGGACGGCGCGAGCCGCCGCAACCTGGAGCTGGACACCAACCTGGCCGGTGGGCGCGACAACACCTTGCAATCGGTGGTCGATCGCTGCCAGACCGCCATGGGCAGCCGCTTGCTGACCCGTTGGTTGAATCGTCCGCTGCGGGACCTGACCGTGCTGCTGGCGCGTCAATCCTCCATTACCTGCCTGCTCGATCGTTATCGCTTCGAGCAGTTGCAACCGCAGCTCAAGGAAATCGGCGACATCGAGCGGATCCTCGCCCGTATCGGCCTGCGCAACGCCCGTCCCCGTGACCTGGCGCGCTTGCGCGATGCCCTCGGCGCGTTGCCTGAACTGCAGGTGGCGATGACCGACCTCGAAGCACCGCACCTGCAACAACTGGCACAAACCACCAGCACCTACCCGGAGCTGGCCGCGCTGTTGGAAAAAGCCATTATCGACAACCCGCCGGCGGTGATCCGCGACGGTGGCGTGCTGAAAACCGGCTACGACGCCGAACTCGACGAACTGCAAGCGCTGAGCGAGAACGCCGGCCAGTTCCTGATCGACCTCGAAGCCCGGGAAAAAGCCCGTACCGGACTGGCCAACCTCAAGGTCGGCTATAACCGCATCCACGGTTATTTCATCGAATTGCCGAGCAAGCAGGCCGAGCAAGCCCCGGCCGATTATGTTCGCCGCCAGACCCTCAAGGGTGCCGAGCGGTTCATCACCCCGGAACTCAAGGCGTTCGAAGACAAGGCGCTGTCCGCCAAGAGCCGCGCCCTGGCCCGGGAGAAGATGCTCTACGAAGCGCTGCTCGAAGACCTGATCAGCCAACTCCCCCCGTTGCAGGACACCGCCGGTGCCCTGGCGGAACTGGACGTGCTGAGCAACCTGGCCGAACGCGCGCTGAACCTGGACCTCAACTGCCCACGCTTCGTCAGCGAGCCGTGCATGCGCATCAGCCAAGGTCGTCATCCGGTGGTCGAGCAAGTACTGACCACGCCGTTCGTGGCCAACGACCTGAGCCTGGACGACAACACCCGCATGTTGGTAATCACCGGCCCGAACATGGGCGGTAAATCCACCTACATGCGCCAGACCGCGTTGATCGTGCTGCTGGCGCACATTGGCAGTTTCGTGCCGGCTGCCAGTTGCGAATTGTCCCTGGTGGACCGGATTTTCACCCGGATCGGTTCCAGCGACGACCTGGCCGGTGGACGCTCGACGTTCATGGTGGAAATGAGCGAAACCGCGAACATCCTGCACAATGCCACCGAACGCAGCCTGGTGCTGATGGACGAAGTCGGCCGCGGCACCAGCACCTTCGACGGCTTGTCCCTGGCTTGGGCGGCGGCCGAACGCCTCGCGCACCTGCGGGCCTACACGCTGTTCGCCACCCATTATTTCGAACTCACCGTATTGCCGGAAAGCCAGCCCTTGGTGGCCAACGTCCACCTCAACGCCACCGAGCACAACGAACGCATCGTCTTCCTGCACCATGTGCTGCCCGGCCCGGCCAGCCAGAGCTATGGCCTGGCGGTGGCGCAACTGGCCGGCGTGCCAAGTGAAGTGATCAGTCGGGCCCGCGAGCACCTGAGCCGTCTGGAAACCACCAGCCTGCCCCACGAAGCGCCGCGCCCGACCAAAGGCAAACCGGCCGCGCCACAGCAAAGCGACCTGTTCGCCAGCCTGCCGCACCCGGTGCTCGATGAACTGGCCAAGCTCGATCTGGACGACCTGACCCCGCGTCGGGCACTGGACTTACTCTATACATTGAAGACACGGATCTAACACACAAGCTTTCAAGCTGTTAGAATCGCGCGCGGTTTGGGATGCTGCGGACTATTAGCCTGGTTCGCAGACTATCGCTCCCAAACCTGGCGACCCTACCGTGAAGGGGCTTCGCTGCCGCCGCCTGAGGAGAGAATTAGAAATGACCTTCGTCGTCACCGACAACTGCATCAAGTGCAAGTACACCGACTGCGTAGAAGTGTGTCCGGTGGACTGCTTTTACGAAGGGCCGAACTTCCTGGTCATTCACCCGGACGAGTGCATCGACTGCGCCCTGTGTGAACCGGAATGCCCGGCGAATGCCATTTTCTCGGAAGACGAAGTGCCGGCTGGCATGGAGAACTTCATCGAGCTGAACGCTGAGCTGGCGGACATCTGGCCGAACATCACCGAGAAGAAAGATGCGCTGCCGGACGCCGAAGAGTGGGATGGCAAGACTGGCAAGATCGCAGACCTCGAACGCTGATCATCCCTGCGTTCGTCGAAAAGGCCCCTTGCGGGCCTTTTTGCTTTTTCGGATCAAGAAATCGCAGGCAAAAAAAAGGGGCGGTTTGACCCGCCCACATTTTTTCCCTAATCCCTTTAATCCTATTCATCGTCCTGATGAATCGCGTCCTGCGATGTCCTTCCTTCCCATCGTCCTTAACGGGTGTGTCTGTCCGTCGACACAGGGCTGATATTAGTGTCTTCCCAGGCGAGTGCAACGCGGGTGATACAGGTGGGTTGCTCTGTCACACTATGTTCACCAAATAATTTCCTTTATAAATCAGGTGAATACGAAAGGATCACGGCGTTTATAGCGGTCTGTCCCGGCGATGAGGAACCGATCGCTTACGCAACACTAGGCAAAAGCTTACAAGCTGAACCTATAAATGGAGCTGGGTTGGGGAAGCGATGCTTCAGATATGCAGAAGCATTCGAACCAGTCGTGATGTTCTATGGTTTTAGGAGCGGGGGGGTTCAGGGGTGGTGTGTATATCCGTTGCTGCGGTAACGGCCACTTAGGGTTCCGCCCTTACGGCGGGTCACTTTTGGAAGAGCGCCAAAAGTAACCAAAAGCGCTTTGCCCCACCACTCGGCACCTCGCTTAGGCTCGGTGTGCCCTCACTCCGGCATTGCTCCGTGGGCCGCCGCGAAGGGCCATCCATGGCCCAGCGCGGCTATCCCGGCATCCATGCCGGGATGCCCACTACGCAATGCCTGCGTTCGGCCAGCGTGGTTTAACGGGGCGCCCAGATCCAAAGCAAGAGCAAGAGCAAGAGCAAGAGCAAGAGCAAGAGCAAGAGCAAGAGCAAGAGCAAGAGCAAAGCGGGGCACATGCCGGCATCTATGCGGCTGAGCCACCGATATCGCGAGCAGGCTCGCTCCCACATTGGATTTTCAGCAGTCACAAAACCCATACACATCGCAAAACCTGTGGGAGCGGGCTTGCTCGCGAAGAGGCCAGCACATTTCAATCTTCATGGACTGAGCCACCGCTATCGCGAGCAAGCTTGCTCCCACATTGGATTTTCAGCAGACATAAAATTCATGCGCACCCAATCCCCTTGCTCGCGATGGGGCCAGTACATTCAATCATCATCGACTGTAACGCCGCCTTCGCGAGCAAGCCCGCTCCCACAGGGGAAACGCGGTCTCATCAAGAACCAGGTCGGCGACAAGGCCACATCGTTTTTGAAACGGATATACCCCCAAACCCAGGCCCAAAAAAACGGCACTTCCCGTTTCTGGGAAGCACCGTTTTTTCAAACTGCACAGCATCACCGCCAGTCAGGGCGCGTTTCTGCTGCACTTACCTTCGGTGTTACTGAAACAACGACTCACTCGACAAGCCGTTCTTCTCCAGGATCTCCCGCAAACGCTTGAGACCTTCAACCTGGATCTGCCTCACCCGCTCACGGGTCAAACCAATCTCCAGTCCAACATCTTCAAGCGTGCTGCTCTCATGCCCGCGCAAGCCGAAGCGGCGAATCACCACTTCCCGTTGCTTGTCGGTCAACTCGGAAAGCCACTGGTCGATGCTCTGGGACAGGTCATCATCCTGAAGCAACTCACACGGATCGGTAGGTCGATCATCGGTGAGGGTGTCGAGCAAGGTTTTATCAGAGTCCGGCCCCAGGGAAACGTCCACCGAGGACACCCGCTCGTTGAGCCCAAGCATGCGCTTGACCTCCCCCACCGGTTTTTCCAGCAGGTTGGCGATTTCTTCGGGTGAGGGCTCATGGTCGAGCTTCTGGGTCAACTCACGGGCGGCCCGCAGGTAGACGTTCAGCTCCTTGACCACATGAATCGGCAACCGGATTGTCCGGGTCTGGTTCATGATCGCCCGTTCGATGGTCTGGCGAATCCACCAGGTCGCATAGGTCGAGAAACGGAAACCGCGCTCGGGGTCGAATTTCTCGACGGCGCGAATCAGGCCCAGGTTGCCCTCTTCAATCAGGTCCAGCAGCGAAAGCCCGCGATTGACGTAGCGTCGGGCGATTTTCACCACCAGGCGCAGGTTGCTTTCAATCATGCGTTTTCGACCGGCCGGGTCACCACTTTGCGACAGCCGCGCAAAATGAACTTCTTCCTCGGGGGAGAGCAGTGGCGAGAAACCGATTTCGTTGAGGTACAGCTGAGTGGCGTCCAGCGCCCGGGTGTAATCGATGTACTTATGTTGTTTAAGTGAAGCGGAGTGTTTGGATTTGGCACGAACGGAAGGTGGAGTCGCCCCTTCATCATTCGACATCGAATCCATAGCGATGCCGGTCTCCATAAGGAGAACCTCATCGTCGATGTCAAACTCCGGCACTTCTTTACTGAGAGCCATTGTTATAGTCCTTTGGTGAGTTCGACCTCAAGCTCGAGCGACGCCTTTATCCTTGGCAACGCTGGAGCCTGTTCCCTCTACGTGACGGAACAGGCTGACAATCAAATCAACGACGTGGCAGGAATTGCAGCGGATCGACTGGTTTACCTTGCCGGCGAATCTCAAAATGCAGTTTCACCCGGTCTGTTCCCGTTGATCCCATTTCGGCAATTGTCTGTCCGACCTTGACCTGCTGCCCCTCCCGAACCAACAGCCTGCGGTTGTGACCGTAGGCACTGACGTAGGTATCGCTGTGTTTGATGATGACGAGTTCGCCGTAGCCCCTCAAACCACTCCCGGCGTACACAACCGTGCCATCAGACGCAGCTAAAACAGGCTGTCCCAAATCCCCGGCGATATCAATTCCTTTATTCAAACTACCGTTTGAAGAGAATTTTCCAATGAGAACGCCATTAGAAGGCCATCCCCAGCCTGTCGGGGCGGGGCCTGCGGGAGGCATCGGAGCAGGGGTCGGTTTGCTCGCGACGGACGGTACTGCCGCCGTTCCAGCCCCCGCCGGCCGGCGGATGACTGTGGTTTTGCTCGACGATGAAGGCGTCGAACCCGACTGTGTCACCACCGCGGAAGGCGTTGAACCGCTACGGCCATCGAAACGAATCGTCTGACCGGGGTGAATCGTATAAGGCGCAGGAATGTTGTTCCGCGCCGCGAGGGCCTTGTAGTCCCAGCCGTAGCGAAAAGCGATGGAAAACAGCGTATCGCCGCGACGGACTACATATTGGCCGGTCGTTACCGTAGGACGTTGAGGTGCTGCACTGTTGCGATCGACAACCCGGACATTGCTCGACGGCGTACTGGAACAACCGACCAGCAAAGTGCTCAAGACAAGGCCAGTCACCAGGCGCTGAAAGCTCGTGATACCCATACGCTGCGCAATGACTGTGAGACTCACCCGCCGCTCCCTTTGTGGTGGCTGAAAAATTGGAGGCTGCCTGTCCAGGCAGCGTTCATACAAATATAGCTGGCGACGACTGCGCTTCTATTAATGAAGCGCAACTCACCGCCGCACACGTTTGCTCGACGCCATTGGGCTCTGTTCAGCGAATCGGTGCCGCTGTAAGACACAGGCGTGGCCGCGGAATTCAGCGCCCGTTTATAAATGCTCAGGCCAACGGTCCATTGAGTAACGGCACAAACCGCACCGCCCCCAGGACGTGTCGCGAAAAGCCGTGCTCTTCGCGCACGATCAGCATCAGTTGCTGAACCTCGCCGGCGCCCACCGGGATGACCAGCCGTCCACCGGGGGCGAGCTGATCCAACAGGGCTTGAGGCACGTCGGTGGCGACGGCGGTAACGATGATGCCGTTGTACGGCGCCAGGGCCGGCCAACCTTCCCAGCCATCGCCCCAACGAAACACCACGTTGCGCAGGTTCAACTCGACCAGGCGTTCCTTGGCGCGATCCTGCAGGACCTTGATCCGCTCCACGGAAAACACCCGCTCGACCAGTTGCGACAATACCGCGGTCTGGTAACCCGAACCGGTGCCGATCTCCATTACCTTGTCCAGCGGTCCCGCCTCCAGCAGCAACTCGCTCATGCGGGCCACCATGTACGGCTGGGAAATGGTCTGGTTGTGGCCAATCGGCAACGCCGTGTCTTCATAGGCGCGATGGGCCAGGGCTTCATCGACGAACAGATGGCGCGGCGTGCGGCGAATCACTTCCAACACCTGGGCGTTGGACAGGCCTTCTTCATAGAGACGCTGGATCAGTCGTTCACGGGTGCGCTGGGAGGTCATGCCGATTCCACGGCGCAGCATATCGTCTTGCTCACGAGCCATCAGCGCAGCCCCTCCAGCCAGCCATCGAGACTTCGGAAGGCATCGTTGAAGGTACGGTCGAGTTGCAACGGCGTGATCGAGACATAACCTTGCATCACCGCATGGAAATCAGTGCCCGGCCCGCCATCCTCGGCATCGCCGGCGGCGGCGATCCAGTAACCGGCCTTGCCGCGCGGGTCGACGACGTGCATCGGTTTGGCGGCGCGGGCACGATGGCCCAGGCGCGTGAGCTGGATGCCACGAATGTGATCGAGCGGCAGGTTGGGGATGTTCACGTTCAGTACCGTGCGTGGCGGCAGGTCCAGCTCGCCATGGGCTTCGATCAGTTTACGGGCGAAGTAGGCGGCGGTCGGCAAGTTATCGACCTGTCGGGAAACGAACGAAAAGGCGAACGACGGCTTTTCCAGGAAGCGACCTTCCAGGGCCGCGGCAACCGTGCCGGAATACAACACGTCATCCCCCAGGTTGGCCCCCAGGTTGATGCCCGACGCCACCATGTCCGGTTCACGTTCCAGCAAGCCGTTGAGGCCCAGGTGCACGCAATCGGTCGGGGTGCCGTTGAGGCTGATGAAGCCGTTGTCCAGATAGCTGGGATGCAAAGGACGGTCGAGCGTCAGCGAGCTGCTGGCGCCGCTTTTGTCCTGGTCCGGGGCGATGACCACGCACTCGGCAAAATCCGCCAGCGCAGCATAAAGCGCGGCAAGACCGGGTGCAGTCACCCCGTCGTCGTTAGAAATCAGAATACGCATGGGCTGTCCGTCTGCCCCACCGGCACCAGATCGACGAGTTCGCGCACCAAGACAGTGGCGAAACATCCGGCCGGCAGGACGAATTCCAATTGCAGAATGTCAGGCGAGGGATAATGCCACGACAGCCCGCCAATGGGCAGTCGCAGGATGCGACGTTCGTGACTCATTCCCGCGTTTATCAACCAGTCGCGCAGATCCACTTCGCTTTCGGCGATAGCCTGCTCCAATTCGAAGACCACGCCAGCGGTGGGCGAAGGTCCTTCGCCCCACTGGGGTCCGGTCGGGTGCAGATCAAGAATCGCCAGGCGCGGATCGCTGCACTCGGCCTCCCCGGCGGGGAAGAAACTGCGGCTGTCGGTAAAGGCCAGCAAATCGCCCACTTGGGCGTGTTGCCACGTACCGTCGGACACTCTGGCCGCCAGCACTTTGTTGAACAGGAAACTGCGGGCCGTGGACAGCAGGCGCGAACGCACGTTGCGCTGTTCCGGCAAGGCCTTGCGTGCGGCCCACGCGCGGGCGTCAACGACGTTGCCACCGTCATGGCCGAAGCGCTGGGCGCCGAAATAGTTCGGGATGCCTTGTCGAATGATCTGCTGCAGACGCGCCTCGACCGCCGCTTTGTCGCCTGAGAACTGGGTCAGGCGCAAGGTGAAGCCATTGGCCGAGTGCGCGCCGCGTTGCAGCTTGCGCCGATGGCGTGCGGTCTTGAGGATTTTCAGCGTGTCGTTCTCTGCCGCCGACAAGTCCGGATCGGCCTTGCCCGGCAATTGGACACTGAACCACTGGCGGGTCAGGGCCTGACGGTCCTTGAGCCCGGCATAACTGACGGTGCGCAACGGCACGCCGGCGGCCTGGGCGATTCGCCGGGCAGCCTCTTCGGTGTTCAAGCCACGTTTTTCAACCCAGATCCACAAGTGTTCGCCATCGCCGGTCAACGGGATGTCGAGCACTTCATCGACCTGGAAATCTTCAGCGCTGGCCTTGAGTACCGCGCTGCCCAACGACTCGCCGTAGGCCCGCGGCCCCAACAGTTCCAGTTCGGTCATGGGCGCAGCAACAAGGCAACGGAATGGACGGCAATGCCTTCTTCGCGACCGACGAAGCCCAGCTTTTCGGTGGTGGTGGCTTTCACGTTCACTTGGTCCAACTCAACTTGAAGATCCTCGGCGATCAACTGGCGCATCGCTTCGATGTGCGGAGCCATTTTGGGGGCCTGGGCCACGATGGTGTTATCGACATTGCCGACTTTCCAGCCTTTGGCATGAATCAGAGAGACCACATGGCGCAGCAACACGCGGCTGTCGGCGCCCTTGAACTGCGGGTCGGTGTCAGGGAAGTGCTTGCCGATGTCACCCAGGGCGGCGGCACCGAGTAGCGCATCGCTCAAGGCGTGCAGCAGGACATCACCGTCAGAATGCGCGAGCAGCCCGAAGCCGTGTGCGATCCGCACGCCGCCCAGAGTAATGAAGTCGCCTTCAGCGAAACGGTGAACATCGTAGCCGTGGCCAATACGCATAAAAAAACGCCCCGATTTTTGTCAGGGCGTGATTCTACCTGCATTAGGCGTTCAGAGCGCGCGCATGATGCTGCAAGTGGTCGTCAATGAAGCTGGCGATGAAGAAGTAACTGTGGTCGTAGCCTGGTTGCAGGCGCAGCTCCAACGGATGATCGGCGGATTTGGCCGCCTGTTGCAAGGCTTCGGGCTTGAGTTGATTGGCCAGGAAATCATCACGATCACCCTGGTCCACCAGCAATGGCAGCTTCTCCTGCGCCTCGGCAATCAATGCACAGGCATCCCATTCCCGCCATTTCGAGCGATCTTCTCCCAGGTAACGGGAGAAAGCCTTCTGTCCCCATGGGCAATCCATCGGGTTGTTGATCGGCGAAAAGGCCGACACCGAACGGTAGCGCCCCGGGTTGCGCAAGGCGCAGATCAGCGCTCCGTGGCCGCCCATGGAGTGACCGCTGATGCCGCGTTTGTCCGAAGCAGGGAAATGCGCTTCGACCAGCGCCGGCAATTCCTGCACCACGTAGTCATGCATCCGATAGTGCCGCGCCCACGGATCCTGCGTGGCGTTCAGATAAAACCCCGCCCCCAGGCCGAAGTCCCAGGCGTTGTCCGGATCGCCCGGCACGTCGGCGCCACGAGGGCTGGTGTCCGGCGCGACGATGATCAGGCCCAGCTCGGCGGCCATGCGCTGGGCGCCAGCCTTCTGCATAAAGTTCTCGTCGGTGCAGGTCAGCCCGGACAACCAATACAGCACCGGCAACTTGCCGCCCTGCTCGGCTTGCGGCGGCAGGTACACGGCAAACACCATGTCACAGCCCAGCACGTCGGAACGGTGCCGGTAACGCTTGTGCCAGCCGCCGAAGCTTTTCTGGCAAGAGATGTTTTCGAGGTTCATGGGCAATACATCAGCTGCAAGCGGCAAGCTTCAAGCTGCAAGTGGGCAGTGAACCGACTTGCAGCTTATGGCTTGAAGCTTGTGGCTGCTCCTCAGAAATGAATGACGGTACGGATGCTCTTGCCTTCATGCATCAGGTCGAACGCCTTGTTGATATCTTCCAGGCCCATGGTGTGGGTGATGAAAGTATCCAGCGGGATCTCGCCCTTCCCGGCCATTTCCACGTAGCTTGGCAACTCGCTGCGACCGCGCACGCCGCCAAAGGCCGAACCGCGCCAGACGCGCCCGGTCACCAGTTGGAATGGACGGGTGGCGATTTCCTGGCCAGCACCGGCCACGCCGATGATCACCGACTCGCCCCAGCCTTTGTGGCAGCACTCCAGGGCGGCACGCATCAGCTGGACATTGCCGATGCACTCGAAGGAAAAGTCCACGCCGCCGTCCGTCATGTCGACGATGACTTCCTGGATCGGACGGTCGAAGTCTTTCGGATTGACGCAATCGGTGGCACCCAGTTGCTTGGCGATTTCGAACTTGGCCGGGTTGATGTCGATGGCGATGATCCGCGCAGCCTTGGCCTTCACGGCACCGATCACCGCCGACAGGCCGATGCCGCCCAGGCCGAAGATCGCCACGGTATCACCCGGCTTGACCTTGGCGGTGTTGAGCACCGCGCCGATGCCGGTGGTGACGCCACAACCCAGCAGGCAGACTTTTTCCAGCGGCGCTTCTTTTGGGATCTTCGCGACGGAGATTTCCGGCAACACGGTGTACTCGGAGAACGTCGAGGTGCCCATGTAGTGGAAAATCGTCTCGCCCTTGTAGGAAAAGCGCGAGGTGCCGTCCGGCATCAGGCCTTTACCCTGGGTGGCGCGAATCGCCTGGCAGAGGTTGGTCTTGCCCGACTTACAGAATTTGCACTGCCCGCACTCCGGCGTGTACAGCGGAATCACATGGTCCCCCACCGCGACCGAGGTCACGCCTTCGCCGATGGCTTCGACAATCGCGCCGCCTTCGTGACCGAGGATCGACGGGAAGATCCCTTCCGGGTCGGCGCCCGACAAGGTATAGGCGTCGGTGTGGCAGACGCCGGAAGCCACCACGCGCAACAGCACCTCGCCCGCCTTGGGCATGGCCACGTCGACTTCAACGATTTCCAGGGGTTTCTTGGCCTCGAAGGCAACGGCAGCGCGCGACTTGATCATCCGGATTCTCCAGCAAATAAAAACAAGACCGGGAGTGTAATCCTCCGCTGGACAATGAATAATCCAGCCAAAAGCAAAATATTATTGCTGCACAGGGATAATCTTCATGTCCGATAACCGCTGGGAAGGCATCGACGAGTTCGTGGCCGTGGCCGAATGCAGCCAATTCACTGCCGCCGCCGAACGCCTCGGGGTGTCGTCTTCCCATATCAGTCGACAAATCGTACGGCTTGAAGAGCGTCTACAGACGCGCTTGCTCTACCGCAGTACCCGCCGCGTGACACTGACCGAAGCCGGACAAACCTTTTTGCAGCATTGCCAGCGTCTTCAAGATGGACGCGAGGAAGCACTGCGAGCCGTCGGCGATCTGACCAGCGAACCCAAGGGCATGCTGCGCATGACCTGTGCCGTGGCTTATGGCGAGCGGTTCATCGTGCCGTTGGTGACGCGGTTCATGGGGCTTTACCCGCAACTTCGGGTCGACATCGAGTTGAGCAATCGCCCACTGGACTTGGTGCATGAGAGCCTGGACCTGGCGATTCGCCTGGGTCGCTTACAGGACTCGCGCCTGGTCGCCACGCGCCTGGCACCGCGACGCATGTACCTATGCGCCTCACCCTCTTACCTGGAACGCTACGGCCGCCCCCATAGCGTGTCGGAGCTGAGCCGCCACAATTGCCTGATCGGCAGCTCCGACATGTGGCAACTGGAGCAGAACGGGCGGGAATTTTCCCAGCGCGTGCAGGGAAACTGGCGCTGCAACAGTGGGCAAGCGGTGCTCGATGCGGCGCTGCAAGGGGTGGGGTTGTGTCAGTTGCCGGATTATTACGTGCTGGAGCATTTGCACAGTGGTGCGTTGATCTCGCTGCTGGAGGCTCATCAGCCGCCGAATACGGCGGTGTGGGCGCTGTATCCGCAGCAGCGGCATCTGTCGCCAAAGGTGCGCAAGTTGGTGGATTATTTGAAGGGGGGGTTGGCTGAGCGGCCGGAGTACCGGGGGTAACTCTGGTTTTTATATTGCCTGGGCGATTGCTATCGCGAGCAGGCTCGCTCCCACAGTGGATCTTCAGCGGATACAAATTTTGTGTGCAGCCAAAATCCCTTGTGGGAGCGAGCCTGCTCGCGATGGCGATTCAGAAGACGCCTCCATTTCTCGCTTAACGCCGATTCGCCCACCGCTGACGCAACCACTCCAGGTCTTCCGGCCGGGTGACCTTGATGTTATCCGCCCGCCCTTCGATCAACCGAGGCGCCTGCCCCGCCCATTCCATGGCAGAGGCTTCGTCGGTAATCACCGCATCCGCCACCAAGCTGTCGGCCAGGGCCCGATGCAAGGCACCGAGGCGGAACATTTGCGGTGTGTAGGCTTGCCAGATCACGCTGCGATCAACGGTTTCCAGCACACGGCCATGCTTGTCGACGCGCTTGAGGGTGTCGCGCGCCGGGACGGCCAGCAGACCACCGACCGGGTCGTTCGCCAACTCGCTTAGCAGTGTGTCCAAATCGTCCCGAGACAGGTTGGGCCGGGCGGCGTCGTGCACCAGTACCCAATCGAAATCATCGGCGCCCTGCTCGTGAAGGTGCAACAACGCATTGAGCACCGAATCCGAACGTTGTTCGCCACCGTCAACGCGCTGGATGCGCGTGTCGTTGGCGCAGGCCAGGGTCGGCCAGTAAGGATCATCATGGGCAAGGCTGACCACCACACCCTTGACGGTGGGGTGATCGAGAAAGCAGCCAAGGCTGTGTTCAAGAATTGTGCGTCCGCCCAATTGCAGGTATTGCTTGGGACGGTCGGCGGCCATGCGAGCACCAACGCCCGCGGCGGGAATCACGGCCCAGAAGGCCGGCAAACGAATGCTCATTGGGCCAACTGGTAGAGGGTTTCGCCCTCCTTGACCATGCCCAGTTCATGTCGAGCCCGTTCTTCAACGGTCTCCATGCCTTTTTTCAACTCGGTCACTTCGGCGTCCATCACCCGATTACGCTCCAGCAACGCCTCGTTCTCGGCGTGTTGATCGGCAATTTGCTGAGTCAGGTCGGCCACTTGCGCCAGGCTGCCATTACCCACCCACAGGCGGTACTGCAGGCCGGCCAGCAACAGGAGCAAGACAAGAAACAACCAATTGGGACTGCGCATCGAATATCAGGTATCCAGTGAAAAAAGACCGCCATGCCAAACTTTGAAGCGTCTGATAGCACGAAGCCTGGAGAACCCAGGCTTGTGCTTGATAAGGCATCAGATTAGAGGCAAAACCGCCATCATGGCGACCTTTACGAGCTAACCCGCTGTCTTTTTACCATTTACCGCTTAACCGCGAAACTCGGCGCGACCGTTGTACTTGGCCTTGCCATTCAACTGCTCTTCGATACGCAGCAGTTGGTTGTACTTGGAAACGCGGTCGGAGCGGCACAGCGAACCAGTCTTGATCTGGCCTGCCGCAGTGCCCACGGCCAGGTCGGCAATGGTCGAGTCTTCGGTTTCGCCGGAGCGGTGGGAGATCACGGCGGTGTAGCCGGCAGCCTTGGCCATCTGGATGGCTTCCAGGGTTTCGGTCAGTGTGCCGATCTGGTTGAACTTGATCAGGATCGAGTTGGCGATCTTCTTGTCGATGCCCTCTTTCAGGATCTTGGTGTTGGTCACGAACAGGTCGTCGCCCACCAGTTGGGTCTTCTCGCCGATCTTGTCGGTGAGGATTTTCCAGCCGGCCCAGTCGGACTCGTCCAGGCCGTCTTCGATGGAGATGATCGGATAACGCTCGGTCAGGCCCTTGAGGTAGTCGGCGAAACCTTCGGCGGTGAACACCTGGCCTTCGCCGGACAGGTTGTACTTGCCGTCTTCGTAGAATTCACTGGCGGCGCAGTCCAAGGCCAGGGTCACGTCAGTGCCCAGCGTGTAACCAGCGTTGGCCACGGCTTCGGAGATCACTTTCAGCGCATCTTCGTTGGACGCCAGGTTCGGTGCGAAACCGCCTTCGTCGCCAACGGCGGTGCTCAGGCCACGGGCTTTCAGCACGGCCTTGAGGTGATGGAAAATCTCGGTGCCCATGCGCAGGCCTTCGGAGAAGGTCTTGGCGCCAACCGGCTGCACCATGAATTCCTGGATGTCGACGTTGTTATCGGCATGCTCGCCGCCGTTGATGATGTTCATCATCGGCACCGGCATCGAGTAGACACCCGGGGTACCGTTGAGGTTGGCGATGTGTGCGTACAGTGGCAGGTCCTGGTCCTGGGCAGCAGCCTTGGCAGCGGCCAGGGACACGGCGAGGATCGCGTTGGCGCCCAGGGTGGCTTTGTTTTCGGTACCGTCGAGCTTGATCATCGCGTGATCGAGGGCTTTCTGATCGGCAGGATCCTTGCCCAGCAACAGTTCACGGATCGGACCGTTGATGTTGGCAACGGCTTTGAGCACGCCCTTGCCCAGGTAACGGCTCTTGTCGCCATCACGCAGCTCCAGCGCTTCGCGCGAGCCAGTGGAAGCACCGGACGGCGCGCACGCGCTGCCGATGATGCCGTTGTCGAGAAGCACGTCCGCTTCAACAGTGGGGTTGCCACGGGAGTCGAGAACTTCACGACCTTTGATGTCGACGATTTTTGCCATTGTTGTAAACACTCCAAAGTTGACTAGAACGTTGCAGAAAACTTGCTCGCTCACAGCTGCGATTCAGCCGGAAGAGACCGAATGGGAGCGCTTCGCGCTCCAGCGGGAGCAAGCTCCCTCGCCACAGCAAGCTCCCTCGCCACAAGAGCACCGCTTGCCGGCGATGGGGGCCTCAAGGGCACCATCGCTGGCAAGCCATGCTCCCACAAGAGCAGTGCGGCCAGCGGGCCAGAGCGATAATCGAGCGGTACTTTACCGGAGAAAACCGCGTTACGCGGTTTCTATCGTCGGAAAACCCTTGACCAGCTCATCCAGCGACTTGAGCTGAGACAGGAAAGGTTCCAGCTTGTTCAAACGCAAGGCACAAGGACCATCGCACTTGGCGTTGTCTGGATCGGGGTGGGCCTCGAGGAACAGACCGGCCAGGGACTGGCTCATGCCCGCCTTGGCCAGATCGGTGACCTGGGCGCGACGACCGCCGGCGGAGTCGGAACGACCACCGGGCATCTGCAAGGCGTGCGTCACGTCAAAGAACACCGGGTATTCAAACTGCTTCATGATGCCGAAGCCGAGCATGTCCACCACGAGGTTGTTGTAGCCGAAGCTCGAACCGCGCTCGCAGAGGATCAACTGGTCATTGCCGGCCTCTTCGCACTTGCTCAGGATGTGTTTCATCTCCTGGGGCGCGAGGAACTGGGCCTTCTTGATGTTGATCACCGCGCCGGTCTTGGCCATCGCGACCACCAGGTCGGTCTGGCGCGACAGGAAGGCCGGCAACTGGATGATGTCGCAGACCTCGGCGACGACCGCGGCCTGGGCAGGCTCGTGGACGTCGGTGATGATCGGCACGCCAAAGGCTTGCTTGATGTCCTGGAAGATCCGCATGCCTTCTTCCAGGCCCGGGCCACGGTAGGACGTCACGGACGAGCGGTTGGCCTTGTCGAAGCTGGCCTTGAATACATAAGGGATCCCCAGCTTCTGGGTGACCTTCACGTACTCTTCGCAAACCTGCATCGCCATGTCGCGGCTTTCCAGCACGTTCATGCCGCCGAACAGCACCATCGGCTTGTCGTTGGCAATCTCGATGTCGCCGACGCGGATGATCTTCTGGGCCATCGTCTTATGCCTTTTTCTGGTGTTGAGCCAAAGCGGCCTTCACGAAACCGCTGAACAACGGATGACCGTCCCGTGGCGTCGAGGTGAACTCGGGGTGGAACTGGCAGGCGACGAACCATGGATGGTCCGGGGCCTCGACCACTTCCACCAGCGCGCCGTCACCGGAACGTCCGGAGATTTTCAAGCCAGCCTCGATCAGTTGTGGCAGCAGGTTATTGTTCACTTCGTAGCGATGACGGTGACGCTCGACAATCACATCCTTGGCGTAGCAATCGTGCACCTTGGAGCCGGCCTCGAGCAGGCATTCCTGGGCACCGAGACGCATGGTGCCGCCCAGGTCGGAGCTTTCGGTACGTACTTCCACCGCGCCGGTGGCATCTTCCCACTCGGTGATCAGGCCCACGACCGGATGGCCGCTGGCGCGATCGAATTCGGTGGAGTTGGCGTCTTTCCAGCCCAGCACGTTACGGGCGAACTCGATGACCGCCACTTGCATCCCCAGGCAGATCCCCAGGTAAGGCACCTTGTTTTCACGAGCGTATTGCACGGCGGTGATCTTGCCTTCCACGCCCCGCAGGCCGAAGCCGCCCGGTACGAGGATCGCATCGGCGCCTTCGAGCAGGCCGGTGCCCTGGTTCTCGATGTCTTCGGAATCGATGTAGCGCAGGTTGACCTTGGTGCGGTTGCTGATACCGGCGTGGCTCATCGCTTCGATCAGCGACTTGTAGGCATCCAGCAGCTCCATGTACTTGCCGACCATGGCGATGGTCACTTCGTGTTCCGGATTGAGCTTGGCATCGACCACGGCGTCCCATTCGGACAGATCGGCGCCGGCACATTGCAGGCCGAAACGCTCGACGACGAAATCGTCCAGGCCTTGGGAGTGCAGGATGCCCGGGATCTTGTAGATGGTGTCGGCGTCTTCCAGGCCGATGACCGCGCGCTCTTCAACGTTGGTGAACTGAGCGATCTTGCGACGCGACGAGATGTCGATCGGATGATCGGAGCGGCAGATCAGCACGTCCGGCTGCAGGCCGATGGAGCGCAGTTCCTTGACCGAGTGCTGGGTTGGCTTGGTCTTGGTTTCGCCAGCGGTGGCGATGTACGGCACCAGTGTCAGGTGCATCAGCATCGCGCGCTTGGCGCCGATTTCGAACCGCAACTGGCGGATGGCTTCGAGGAACGGCTGGGACTCGATATCGCCCACGGTACCGCCGATCTCGACCATCGCCACGTCGGCGTCGCCGGCACCCTTGATGATGCGGCGCTTGATTTCGTCGGTGATGTGCGGGATGACCTGGATGGTCGCGCCCAGGTAGTCACCACGACGTTCCTTGCGCAGCACGTGCTCATAGACACGGCCGGTGGTGAAGTTGTTGTTCTGGGTCATGGTCGTGCGGATGAACCGCTCGTAGTGGCCCAGGTCCAGGTCGGTCTCGGCGCCGTCGTGGGTGACGAACACTTCACCGTGCTGGAACGGGCTCATGGTGCCCGGGTCAACGTTGATGTACGGGTCCAGCTTGAGCATGGTGACCTTAAGTCCCCGCGCCTCCAGGATGGCCGCCAATGAAGCCGAGGCAATGCCTTTCCCCAATGAAGAAACAACACCGCCCGTGACGAATATGTAGCGCGTCATGAAAAACCCTAGAAGTCTGCGTTAAAGCGGTCCGAGCCGCCGGGGAAAGCGAAGGAAGGCCGAAGCCCCCGATCACCTGCATTAATCACAGTGCACCTTTCAAAAAAACCGCCGCGTTGGGACAGACCGGAAGTGAAATCACCGGTACGTTGCTCGCTACACATTTTTTGGAATCGCCCAGCAAAGACTGCTTGGTAATCGGCAACTCCTGCAATTCAGGCGAATCCACAGAAGTTGTATCAAGAAGGGAGCGTAGTCTACCGGAAAGCCCCTTTCAGCTCAAACCCAGATCTTGGTTTCCTGGCGTCCAGGTCAATTGCCAACTGCCATCAGCCTGTGCATCGAGCCCGACCAGGTTGGCCACCGCCAGCAATTGCTCGCCCTGATAGAGCAGCGGCAATCGGTCGCGAACGAACGACGGCACGGCTTTTTCATTGAGTAAACGCTTGAGATCACGATGACCACGACCCGCTAACGCCAGCACCTCGCCGCCTTGACGATAGCGCACGCTAAGCGGTCCCGCAGGCGGCTTGCCGGTGAGTGCCACCCTGCCATTGCCCGGCAAGCGCAGCGCAACCGCCGGATCCGCCCAGTCGCCGGCACTTGGCGGCGAAGATAGCCAGTGGTCGGATAACCACCAGACCCGCCCGCCGGCCCGGCGCAACTCGCCGCCGGCCAGGCGCCAGACTGGCCGGGCATCGTCCGCGGCATCGCGCAACGAATCCCAGCCCGCCCAGTGATCGCTGTCGGGCAGCAGGGTCAGCGGCACCAGCCAGTGGCTCAAGGCATTGCGCTGACGGGCCGCCGACAACGCCCGTAACGGCGCCAGCGCCAGGGATTGCAGCCCAAGCCAGTCAAACGCACACGGGGTCGCGGCCTGGGCCAGGTCGATCCGCGCCAAGTCATCCAGCAAGCCCTGGGCTTCGCCCATGTGCGCCGCGCTGCGGGCCAGGGTTGTCGAGGCTTGCGGCCAGTGATCGGCCAGCGCCGGAAAAATCCGTTGGCGCAGGTAGTTGCGCGCGTACCGTTGATCATCGTTGGACGGGTCGTCGATCCAGCTCAAGCCCTGTTGCGTCGCATAGCCCTCCAACTCCGCCCGGGACACATCGAGCAACGGCCGTAGCAGATGGCCCTGGCCCAAGGGTCGCTGCCGAGGCATCGCCGCCAAGCCCCTCACCCCCGCCCCCCGCAGCAGGCGAAACAGCAGGGTTTCGGCCTGGTCATCGCGATGCTGGGCGGTGAGCAGCATTTCGTTGCTGCCGATCGCCGCGACGAAGGCCGCGTAACGCGCCTCTCGAGCCGCGCGCTCGACACTGGCGCCGGGGCGCACTTGCACATTCACCACGTCCAACGGCACGCCCAGGGCCGCGCAGACCGAACGGCAATGATCCGGCCACGCCTCAGCCACCGCCTGGAGGCCGTGATGCACATGGATGGCGCTCAGCGCGGGCAGGGGTTGGCGTTGCGAAAGGGTCGCGAGCAGGTGCAGCAGGACGGTGGAGTCGAGACCACCGGAGAAGGCGATGCGCCAGGTGGCGGCGTTGCGCCAGGGGGATAGCTGTGTGAGGAGCCGGGTTGGCAGATCCGCGCTTGAGTTCATAGGAGTCAGCCTTGTCACAAACAACTGTGGGAGCGAGCCTGCTCGCGAAAGCGGTGTATCAGTCAACTCATCCGTTGAATGTCAATCCGCTTTCGCGAGCAGGCTCGCTCCCACATGGGTGTTGCAGTTCGATCAGAGACCGTAGCTCATCAACCGCTCATAGCGACGGGTCAGCAGCGCGTCGTTGTCGAACTTCTTGAGCATCGACAACTGCGAGCTCAGCTCCGCACGAATCAGCGCTGCGGCTGCGGCTGGATCGCGATGGGCACCGCCCACTGGCTCGTTGATCACTTTATCAACGATGCCCAAGCCCTTGAGACGCTCGGCGGTAATGCCCATGGCTTCAGCGGCATCCGGTGCCTTCTCGGCGGTTTTCCACAGGATCGAGGCGCAGCCTTCCGGCGAGATCACCGCATAGGTGGAATATTGCAGCATGTTCAACTGGTCGCAGACGCCAATGGCCAGCGCACCGCCGGAACCGCCCTCGCCAATCACGGTGGCGATGATCGGGGTTTTCAGGCGTGCCATGACGCGCAGGTTCCAGGCAATCGCTTCGCTCTGGTTGCGCTCTTCGGCGTCGATGCCCGGGTAGGCGCCTGGGGTGTCGATGAAAGTCAGGATTGGCATCTTAAAGCGCTCGGCCATTTCCATCAGGCGGCACGCCTTGCGGTAGCCTTCCGGACGCGGCATGCCGAAGTTGCGGCGCACTTTCTCGCGCACTTCGCGGCCTTTCTGATGACCGATGACCATCACCGGCTGGTCGTCCAGACGGGCAACGCCGCCGACGATCGCGGCGTCGTCGGAGAAGTGACGGTCGCCGTGCAGCTCATCGAACTCGGTGAAGATGTGGTCGATGTAGTCCAGGGTGTAGGGACGACGCGGGTGCCGCGCCAGGCGGGCAATCTGCCAGCTGGTCAGCTTGCCGAAGATGTCTTCGGTCAGCGTGCGGCTTTTGTCCTGCAGACGAGAGATTTCATCGCCGATATTCAGCGAATTGTCATTACCGACCAAGCGCAACTCTTCGATCTTGGCTTGCAGGTCGGCGATCGGCTGTTCGAAATCTAGAAAATTCGGGTTCATAGGCGTCCGTCTTGGGTCGACGTCCAAGAGAGCTTGGGCCGGCCGGTTGTCTATTCGCGCCCTACCTTAAGGGAGAGGCGCGTTCAGGTCGAGATTAAAAATTCGGGTCGAGATCAGGGGCTTTCCGGTTTCAACAGTGGCCCCTGGCCGTCAACGGTATTGGAGGAAGACGTTGTCTTTGCCGAACTGGTCACGCAAGGCTTGAATCAACGCATCCGCCGGATCGATCCGCCAACCTTCGCCGAACTGCAGCACGGCCTTGGCATCGGGGCGCACGTATTCCATGGTGATCGGGCAAGCACCGCGATGGCGCTTGAACAATTCGCCCAACCAGCGTAGCTGATCGCCCTTGAGATCCTGGGTCTGCAACTTCAGGCGCAGGCTCTCGGCCAGGTTGGTACGGGCATCTTCCATGCTCATCACCCGCTTGACCCGCAGCCGCAGGCCACCGGAGAAGTCATCGTTGCTGACCTCGCCTTCCACCACCACCATCGCGTCGGTCTGCAACAGCGATTGCGCCGAATGGAACGCATCGGCGAATAATGAGGCCTCGATGCGCCCGGAGCGGTCGTCGAGGGTGATGAAGCCCATCTTGTCGCCCTTTTTGTTCTTCATCACCCGCAGGGCGATGATCATGCCGGCGACGGTCTGGGTGTCGCGCGCCGGCTTGAGGTCGATGATGCGCTGACGAGCGAAGCGGCGAATCTCGCCTTCGTATTCGTCGATCGGGTGCCCCGTCAGGTACAGGCCCAGGGTGTCTTTTTCACCCTTGAGACGTTCCTTGAGCGTCAGCTCCTTGGCCTTGCGATGGTTGCCGTAGACATCGGCATCCTCCTCGACGAACAGCCCGCCAAACAGGTCGGCGTGGCCGCTGTCGTGGGTGCGGGCGGTCTGTTCGGCGGCCTTGATCGCTTCTTCCATCGCCGCCAGTAACACCGCGCGGTTGCGGTCGATGTTGGCCTGGTAGGCCTTGGGCTCATCGTGAAAATAGGGCCCCAACCGGTCCAAGGCGCCACTGCGGATCAAACCGTCGAGGGTGCGTTTGTTGATGCGCTTGAGGTCGACCCGCGCACAGAAGTCGAAAAGATCCTTGAACGGCCCATCCTGGCGCGCTTCGGTGATAGCTTCCACCGGCCCCTCGCCCACGCCCTTGATCGCGCCAAGCCCATAGATGATGCGACCTTCGTCGTTCACCGTGAACTTGAACTCCGAAGCGTTCACGTCCGGCGCGTCGAGACGCAGCTTCATGGTCCGCACTTCTTCGATCAAGGTCACGACCTTGTCGGTGTTGTGCATATCCGCCGACAGTACCGCAGCCATGAACGGCGCCGGGTAGTGCGCCTTCAGCCACGCGGTCTGGTACGACACCAGGCCATAGGCGGCGGAGTGGGATTTGTTGAAGCCGTAGCCGGCGAACTTTTCCACCAGGTCGAAAATGTTACCGGCCAGGTCAGGGTCGATGCCGTTGGTGGCGCACCCCTCAATGAAACCGCCGCGCTGCTTGGCCATTTCCTCGGGCTTTTTCTTACCCATGGCCCGGCGCAGCATGTCCGCACCGCCGAGGGTATAACCGGCCATGACCTGGGCAATCTGCATCACCTGTTCCTGATACAGGATGATGCCGTAGGTCGGTGCCAGCACCGGCTTCAAGCCTTCGTACTGATAATCCGAGTGCGGGTAGGCCAGCTCGGCGCGGCCGTGCTTACGGTTGATGAAGTCATCCACCATGCCCGATTGCAGAGGCCCCGGACGGAACAGGGCCACCAGTGCAATGAGGTCTTCCAGGCAGTCGGGCTTGAGCTTTTTGATCAGCTCCTTCATGCCCCGGGATTCAAGCTGGAACACCGCCGTGGTTTCGGCTTTTTGCAGCAGGCTGTAGGTCGGCTTGTCATCCAGCGGGATGAAGGCAATGTCCAGCGGCTCTTCGCCGACCTTGGCCCGGTCGCGATTGATGGTCTTTAGCGCCCAGTCGATGATCGTCAGGGTTCGCAGGCCGAGGAAGTCGAACTTCACCAAGCCCGCCGCCTCGACGTCGTCCTTGTCGAACTGGGTCACCAGGCCGTCGCCTTCTTCGTCGCAATAGATCGGCGAGAAGTCCGTCAGCTTGGTCGGCGCGATCACCACGCCACCGGCGTGCTTGCCGACGTTACGCACCACGCCCTCAAGCTTGCGGGCCATCTCCCAGATTTCCGCGGCCTCTTCGTCGACCTTGATGAAGTCCCGCAGGATTTCTTCCTGCTCGTAGGCCTTCTCCAGGGTCATGCCGACTTCGAACGGAATCATCTTCGACAGGCGATCCGCCAAACCGTAGGACTTGCCCTGCACCCGCGCCACGTCACGCACCACCGCCTTGGCGGCCATGGAACCGAAGGTGATGATCTGGCTCACCGCGTTGCGGCCATATTTCTCGGCCACGTAGTCGATCACCCGGTCGCGACCGTCCATGCAGAAGTCGACGTCGAAGTCGGGCATGGAGACCCGTTCCGGGTTGAGGAAACGTTCGAACAGCAGGTCATATTCCAGCGGGTCGAGGTCGGTGATCTTCTGCACGTAGGCCACCAGCGACCCGGCGCCCGATCCACGGCCAGGGCCGACGGGCACGCCGTTGTTCTTGGCCCACTGGATGAAGTCCATCACGATCAGGAAGTAACCGGGAAAGCCCATCTGGATGATGATATCCAGCTCGAAATTCAACCGATCGACATAGACCTGGCGCTTGGCTTCGTAATCTTCGGTGGTGTCCTTGGGCAGCAGGACGCTGAGGCGTTCTTCAAGACCATCGAAGGACACCTTGCGGAAATACTCGTCGATGGTCATGCCATCGGGAATCGGGAAGTTGGGCAGGAAGTGTTTGCCCAGCTTCACGTCGATGTTGCAGCGCTTGGCGATCTCGACGGTGTTTTCCAGCGCCTCGGGCAGGTCGCTGAACAACTCGGCCATTTCCTCGGCGCTCTTGAGGTATTGCTGGTCGCTGTAGTTCTTCGACCGACGCGGGTCGTCGAGGGCCCGGCCCTCACCGATGCAAACGCGGGTTTCGTGGGCTTCGAAATCTTCTTGCTTGATGAATCGCACGTCGTTGGTCGCCACCAGCGGCGCGCCGATCTTGTCGGCCAGGGCCACGGCGGCGTGCAGGTGTTCTTCGTCATTGGGGCGATGGGTGCGCTGCACTTCGATGTAGAAGCGGTCCGGGAACACCGCCATCCAGTCGCGGGCCAGGGTCTCGGCTTCGTCGAGGTCGCCACTGAGCAGGGCCAGGCCGATTTCGCCTTCCTTGGCCGCCGACAGCATGATCAGCCCTTCGCTGGCCTCGGCCACCCACTCACGCTCGATGATGATCGAGCCGTTGCGCTGGCCATCGATGAAACCGCGGGAGATCAGCTCGGTGAGGTTGCGATACCCCACGGCGTTCATCACCAACAGGCTGATACGGCTCAGCGGCGCGTCCGGGTCCTTGTTCGACAGCCACAGGTCGGCGCCACAGATCGGCTTGATCCCGGCGCCCATGGCGGCCTTGTAGAACTTGACCAGCGAACACATGTTGTTCTGGTCGGTGACCGCCACGGCTGGCATGTTCATGCCCACCAGGGTCTTGACCAGGGGCTTGATCCGCACCAGACCGTCGACCAGGGAGTATTCAGTGTGCAGGCGTAGATGAACGAATGAAGCCGGCATAGTGATCCTGCGTTAAGTCATGAAAACAACAAGGCCCGGATTGTACCGGGCCTTGGGTAAAACATCAGCCAGCAACCCATTCTCTTGAGGATTGAACCCGTGGCGAGGGAGCTTGCTCCCGCTGGGCTGCGCAGCAGCCCCCTTCTTATGGGCGCTTCGCACCCAAGCGGGAGCAAGCTCCCTCGCCACGATGAATCAGGTGAACCCCTCGCTCACGATCAACCCATCACGAGCTTCATAAGCCAACCGCACCGGGGCGAACGAGCGCCGATGAATGGGCGTTGGCCCAAGGCGCCCCAGGGCTTCGAGGTGCACGGGGGTCGGGTAGCCCTTGTGGC
Organism: Pseudomonas sp. OA65; assembly: GCF_017498305.1. Lineage (NCBI taxonomy): Bacteria > Pseudomonadati > Pseudomonadota > Gammaproteobacteria > Pseudomonadales > Pseudomonadaceae > Pseudomonas > Pseudomonas sp. OA65. Next base: position 75,642 of record NZ_JAGDEZ010000017.1, read on the forward strand.
TGCCGATGCCGTAGCCCGGGTAGATCAATTCGAAGGCGCTCATTTCCCGGTCACGGCTGACCTTGGCCAGGATCGAGGCCGCTGCAATGGCCGGTACCTTGCCGTCGCCCTGGATCACCGCTTCGGCGCGCATCGACAGTTTCGGGCAGCGATTGCCATCGATCATCGCCAGCTTCGGCGTGATGTGCAGGCCCTGCACCGCACGCTGCATGGCGAGCATGGTGGCGTGCAGGATATTGAGTTCATCGATTTCTTCGACTTCGGCCCGGGCGATGCACCAGCTCAGGGCTTTCTCGCAGATTTCGTCGTAGAGTTTTTCGCGACGGGCCTCAGTGAGCTTCTTCGAATCATTCAGCCCGAGGATCGGCCGGTTCGGGTCGAGAATCACCGCCGCCGTCACCACCGCGCCACACAAAGGGCCGCGCCCCACTTCATCGACACCGGCCACCAGTTCTTCCACTTCGGCGACCAGGTTGAAGTCCAGGCCCATCTGTAGCTTTGAGTTGCTCATGGTTTTGCGCCAATCAGGGTCAGTACTGCGTCAGCCGCCTGGTTGGAGGCATCGCGACGCAGGGTACGATGGATTTCATCAAAGCCCCGGGTCTGTTCCTCGCCGCCATCGATCAAGGGCAACAGCGTGCTGGCCAGCGCCTCGGCGGTCGCATCGTCCTGCAGCAGTTCCGGCACCAACAGGCGCTGGGCCAGCAGGTTCGGCAAGGACACGTAGGGGCTCTTGACCATGCGTTTGAGAATCCAGAACGTCAGCGGCGCCAGGCGATAGGCGACCACCATCGGGCGTTTGTACAACAACGCCTCAAGGGTAGCCGTGCCGGAGGCAATCAACACGGCATCACAGGCCGCCAGTGCGTCATGGGAGCGACCGTCGAGCAACGTCACCGGCAAATCGCGACCGTCCAACAGGGCTTCCAGTTGGACGCGACGCTGGGCACTGGCACATGGCAGGACAAAACGCACACCGGGGCGCAGCGTCAGAAGACGTTCGGCGGCGTCGAAGAACAAGCCACCCAGGCGACTCACTTCGCCACCGCGGCTGCCCGGCATCAAGGCCACCAGCGGCCCGTCGGGCAGGCCCAACGCCTGGCGAGCGGCCTCGCGGTCGGCTTCCAGGGGAATGGTATCGGCCAAGGTGTGTCCGACAAACCGCACCGGCACGCCCTTTTCTTCGTAGAAGCGGGCCTCGAACGGCAGCAGTGTCAGCATCAGGTCGCAGCCTTCGCGGATCTTCAGCACGCGCTTCTGCCGCCAGGCCCAGACCGACGGGCTGACGTAGTGCACGGTCTTGATCCCGGCCTGACGCAACTTGAGTTCGATAGTGAGGGTGAAATCCGGCGCATCGATGCCGATGAACACATCCGGTTTATCGTCGATCAGGGTCTGGATCAGCTTCTTGCGTCGAGCCAGCAGCTCGCGCAGGCGACCGAGCACTTCCACCAGGCCCATCACGGAAAGGCGTTCCATCGGAAAATAGGAGGTCAGGCCCTCGGCCTGCATCAACGGCCCGCCGACACCGATGAATTCCACCGCGGGGTGCTGCGCCTTGAGCGCTCGCATCAGGCCCGCGCCCAGAATGTCACCGGAAGCCTCTCCCGCCACCAGTGCAACACGCACGTTAGCCATGGTCAGCGAGTGATGCCGCGGGTCGAAGACTGGATGGAATCGCGGAAGATCGCGACTTCCGGGTGCTGTGCCGACGCCTCGGCAAGTTCGGCGAGCGCCTGCTCGACGGTCAGGCCCTGGCGGTACACCACCTTATAGGCGCGGCGCAGCGCGGTAATCGCCTCTTCACTGAAACCCCGACGGCGCATGCCTTCGAAGTTCATGCTGCGGGCTTCGGCTGGGTTGCCGAACACCGTGACATAAGCCGGGACATCCTTGCCGATGGCGGTACCCATGCCAGAAAAGCTGTGGGCGCCGATGTGGCAATACTGGTGCACCAGGGTGAACCCGGACAGGATCGCCCAATCGTCCACGTGCACATGGCCGGCCAACGCGGTGTTGTTGACCAGGATGCAATGGTTGCCAATCACGCTGTCGTGGCCGATGTGTGCGTAAGCCATGATCAGGTTGTGGTCGCCCAGGGTCGTTTCGGAACGGTCCTGGACAGTGCCACGGTGAATCGTCACACCTTCGCGGATCACGTTGTGATCGCCAATGACCAGGCGGGTTTCTTCACCTTTGTACTTGAGATCGGGCGTGTCCTCGCCTACCGAGGAAAACTGGTAGATGCGATTGTGACGACCAATCCGGGTCGGTCCCTTGAGAATTACGTGGGGACCGATCACCGTACCCTCGCCGATTTCCACACCTGCGCCGACAATCGACCACGGGCCGACCTCGACATCGGCGGCCAGGACGGCCGTCGGATCGATGATTGCGCGAGGGTCAATCAAACTCATAGTTTGCGTTCCGCACAGATGATTTCAGCGGAGCAGACTGGCTTGCCGTCGACCGAAGCCTGGCATTCGAACTTCCAGATCTGGCGCTTGCAACTGATGAACTTGGCTTCAAGGATCAATTGATCACCCGGAGTGACCGGCTGGCGGAAGCGCAGCTTGTCGGAACCGACGAAGTAGTAGAGCGTGCCGTCGGCAGGTTTTACGTCGAGCATTTTGAAACCAAGGATCCCGGCAGCCTGGGCCATCGCCTCGATGATCAATACGCCCGGCATGATCGGATGCGCGGGGAAGTGACCATTGAAGAATGGCTCGTTGATGCTGACATTCTTATAGGCGCGAATGCGCTTGCCTTCAACATCCAGGTCCACCACCCGATCCACCAGCAGGAACGGGTAACGGTGAGGCAGGTATTCGCGAATCTCGTTGATGTCCATCATTTCGGGGGGAAGCCTATGTAAAGATTGGGAGCGCACGAGTGACGCGCACTCCGCTAGCAAATCAAGATGCCCTAACGGCTGTGCACACTTGATATGGAAATGGTATCAGCCATCTGATGAAGCATTACCGCCAGGGGTCACGTCCCCTACACGCTTTTCCACCTGCTTGAGGCGCCGCGCGATGTCGTCGAGCTGGCGGATACGCGCCGCGCTCTTGCGCCATTCGGCTGCCGGCTGCATGGCTGTGCCGGAAGAATAGGCACCCGGCTCGGTAATCGAGTGGGTCACCATGGTCATCCCGGTCAGGAACACGTTGTCACAGATATCGATATGGCCCACCAGGCCTACGCCACCGGCGAGCATGCAGTGCTTGCCGATCTTGGTGCTGCCGGAGATGCCCACGCAGGCGGCCATGGCGGTGTGGTCACCGACCTGGACGTTGTGGGCGATCTGGATCTGGTTGTCGAGCTTGACGCCATTGCCGATGACCGTGTCGGCCAAGGCACCGCGGTCGATCGCAGTGTTGACGCCGATCTCCACGTCATCGCCAATGGTGACACCGCCGATCTGGGCGATCTTTTGCCAGATGCCCTTCTCGTTGGCAAAACCGAACCCTTCGCCGCCCAGCACGGCACCGGACTGGATCACCACCCGTTTGCCGATGCGCACATCGTGATACAGGGTGACCCGTGGCGCCAGCCAGCCGCCTTCGCCGATCTCGCTGCGCGCACCAACGACGCAATGAGCGCCCAGGGTGACGCCGGCACCGATTCGGGCCGCGCTTTCGATGACCACGAACGGGCCGACGCTGGCCGTGGGGTCAACCACGGCATCTGCGGCGATCACTGCGCTGGGATGAATACCGGCGGCCGATGTCGGCTTGGGATCGAACAGATGGGAAATGCGGGCATACGCCAGGTACGGATCGGGCACGACCAGGGCATCGCCGGCAAATCCATCGGCATCGGCGGCCTTGAGCAACAACGCGGCTGCCCGGCAGTCGGCCAGGTACTTGCGGTACTGGGGATTTGCCAGAAAGCTCAACTGAGCTGGGCCAGCCTCTTGTAAAGTGGCTAGCCCAGTAATTGCCTTCTCCGGGTCGCCACGCAGGGTGGCGCCGAGGAACTCGGCCAACTGGCCGAGCTTGATAGTCGCTGTCATGGATTACTTCAGCTGATTCATGCGCTCGATCACTTGGCGCGTGATGTCGTATTGAGGCTTGACATCGATCACTGCGCCACGCTCGAACACCAGGTCAAAACCACCTTTCTTGATGACTTCTTCCACAGCGCTGTCGAGTTTCGGCTTGAGTTGCTTGAGCATTTCGCGGTCGGCAACAGCTTTCGCTTCGTTCAGCTCCTTGGACTGGAACTGGAAGTCACGGGCCTTTTGCTTGAATTCAAGCTCCAGACGCTCGCGCTCACCCTGGGCCATCTTGTCGCCACCGGCGACCAGACGATCCTGAATGCCCTTGGCGCTGCTTTCCAGGCCCTTGAGCTTGGTCAGTTGCGGGCCGAATTTTTTCTCGGCATCCACGGCGTATTTCTTCGCCGCGTCGGATTCCAGCAGGGCCATCTGATAGTTCAGAACGGCGATTTTCATGTCGGCAAAAGCCGGACCTGCAACCAGTACGGTCGCCAGGAGAACCAATTGAGTCAACTTACGCACGATGTACTCCTACAAAATCCATTGTCGTTATCTTGGGCCGGACGCTTAGAACGTCTGGCCGAGGGAGAATTGGAACACTTGGGTTTCAGCGTCATCCGGCTTCTTGATCGGCATCGCCAACGCGAAGCTCAAGGGACCCAGCGCGGTGACCCAGGTCACGCCCACACCCACGGAACTGGCCAGGTTGCTCAGGCTGATGTCGTTGCACTTGGTGTCGGACTTGGTGCCGTTGGCGTTGGTGGTGTCGCTGCAACTGGAATCAAAAACGTTACCCACGTCCCAGAATACCGAGGTACGCAGGGAGCGTTGATCCTTGACGAACGGCATCGGGAACAGAACCTCGAGGCCACCCTGAATGAGCACGTTGCCACCGAACGGCAGTGGATCCTGGTCCGGGTCTGCAATTGTACCCGGGTTGTTGCCCTTGCTCGGCGTACTGCGCGGGCCCAGGGTGCTGTCCTTGAAGCCGCGTACCGAGTTGAAACCACCGGCGTAGTAGTTCTCGTAGAACGGCAGGCCGTCGGTCGAGCCGTAGCCATCACCAAAGCCCAGCTCGGTGTGCAGGCGCATGGTGTAGGTGTCGGTCAGCGGCTGGAACAGTTGGCCACGGTAGTCGAGCTTGAAGAACGACAGGTCGCTGCCTGGCGTCGTCGTCTCCAGGACCAAGCTCTGGGAATGACCACGGGTCGCCAGTACGCCTTTGTTCAACGTCGACTCGGACCAACCGGCAGACGCCTTGAAGTTCAGGTAGCTGTCGCCTTCCTTGTTCACGAAATCGAAGATCTCGTCGACGGTGTAGCGACCGGTGTTGATCTTGTCCTGCTGGGCGGTGAGGCCGAAGGTCAGGCGCGAAGTCTCGCTGATCGGGTAGCCGACGTTGGCGCCGACACCGTAGCTGTCCACCGCATAGCTGGAGATATCCGAATCCAGCTCGTCGTAGTCGGTGGTGCGGTAGAAGGCGTTGTAGCCCAGGCTCACGCCGTCCGCGGTCCAGTAGGGGTCCACGAAGCCGAAGTTGTAGCGGGTCTGGTATTCGCTGCGGGTCAAGCCGACGCTGACCTTGTTACCGGTACCCAGGAAGTTGTTCTGGGTGATCGAACCACCGAGGATCAGGCCGGCGCTCTGGGCGAAACCGACGCTGGCGGTGATCGAGCCGGAAGCTTGCTCTTCGACGCTGTAGTTCACATCGACCTGGTCATCGACGCCCGGCACGGCCGGTGTCTCGACGTTGACTTCCTTGAAGAAGCCCAGGCGTTCCAGGCGGGTCTTGGACTGGTCGATCAGGTAGGTCGACGCCCAGCCACCTTCCATCTGGCGCATTTCACGGCGCAGCACTTCGTCTTCGGACTTGGTGTTGCCACGGAAGTTGATGCGGTTGACGTAGGCACGCTTGCCCGGGTCCACGGCGAAGGTGATGTCGACGGTATGGTCTTCATCATGCGGCTGCGGCACGCCGCTGACGTTGGCGAAGGTGTAGCCCTCGTTACCCAGGCGACGGGTGATCAGCTCGGACGTGGTGGTCATCAGCTTGCGCGAGAACACCTGGCCCTTCTGCACCAGCAGCAGCGACTTGACCTGGTCCTCGGGAACCTTCAGGTCACCGCTGAGCTTGACGTCACGAACGGTGTACTTCTCGCCTTCGTTGACGTTGACGGTGATGTAGACGTGCTTCTTGTCCGGGGTGATGGACACCTGGGTCGAAGCGATGTCCATGTTGATGTAGCCACGGTCCAGGTAATAGGAACGCAGGCGCTCCAGGTCACCGGAGAGTTTTTCACGGGCGTACTTGTCATCGTTCTTGAAGAACGACAGCCAGTTGGTGGTCTTGAGTTCGAACAGGTCGATCAGGTCTTCGTCGGGGAAAACCGTGTTGCCCACCACGTTGATGTGCTGGATGGCCGCCACGGTGCCTTCGTTGATGTTGACCTTCAGGCCGACGCGGTTGCGCGGCTGCGGCACCACTTCGGTGTCGACGGTGGCCGAATAGCGGCCCTGGGCGACGTATTGGCGTTGCAGCTCGTTGCGCACGCCTTCGAGGGTGGCGCGCTGGAAGATCTCGCCTTCGGCCAGGCCGGATTGCTTGAGGCCCTTCATCAGGTCTTCAGTGGAGATCGCCTTGTTGCCTTCGATCTCGATACTGGCGACCGACGGGCGCTCGACTACCGTGATGACCAGGACATTGCCGTCACGGCCCAGCTGGATATCTTGAAAGAAGCCGGTCTTGAACAGCGCACGCGTGGATTCCACCAGGCGCCGATCATCCGCCTGCTCGCCGACGTTCAACGGCAAGGCACCAAAGACGCTACCCGCGGAAACCCGCTGGAGGCCGTTGACGCGAATATCAGAGATAGTGAAGGACTCGGCGTGAACTTCGGCGATCATCAATACGGTGAGAACCGCAGTTAGCAGCAGACGTTTCATGAAGTCCTTTCTTATTCCAACTGGCAATAAACAAACTGCCGCAAAATGCGGCAGATTCGCAATTCAGCGAAGCGTTACAGACGACCCAGATCGTTGACGAGGGCAAGCAGCATGACCCCGACCACCAAGCTGATACCGATCTGTATCCCCCAACCTTGCACCCGATCCGACAAGGGACGACCACGCGCCCACTCGATCAGATAAAACAGCAGATGCCCCCCATCCAGTACAGGGATGGGCAGCAAATTCAGAACCCCCAGGCTAATGCTCAGATAAGCAAGGAAATTCAGGAAATCAGCGACGCCCGACTGGGCAGAAGCGCCCGCCACTTTAGCAATGGTTATCGGTCCACTCAAGTTTTTTACCGAGAGCTCGCCGAACAACATTTTCTTGAGCGAGTCCAGCGTCAGGATGCTCATGGTCCAGGTACGACGCGCACCCTCGCCAATCGCCGCCACAGGGCCGAAACTGACCTCGCGGATCATTTCCGGTGGCCAGTCGACCGCCTTGACGCCCGCCCCCAGGTAACCGGTCGGCGCCTTGCTTTCGCCACGGGCGGCCAGGCTCACCGGGACGTCGATTGGAGCACCGTCGCGCTCGATGCGCAGCATAATCTTGGTATCAGGACGCACACGAACCGAATCGACCACCTGCTGCCAGTCGCTGACCGGCTGGCCATCGAGGGCCAGCAACCGATCACCGGTCTTCAGGCCGGCAGCCTGGGCCGGGCCTTTCGGGTCGAGTTCGGCGAGGATCGGCGGCAACGCCGGACGCCAGGGCTTGATCCCCAGGGAGCGGATCGGATCCGGCTCGTCGGCACCCTTGAGCCAGTTGTCCAGGATCAGTTCGCGAGGCGAGTCCACGGTGGAACCCTGCTCGCGCACCATCAACTGCAGCGAACCGCTTTCACCCAGGCGACGTACCAGTTGCAGGTTGACCGCCGCCCAGCCCGATGTCTGCTCGCCATCGATCGCGACGATTTCCTGCCCGGCACCCAGCCCGGCACGAGCCGCAACGCTGCCGGCCTCTACGCCACCGATGATCGGACGTACCTGCTCGCTGCCCAGCATCGCCAGGCCCCAGAAAAACACCAAGGCCAGCAGGAAGTTGGCAATCGGCCCCGCCGCGACGATGGCGATACGCTGACGGACGGTCTTGCGATTGAAGGATTGGTCGACCTGATCGGCCGGGACTTCGCCTTCACGCTCGTCGAGCATCTTGACGTAGCCGCCCAGCGGGATAGCCGCCACGACGAACTCGGTGCCTTTCTTGTCGTGCCAACGCAGCAACGGCATGCCAAAGCCCACGGAAAAACGCAGGACCTTGACGCCACAGCGACGCGCGACCCAGAAATGACCGAATTCGTGAAAGGTAACCAACACCCCCAGGGCAACCAGGGTGCCGACAATCATATAGAGCGCGCTCATCTGTTTTCTCCGCAATCCTGTCCAGGACAACCCTGGCTAACGTATCGCAGCTTCAACGCCCGTGGCGCTGCAGCCATTGGCCCGCCAACTCACGGGCCCTGGCATCCGCCGTAAATACCGTATCGAGGTCATCGACCGAAACCACGGCTTCAAGATTCAAGACTTCCTCGATGATACTCGCGATCTCGAGGTAACGGACACGTCCATCGAGAAACGCGGCAACGGCCACCTCATTGGCAGCATTAAGCATGGCCGGTGCACTGTTGCCCGCCTCGGCCGCCTGGCGTGCCAGGCGCAGGCAGGGGAAACGCTGCTCATCGGGCGCCTGGAAATCCAGGCGCGCGATGGCGAACAAATCCAGCGGCGCAACGCCCGAGTCGATGCGCTCCGGCCAGGCCAGGGCGTTGGCGATCGGCGTGCGCATGTCCGGGTTGCCCAACTGGGCCAGCACCGAACCGTCGACGTAGTCCACCAGGGAGTGAATCACGCTCTGGGGGTGAATCACCACCTCGACCTGCACCGGCTTGGCATCGAACAGCCAGCAGGCCTCGATCAGCTCCAGCCCCTTGTTCATCATGCTGGCCGAATCCACCGAGATCTTGCGCCCCATGGACCAGTTCGGGTGCGCACAGGCCTGCTCGGGGGAAACATGCACCAATTCTTCCAGCGGCGTCTGCCGGAACGGACCACCGGAGGCTGTCAGCAAAATCCGCCGAACCCCTACCGCGCCGAGACCGCGGGAAAAATCCCGCGGCATGCATTGAAAAATCGCATTGTGCTCGCTGTCGATCGGCAGCAACACCGAGCCACTTTTGCGTACAGCCTGCATGAACAGCGCGCCGGACATCACCAGCGCTTCTTTATTGGCCAGCAGGATCTTCTTGCCGGCTTCCACCGCCGCCAGCGTCGGACGCAAGCCCGCCGCACCGACGATCGCCGCCATCACAGCGTCGACTTCGGGGTCGGAAGCCACTTGGCAAAGCCCCTCCTCCCCTACCAGCACGAGGGTTTGCAGGCCGGCGGCGCGCAGATCGTCCTGCAACGCCCGCGCCACGCCAGCCTCAGGCACCACGGCAAACCGCGGGGTGTGGCGAATGCACAACGCCAGCAATTCACTCAAGCGCGTGAAACCACTGAGGGCGAACACCTGGTAGCGCTCCGGATGCCGACCAATGACGTCGAGCGTACTCAGGCCAATCGATCCGGTCGCGCCAAGGACAGTGATCTGCTGGGGGCGACTCACGATGCCGCCATCCACAACAGCACGGCAAAGATCGGGATCGCAGCCGTCAGGCTGTCGATGCGATCCAGCACGCCACCGTGACCGGGCAGCAGGTTACTGCTGTCCTTGATCCCGGATTGACGCTTGAACATGCTTTCGGTCAAGTCACCGACCACCGACACAAATACGATCAGGGCTGCGCCAATAAGGCCCATGAACAGTTGCGCCACCGTCCAGTCCCGCACGAAGCCGACCACGGTAGTGATCACGAGGCTCAGGGCCAGGCCACCATAGACCCCTTCCCAGCTCTTGCCAGGACTGACTTTGGGCGCCAGCTTGCGCTTGCCGAAGGCCTTGCCGGAAAAATAGGCGCCAACGTCGGCCCCCCAGACCAGCACCATCACGGCCATGATCTGCCAGTTGCCCAACGGGCCTTGCTTGATCCAGATCAACCCCTGCCAGGCCGGCAGCAGGATCAACAGGCCGATGACCAGCTTGGCCGCCGCGTTGGCCCAATGATGGGTGGTCTGCGGATAAGTCAGGACCAGGAAGGTCGCCATCGCCCACCACAGCACCGCCGCCCCCAGCACCCAGGGCGCAAGGCCGGGCACCACATACATGATGAACAGCATGGCCGCCACGGCCGCTGCGTAGGCCACCCGCGCCGACTGCGCAGGAAAACCCGCCAACCGCGCCCACTCCCAGGCACCCAGGGTCACGACCAGCCCGATGAACAGCGCAAAACCACCGCCCTCGAGCAGGAAGAAACCACCCAGGGCGATAGGCAACAGGATCAAGGCAGTGATGATTCGTTGTTTAAGCATTAAACCCGGGCTCCAGCTTCGATCTGCTCGCTCGTTTTACCGAAGCGACGCTGACGGGAAGCGAAATCGGCCAGTGCGGTGCGCATGGCTTCGTGTTTGAAGTCCGGCCAGAACAGGTCGGAGAAGTACAATTCGGCATACGCCAACTGCCAAAGCAGGAAGTTGCTGATGCGATGTTCGCCACCGGTGCGGATGCACAGGTCCGGCAACGGCAGGTCGCCGGTCGCCAGACAGGCCTGCAACAGTTCGGGGGTGATGTCTTCCGGGCGCAAGTGCCCGGCTTGGACTTCTCGCGCCAGCCGCTGGGCCGCCTGGGCAATATCCCACTGACCACCATAGTTGGCGGCGATCTGCAGGACGAACCGATTGCTGCCCGCCGTCGCGGTCTCAGCTTCGCGCATCGCCGCCTGCAACTCCGGATGGAAGCGCGAGCGATCACCGATAATGCGCAAGCTGATCTGGTTGTCGTTGAGGCGCTTGGCCTCACGCCGCAGGGCCTTGAGGAACAGGTCCATCAAGGCGCTGACTTCATCGGCCGGCCGCTGCCAGTTCTCGCTGGAGAAGGCGAACAGGGTCAATACCTCGACCCCCGCCTCGGCGCACACCTCGATGACCGCACGAACCGCGTCGACCCCCGCCTTGTGCCCGGCGACGCCGGGCATGAAGCGTTTCTTGGCCCAGCGATTGTTGCCGTCCATGATGATCGCCACGTGGCGCGGCACCGCGAACGGCACGGCCTGCTTGGTCTTTTCCATGAAAACGAGACCCTTATACGGCCATCAGGTCTTTTTCTTTCTCGTCCGTGGCCTTGGTGATCTGGGCCTCGGATTCTTTGGTCAGCTTATCGATATCAGCGATGGCACGACGCTCTTCGTCTTCACTGATTTCCTTATCCTTGACCAACTTCTTCAGCTCACCCAACGCGTCACGACGGATATTGCGCACAGCAACACGCGCATCTTCCGCTGCGCTACGGGCTTGTTTGGTGAAGCCTTTGCGCGTTTCCTCGGTGAGGGCCGGCATCGGGATCAGCAGCAGCTCCCCCAAGTTAGTTGGATTGAGGTTCAGACCGGCGCTCTGGATCGCCTTGTCTACAGCAGCGAGCATGTTGCGCTCGAAAGCCACGACCTGCAGGGTGCGCGAGTCTTTCACGGTGACGTTGGCCACGCTGCTCAGCGGTGTGTCAGTGCCGTAGTAAGGCACCATGACGCTGCCGAGGATGCTGGGGTGAGCCTTGCCGGTACGAATCTGGCCGAATGCGTGGTTCAGAGAGTCCAGGGATTTCTGCATGCGCTCTTGAGCGTCTTTTTTGATTTCATTGATCATTGTTGAGCTTCCTCGATCAGTGTTCCTTCGGCGCCGCCATGGACGATATTCAGCAGGGCGCCCGGCTTGTTCATGTTAAAGACGCGCAGCGGCATCTTGTGGTCGCGGCACAGGCAGATAGCCGTCAGGTCCATGACGCCCAGCTTGCGATCCAGTACTTCATCGTAGGTCAGATGATCGAACTTCTCGGCATGCGGGTCCTTGAACGGGTCGGCGGTATAGACGCCATCGACCTTGGTTGCCTTGAGCACGACATCGGCATCGATCTCGATCGCTCGCAGGCAGGCAGCGGAATCCGTGGTGAAGAACGGATTGCCGGTACCGGCGGCAAAAATCACCACTTCCTTGGAATTGAGGTGGCGCATGGCTTTGCGGCGGTCGTAGTGATCGGTCACGCCGACCATGGAAATGGCCGACATCACGATGGCCGAGATATTGGCACGCTCCAGCGCGTCACGCATAGCCAGGGCGTTCATCACAGTGGCCAGCATGCCCATGTGGTCGCCTGTGACCCGATCCATGCCGGCCGCGCTCAGCGCTGCGCCGCGGAACAGGTTGCCGCCGCCGATGACCAGGCCGACCTGAACGCCGATCCCGACCAACTGGCCAACTTCCAGGGCCATGCGATCCAGCACTTTCGGATCGATCCCGAACTCTTCCGAGCCCATCAGGGCCTCGCCGCTAAGCTTGAGTAGAATGCGTTTATAGCGAGCCTGATAACCACTGCCCTGCTGAGCCATTGCGAATCTCTCCTGCGGCGTATTTTCAAAAATTCTTTGCAAGCTGTTTTCAGCTTGCGTTCACTCTAGTCTGACGCTGACACAGCGCCATCGGAACACGGCTTTGTAAGCCAGTTCCGACAGGAAACCAATAAAAATCGGCATCCCCATCCAAAAAGAGGCTGCGCGCGTTAAGCGGGCAGCCTCTTCTGGGCGACGTTATGGAAACCGTCTTATTGCTTGCTGGCAGCAGCTACCTGGGCAGCAACTTCTTCTGCGAAGTTGTCGACCGGCTTCTCGATGCCTTCGCCTACTTTGAAGTAGGTGAACGAAACGATTTCAGCGCCGGCTTTCTTCGCCAGATCGCCGACCTTGATTTCCGGGTTCTTGACGAAAGCCTGCTCAACCAGGCTGGCTTCGGCCAGGAACTTGGAGATACGGCCGCTGACCATTTTTTCGGCGATTTCAGCAGGCTTGCCTTTCAGCTTCTCTTCGTTCAGCTGCAGGAAAACGCCTTTCTCGCGCTCGATCGCTTCAGCCGAAACGTCCGAAGGCAGCAGGAACTCAGGGTTGGTTGCAGCCACGTGCATGGCGATGTCTTTCGCCAGCTCGGTATCGCCGCCCTTCAGGACAACCGCAACACCGATCTTGTTGCCGTGCAGGTAGGTACCGACCACGTCGCCTTCAACGCGAACCAGACGACGGATGTTGACGTTTTCACCGGTCTTGCCAACCAGTACCAGGCGCGCTTCTTCCTGAGCTTCGATCAGCGGAGCTGCGTCGGTCAGTTTGTCAGCGAAGGCTTTATCGACGCTGGCAGCAACGAATGCCTTGAAGTCATCCTGCAGAGCCAGGAAGTCGGTCTGGGAGTTGACTTCCAGCAGAACGGCGGCTTTACCGTCGTCCTTGATAGCGATGGCGCCTTCAGCGGCAACGTTGCCAGCTTTCTTGGCCGCCTTGATGGCGCCCGAAGCACGCATGTCATCAATGGCTTTCTCGATGTCGCCGCCAGCCTTGGTCAAGGCTTTCTTGCAATCCATCATGCCTTCGCCGGTACGCTCGCGCAGTTCTTTAACCAACGCTGCAGTAATCTCTGCCATTTCAAAATCCTCTTGGATAGGTTTTCAACCATTCCACCCGACCGAACGGGCGATCAATTCTTCCCGGAAAACCACTGCTTATAGGCCGCGGCAGGTTACAAACAAGTCACTGCGCTGGCGGCAAATGGTTTTCGAGGTGGCAAAAAGGGGGCCAAGCCCCCTTTTTGCTTACTGAGTCAACGCCAGGGGCGTCGATTACTCAGCGGCTGCTGCCGGAGCTTCTTCAGCGAAGACTTCGGTGCCGCCGTTAACGTTGTTGCGACCACGGATCACAGCGTCAGCCATCGAACCCATGTACAGCTGGATGGCGCGGATGGCGTCATCGTTGCCTGGGATGATGTAGTCAACGCCTTCCGGGCTGCTGTTGGTGTCGACAACGCCGATGACCGGGATACCCAGCTTGTTGGCTTCGGTGATCGCGATGCGCTCGTGATCAACGTCGATCACGAACAGTGCGTCAGGCAGACCGCCCATGTCCTTGATACCGCCCAGGGAGCGGTCCAGCTTCTCAAGATCGCGAGTGCGCATCAGCGCTTCTTTCTTGGTCAGCTTGGCGAAAGTACCGTCTTCGGACTGGACTTCAAGGTCACGCAGACGCTTGATGGAAGCGCGAATGGTCTTGAAGTTGGTCAGCATGCCGCCCAACCAGCGGTGATCGACGTACGGCGAACCGCAACGTGCTGCTTCTTCAGCAACGATCTTGCCAGCGGAACGCTTGGTGCCGACGAACAGAATCTTGTTTTTGCCCTGGGCCAGGCGTTCTACGAAGGTCAGTGCTTCGTTGAACATCGGCAGGGTTTTTTCAAGGTTGATGATGTGGATCTTGTTACGCGCGCCGAAAATGTACTTGCCCATTTTCGGGTTCCAGTAACGGGTCTGGTGACCGAAGTGCACACCGGCCTTCAGCATATCGCGCATGTTGACTTGGGACATGATAGTTCCTTGATAAGTCGGGTTTGGCCTCCACGTATCCCAATGACCAACCAGCGGCTATATAAGCCGAAGGCACCCAGGTCATCGTGTCGACACGTGTGTGGATTTAAGCTTACGGGGTCATCCCCGGAAAGCGGCGCATTTTATACCACAGCAAGGGCGAAAACGGAACACGGATTCTCAAATCCCTGTGGCGAGGGGATTGTGGGAGCAAGGCTTGCCCGCGAAGAGGCGATGCGGTCCTTTAGAAATCGAGTCGCCTGGATCGCGAGCAAGCTTTGCTCCCACTCTCGCGCCCAGGCCACAGAGTTCCGGGCTGGGGAGTTCTTTGTACTGATCGTCTGTTAGAATCGCCTCTTTCAGGGCCGCACGAATCATCACCCGCCGCCCATTTCGTTTTGAACAGCGCCGTCGGGCGCAGAGAGAGCCTGTATGACCGTTACCCTCAAGACGCCCGAGGACATCGCCAAAATGCGTGTCGCCGGCAAACTCGCCGCCGAAGTGCTGGAGATGATCGCCGACTACGTCAAGCCGGGCGTGACCACCGAAGAGCTGGACCGCATCTGCCACGACTACATCGTCAACGAGCAGAAAGCCATCCCCGCCCCGCTCAACTACAAAGGCTTCCCGAAGTCGATCTGCACCTCGATCAATCATGTGGTCTGCCACGGTATCCCCAACGAGAAACCGTTGAAGGATGGCGACACCCTGAACATCGATGTCACCGTCATCAAAGACGGCTATCACGGCGACACCAGCCGCATGTTCCATGTCGGCAACGTACCGGAGTGGGCCCAACGCCTGTCCAAGGTCACCCAGGAATGCATGTACATGGCCATCGAACTGGTGAAACCGGGCTGCCGCCTGGGGGACATCGGCGAAGTGATCCAGAAGCACGCGCAGAAGAACGGTTTCTCGGTGGTGCGCGAATTCTGCGGCCACGGCATCGGCAAGGTGTTCCACGAAGAACCGCAGATCCTGCACTACGGCCGCGCCGGCACCGGCATGGAACTGCAGGCAGGCATGACTTTCACCATCGAGCCGATGATCAACCAGGGCCGCGCCGACACCAAGGTGCTGGGCGACGGCTGGACCGCCATCACCAAGGACCGCAAGTTGTCGGCCCAGTGGGAACACACCCTGCTGGTCACCGAGACTGGCTACGAAATCTTCACCCTGCGCAGCGATGACACCATCGCGCGCGTTTCCGCCTGATCCTAACCCAGCCTATAGATCCAACAGATATAGATAGAAAGGAAAGCCATTCAATGCCGCAGGTGGATCCCGAACTCTTCGACCGCGGCCAGTTCCAGGCAGAACTGGCCCTGAAGGCAAGCCCCATCTCGGCGTTCAAGAAGGCCATCCGCCAGGCCCATGAAGTGCTCGACCAGCGCTTTCGCAATGGCCGGGACATTCGTCGGCTGATCGAGGACCGCGCCTGGTTCGTCGATAACATCCTGCAAAAGGCCTGGGAGCAGTTCGATTGGAGCGAGGATGCCGACATCGCCCTGGTGGCGGTGGGCGGCTATGGGCGCGGCGAGCTGCACCCCTACTCCGACATCGACCTGCTGATCCTGCTGGACAGCGCCGATCATGAAATTTTCCGCGACTCCATCGAGCGCTTCCTGACGCTGTTGTGGGACATCGGCCTGGAAGTCGGCCAAAGCGTGCGTTCGGTGCAGGAATGCGCCGACGAGGCCCGCGCCGACCTGACAGTGATCACCAACCTGATGGAAAGCCGCACCGTTGCCGGCCCCGAGCACCTGCGCCAGCGCATGCTCGATGTCACCAGCACAGAGCACATGTGGCCCAGCAAGGACTTTTTCCTGGCCAAGCACGCCGAGCAGAAGGCCCGTCACCACAAGTACAACGACACCGAATACAACCTGGAACCCAACGTCAAGGGCTCGCCCGGCGGGCTGCGGGACATCCAGACGATCCTGTGGGTCGCCCGCCGCCAATACGGCACGCTGAACCTGCGCGCCCTGGCCGGGGAAGGTTTCCTGGTGGAAAGCGAAAACGCCTTGCTGGCCTCTTCCCAGGAATTCTTGTGGAAGGTCCGCTACGCCCTGCACATGCTTGCCGGGCGCTCCGAGGATCGCCTGCTGTTCGATCACCAGCGCTCCATCGCCGGCCTGCTGGGTTTCGAGGGGCAAGATGCCAAGCAGTCCATCGAAAACTTCATGCAGCAGTACTACCGCGTGGTGATGAGCATCGCCCAGCTCAGCGAACTGATCATCCAGCACTTCGAGGAAGTCATCCTCTCCCCCGAGGACGAAGAGCCGCCGCAGCCGATCAACTCGCGTTTTCAGTTGCACGACGGCTACATCGAAGCGCGTCACGACTATGTGTTCCGCCGCACGCCGTTCGCCATGCTCGAAATCTTCGTGCTCATGGCCCAGCAGCCGGAAATCAAGGGCGTACGCGCCGATACCATCCGCCTGCTGCGGGAAAACCGTCATCTGATCGATGACGATTTCCGTCACGACATCCGCAACACCAGCCTGTTCATCGAGTTGTTCAAGTGCCGGATCGGCGTGCACCGCAACCTGCGCCGGATGAACCGCTACGGAATCCTCGGGCGTTACCTGCCGGAGTTCGGCTTCATCGTCGGGCAGATGCAGCACGACCTGTTCCACATCTATACGGTCGATGCCCACACGCTGAACCTGATCAAGCACCTGCGTAAGCTGCAGTACACCCAGGTGTCAGAGAAATTCCCGCTGGCCAGCAAGCTGATGGCCAAGTTACCCAAGCCCGAACTGATCTACATGGCCGGGCTGTACCACGACATCGGCAAGGGCCGCCCGGGCGATCACTCCGAGATCGGCGCGGTGGACGCCGAGGCGTTCTGCCAGCGCCATCAACTGCCCCTGTGGGACAGCCGGCTGATCGTCTGGCTGGTGCAGAACCATTTGGTGATGTCCACCACCGCCCAGCGCAAGGACTTGTCCGACCCGCAGGTGATCCACGACTTCGCCCAGGTCGTCGGCGATGAAACGCGCCTGGATTACCTCTACGTGCTGACCGTGGCCGACATCAACGCCACCAACCCGAGCTTGTGGAATTCCTGGCGCGCCAGCCTGCTGCGCCAGCTCTACACCGAGACCAAGCGGGCCTTGCGCCGCGGCCTGGAAAACCCAGTGGACCGCGAAGAGCAGATCCGTCGCACCCAAAGCGCGGCCTTGGACATCCTGGTCCGCGGCGGCACCGACCCGGACGATGTCGAGCAGCTCTGGTCGCAATTGGGCGATGATTATTTCCTGCGCCACACCGCCGGCGACGTGGCCTGGCACAGCGACGCGATCCTGCAGCAACCGGCCGATGGCGGGCCGCTGGTGCTGATCAAGGAAACCACCCAGCGCGAGTTCGAGGGCGGTACGCAGATCTTCATCTACGCCCCGGACCAGCACGACTTCTTCGCCGTGACCGTGGCGGCGATGGACCAGCTCAACCTGAACATCCATGACGCCCGGGTCATCACCTCCAGCAGCCAGTTCACCCTCGACACCTACATCGTGCTCGACACCGACGGCGACTCGATTGGCGACAACCCGGCGCGGGTCAAGCAGATTCGCGACGGCCTCACCGAGGCCCTGCGTAACCCGGCGGACTACCCGACCATCATCCAGCGCCGGGTGCCGCGCCAGCTCAAGCACTTCGCCTTCGCGCCCCAGGTGACGATCCACAACGACGCCCAGCGCCAGGTCACCGTGCTGGAACTCAGCGCCCCGGATCGCCCAGGCCTGCTGGCGCGGGTCGGCCATATTTTCCTGGAATTCGACCTGTCGCTGCAAAACGCCAAGATCGCCACCCTCGGCGAACGGGTGGAAGACGTATTTTTCATTACCGACGCTCACAACCAGCCGTTGTCCGATCCGCAACTGTGCAGCCGCTTGCAGGAAGCGATCGTGCAGCACTTGAGCGTCAACCAGGAGCCTGATGCCCACCTGACACGCATCAGCATCTGAACGAACACATGTCCCCTGTGGGAGCGAGCCTGCTCGCGATGGCGGCGGAACATCCAGCATTGATGCTTCCTGATACACCGCTATCGCGAGCAAGCCCGCTCCCACATTGAACGAGGCCCTCAATGAACAACGCTCTGAACCAGCTCCAGCCCTACCCGTTCGAAAAGCTCCGCGCCCTGCTCGGCAGCGTCACGCCCAACCCGGACAAGCGCCCAATCGCTCTGTCCATCGGCGAGCCCAAGCATCGCTCGCCCAGCTTCGTGGCCGAGGCCCTGGCCAGCAACCTGGAAAAAATGGCGGTGTACCCGACCACCCTCGGCATCCCGGAACTGCGTGAAGCCATCACCGGCTGGTGCGAGCGCCGCTTCAACGTGCCGAATGGCTGGCTCGACCCGGCGCGCCATGTTCTGCCGGTCAACGGCACTCGTGAAGCCTTGTTCGCCTTCACCCAGACCGTGGTCAACCGTGGCGACGACGCCTTGGTGGTGAGCCCGAACCCGTTCTACCAAATCTACGAAGGCGCAGCGTTCCTGGCCGGCGCCAAGCCGCATTACCTGCCGTGCCTGGACACTAATGGCTTCAATCCGGATTTCGATGCCGTCTCACCGGAGATCTGGAAACGCTGCCAGATCCTGTTCCTGTGCTCGCCTGGTAACCCGACCGGCGCGCTGATCCCGGTGGACGTGCTGAAGAAACTCATCGCCCTGGCGGATGAATATGACTTCGTCATCGCCTCGGACGAGTGCTACAGCGAATTGTATTTTGACGAACAGACCCCGCCGCCGGGGCTGCTTACCGCTTGTGTCGAACTCGGTCGCAAGGACTTCAAGCGCTGCGTGGTGTTCCACAGCCTGTCCAAACGCTCCAACCTGCCGGGCCTGCGCTCCGGTTTCGTGGCCGGCGACGCGGACATCCTCAAGGGCTTCCTGCTGTACCGCACCTACCACGGCTGCGCGATGCCGGTTCAGACGCAATTGGCGAGCATTGCCGCGTGGAACGACGAAGTCCACGTACGGGCCAACCGCGCGCTGTACCGGGAAAAGTTCGATGCGGTGCTGGAAATCCTCAGCCCAGTGCTGGACGTGCAGCGCCCGGATGGCAGCTTCTACTTGTGGCCAAATGTGGCGGGCGATGACGCAGCCTTCTGCCGGGACCTGTTCGAACAGGAACACGTGACCGTCGTCCCTGGCTCGTACCTGTCCCGCGATGTCGACGGCGTCAACCCAGGCGCCGGCCGCGTGCGCATGGCCCTGGTCGCGCCATTGGCTGAATGCGTGGAAGCGGCGGAGCGGATTCGCGCGTTCATCCAGCGTCGGGGTTGATGGCTATATCGCACTGAAGCGGACCGCTGTTGTGGCGAGGGAGCTTGCTCCCGCTGGGCTGCGTAGCGGCCCGTGAAGCAGTCAACTCAATCTGCCTGACGTACCGCGCTGCCCGGTTTCAGGGCCGCTTCGCGCCCCAGCGGGAGCAAGCTCCCTCGCCACGAGGGCTTGGTGTCGCCCCCATGTCTGTGAACCCACAAATCCCCTGCGGGAGCGGGCTTGCTCGCGAAAGCGGTGGTTCAGCTCGCATCCATGTTGGATGGGCCTACGTCTTCGCGAGCAAGCTCGCTCCCATAGAGGCTGGTGTCGATCACGAGTTCTGTGAACAACACCCAACCACTGTGGGAGCGAGCCTGCTCGCGATGAGGCCGGCACTTATTGCATCAAGTCCGAAGCTCTACCCGATCCAGGCACTTGTTCGCCAACAACATCCCCAACTCAATCATCTGGGCCACTCCCAATGCTACATGTCGTCGCGAGCCGTCCTGATCGAAGGCAAGGTCGTTGAGCATTGCATTGGCCGAAGCCAGGGTTTCGCTGAGGTTGGCCAGCAACACTTCGGTGTCGATACCGTCAGCCACAGTGAATAACTGTACTGAAGGCTTGGGTTCTGACTTGCTGTCGTCAGGTTTGAGGTATTGATCCAGCACACGGTCAGCAGCCTCTTGCAGCTTTTCTGGGGCGTAGTCGCCGTAAGGGAAAGTGGAGGCTGGCTTTGGTGGATTTTGGGGTTCTTTGATCATCGAATTGCTTGCTCCCTAGAGCTGAAGATGTAAAGCCCTGCACTTGGATTGTGCAGAAGCCCGTGCTCCTAGAGATGTTCGGATTCTCACGTCCGGTCGCTGAATTGGCAGCGACACCCAGAGGCTAGAGCCCTCGCTTCCGACGGACAACCTTAAAAACGTGTCGGAAACTTCGGCGCGTCTGACAGACCACAAACGCTTACTCAGACAAGAAAAGAAATAAAACGCACCTCGTCAAAGCAAGCCCTTGATTTTACGGGTTTAACACCTCAACAAAACTCATGCAGCCCTGTTTCAAGAATCAAGCTCGCTTGAATTCGCTGATACCAGTAGCCATGATCGTCCCCGTCACCGGTGAACGCTGGCAGGAGTCTGGGTCCCTCTTCGGGTTGACCCAGCCACGCAGACGGGGCAGAGCAAGCTCAGTTGCGTGTCGATTGAAGCCGCCTTCGGGCGGCTTTGCTTTATATTCAGCAGGATTTGCACTACTTGCTCCACTCCACTCATTCCAGTCCGATGACCACAAAAGCTTTCCCACATGCAAGCCTCAGATAGCAGGGCGATTGGGATGCTTGAAGGTATAGTTGACACCCAGCTTATCCGGGTATTGTGGTGTAACACCTGGGAGCTCTCTCCGATATCGGCTGGCGAACAACTTTTCGCCGAGCATCGGGGGAGACGGAGCTTGTCGGGTGAACCCCCCGTCATCAAGAGGCAGCTCAGCTATGGTTCAAGAAGGATTGGGGCGATAAACCATCCAGCGGCGGGTGCCAAGCGAACACCCTAGCCCACTGGACACTACCACCAGCGTTGATCCTACAGACTGGGGCGGGCTCCTTGTAGTGCTGACATTGCGAGACCAGGCAGGAAAAGCACCCATCGACAAAGGCAGCTCTTCCATCCGCTCTACACGATGCCATAATGCCACTTCAGGATAATTCAATGGATTGGGTACAAATGAAAGCAGAATGGAACGACAAACCTCGCAAGGCTTCAAGGGTAGCCGCTCAGCGGGAGTACGCTGGATTCAACTTCACGGATCTATACGGTGATAGCACCGACTACCCCACCCTATTGAAGCTATCAATCGTCGATCGGTGCATGCTAAAAGCGACTGACCTGAGCACGGCGACGAGGGTTATTCAAACAGAACGCCAAGACAAACCATATAAACATCACCAAGACCGCATCAATACAAATAGCAAGGAATTTTAATGGCTAAGCAAGGAGAAATGTTCGCACTTATAAGTGACGATCAAAAAGCGGAAGCTGAAAAACAAATAATTGAAAGACAAAAAGAAACAGATTTCGACATAAGGGAATACCCCATTGAGGTTATCGTATCAAAATACGTAGATAAGTTAGAAGAAACTGACAAAGCAGAACTATTCATCCCTGACTATCAACGGGAGCTAGTTTGGAGTGAGGAACAGCAAGGTCGATTCATTGAGTCGATTCTTCTCAACCTCCCTATTCCATATCTATACGTTGCAGACGTGCACACGGGAGAGAATGAGGGGCGCCTAGAAATCGTCGATGGATCACAACGAATCAGGACTTTGGTTCGTTTCTTAGGCAATGAATTCAAGCTCGACGATCTAAAGATGTTGCCGATGCTGAATGGCTTCCACTTCAAAGATTTCCCTGTCTCTCGCCAACTCAGGTTCAGACGTAAGACCATGCGAATGATTGAGCTGATGGAAGTTGATGAAGAAGCTCGCCGTCAACTCTTCGACCGGCTAAATACCGGCGGCACTAAACTAAAAGACATGGAGCAAAGATTCGGCTCACAAGATGGTCCGTTCACTGACTTCGTTCGAGAGACTGCTTCTAATCTGAGATTCAGACAGCTTTGCCCGATTAGCGACGTCAGAATCAATCATCGCGACTATGAAGAAATGGTACTGAGATTTTACGCATATCTTCATAGATACAGGAATTTCAACAAACGTGTCGACGAGTTCTTGGACGAGTACCTCGACCACATGAACACTAATGGCTTTAACCAAGATGAGCTGCGAGCAACTTTCGAAAGCATGCTGGACTTCGTTCAACGATTCTTTCCACACGGCTTCAAGAAAGCATCGAATAACTCGTCCGTGCCTCGAATTCGCTTCGAATCAATCTCGGTTGGTGTCGCTCTAGCTCAGCAAGAGAACCCCGGCCTGGCTCCTGCATCAATGGCGTGGCTAGCAAGCGATGAGTTCAAAACACTGACACGCTCAGATGCAAGTAACTCAAGACCTAAAGTGCTGAACAGAATCCACTTCGTGAGGGATAATTTGCTAGGTCGAGAGGTCCAGTATGACCAACAGTGAGGTGCTACTCGTTGAGCTGTATGACCTTTTTCGGCAACGCTGCGCAGAGGTTCGCAGGTATATAAACTTCATAGAACTCATCGCAAACAATAGATCCGTCGCGCTGGCCGGAGAGGTCGACGGAGCACTAACTCCAATTGAGGGAGCAGAGCTCTCTCGCGAACTAACTAAAACACTAAGAGCGAATACATATCTACTTCTATACAATCTTGTCGAAGCCACCATGACTAATGCTATAGACGCAATACACAAGACTGTAGATGGTGACAACCTTGGCTTCGACCAACTAAGTGGAAATCTACAAAATATTGCCTTGAGCCACTTCAAGCGCGCGATCAAAGATAATCACAGCTCTGCTCTAGATGGGAGAATACACCCCATCGAAATTGCAATAACCCGGCTAGGATACGATAGAGAAAAGATTTTTTCTGGAAATGTCGATTGCGCAGAAATCAGAACAACAGCAAAAAAATATGGCTTTCAAACTGCAGACCCCAACTTGAACGGCCGCCAAACATTGCGCCAATTAAAAGATATAAGAGACAAGAGAAATGCATTGGCACACGGACGACTTTCCTTTGAACAATGCGGCCAGGACACATCGCCAGAATATCTTTCAAAGGTCCATTACCAAACCACGGTCTACCTTAGATCTGTATTATGGTCAATTTCGTCCTATCTGAGGGGAAAGAAATATGCGGCGCCACCTGTACTGCTGGCTTTATAGGAAGCCACGCTGAAAGAAATAAACTCTCAATGCATTCGCTCGAAGATCATGAAGTCGGTAGGGCGCATGCATACTCGCCCCGAAATGAAGGTTAGGCAATTACTTCATAGGATGGGATTTCGTTTCCGGCTGCACCAAAAATCACTTCCTGGAAGCCCAGATGTAGTCCTTGCTAAACACAGGACCGCAATCTCTTCGTGCATGGTTGTTTCTGGCACCGTCACTCCAATTGCAGGTATGCGACGACACCGAAAACACGACAGGACTACTGGCTACCCAAATTCGATGCCAACGTAGAAAGAGATGCTAGAAAAACCGCCCAACTTGAGGCGCTGGGCTGGCGAGTTCTGGTGGTGTGGGAATGTGAAGCGAGGGACCAAAGTGCTCTTGAAAAACGGCTTAGGGGAGATTTCTCCCTGCTTTCTCCGCCGAGTCCAGCTCCTCAAGATGGCGCTGGATACTGAGACCAATAATTTCCCCCAGCCGAACAGGAACGGCGTTTCCGATCATTCGCCCAACCGCTTTGAAGGTAATTTGCTCAGGCGGCATGAACTGATAAGTCTCAGGAAAGGACTGCAATGTGGCAGCCTCTCGAAGAGAGATTGCCCGGTGCTGTTCCGTGTCGTAGTGGCCAAAGCGACCGTTACCGAATCCATAGCACAGTGTGGTCATGGTCGGTCCCGGCTCATCATGACGCATCCGACCATAAACGCTCGGATAGGTCTTGCCGGATGCCTTACGATGGCAAGCTGCGCGCAGCCACTCAGGCCAATCTTTCCAAGTGCCGCCTGGTCTTGAGCGCTTGATGCGCTCAAGGTTCGTTGGTGTCAGAGTCGCTGCCCGGTGCAGCGGATCACCAGGATCGCATTCTCCCGCAGCAAGTTTGGGAAGATGGCCGATCGCTTCTTCAACCGTCACAGGCTTGCCAGCATGGGTCTTCGGAATCATTGCAATAGGGCCAAGCTTCGAAGCCAGCAACACATGGCGGCGGCGCTGCTGCGGGAGGCCATAATCCACACAATGGATCGTGCCTGCCCAAATATGGTAGCCCTCATCCTGCAATCCTTTTACAAAATCTAGATAGACCTTGTGTTTGGTCACGTCAGGCACGTTTTCCATGGTAACCAGCTCGGGCTTGATGCCCTTGATGAGCTTTTCGAAGGAGTACAAAAGCGGCCATTTGCGATCAGTGCTGGTATCTCGACCTTGATTGTAAGTCGAGAAAGGTTGACAAGGAGCGCAGCCTGCCAGGAGCTTGATTCGGCTTGGGCGATACCAAGAGGCAACATCCTTCACCTCAGCGAGGTCCACACTTTCCGCGACGAATTCGGCGCCATTATTCGTTTTGTAGGCAAACTCGCAGTTGAGATCAATGTCGTAGCCAGCGCGTACGCTGATACCAGTCTTGAGCAGACCCGCGGTCAGTCCTCCCGCTCCACAAAAAAGGTCAACGGCGTCAATATCATGCATGGAAATAGTCTCCTAACGGACGTCATTGTATCCGGTTCAGGGCAAAAGACCGAGCTCGAATACTGAAAATTTATACATGCTTTTTGGCAGCCTCAAGCACACCCTCCACGAGTCTCGACTGACTCCCGACCAAGCCCCACGCCTCATCGCTGAGCTTGTAGTCCATCGCTGGATCCTTCCTCGGGCAGAGCTTGACCCTACATAAACTAGGCGATTGAGCTTCAGCAGCCTCCGAGCTGCCCCCGGAGAAGTACCCAGATTGGACTCTTGGAATATCAAAGATTGGCCCGTATGAGCGCCGTTAGAATTCTCGGTGGCGACGTTCGCCAAATCTCATGGGCGATTCTCAACCGACTGTATTTTCCGCACCTCACAAATTTGCGCATGTGCTCGCACTGTTGCAGACGCATGAAAAAAAACAGCATCTGATCGTCAATGTAATAGAACTCGTCGTGATCAAGACCTTGAGCGTTCGCAGACCTAATCAGGCAATCGAAATAAGCGAGCGAGTCTTCCAGGTTATCACCACCTTCCGCATCCATTGGAAGGCTCATATTTGGCCGACCATTGAATGCAGAGTGCTGCCGCTCATGACACTCATAGCAAAGCGTGATGCCGTTGCCCGGTTGAAACCAGCCGTACGGATACACCGATCTACGAAAAATGTGGTGAGCCTGAACACGATCATTTGAGGCGCATACGATGCATTGAAAGCCGTCTCTAGCCTTGATGAAGCGACTCCACAACCTGAGGCACCATCTAGCCGACCGGTCTCGCTTCACAGCCAGTATCAATCTCGTTTGTTTATCGATGAGGTCTAGCCGATCTGGTCTCATGGTATCTCCCTCTGCCCACTGACTGACCTTATACGGCGCTGTCGCCGGCGCGAAATGACCTTCATTCATTGGCTGTTTTGTGGGGTGATGGTCCCATTTTCATTGTCTAATTGCCTTGAAGCAACGGGACGAATCCCCCACCGCCATTAGCTAGGTGCCAAGCAGCTTTGCGTCCTGAGACCACTATGATCAGGACGGACAAACTCTTTGCATTACAGTTTCCAAGAGTAGCCACACACATCCAGTAACAGCTGGCCGTTGAAGTGCCGTATTTACTGCTCAGCATTTAACCTGGCCGTTACACCTGTATCGCAGCCCAGCGGGGCGGTGCGACATTTTGCTAAATCCCCTCGCCACACGTAGCTTTGCGCCATGGCTGCTACTTACCCAACCCCAAATTCGCCTCCGCCAAATCCAACTCCCCCAGCACCTCCCGCAACACATCGTCGCCAATCTGGTGATGCCGGCTAAGCCGATACAGCTCCAGTCGCTGCGCCCGATAGGCCTTCAAACGCAGCCGGCGTTCCAGCAAGTCCATCTCGAACGCCTGCGCCTGGGCTTCGGCGGAATCGTTGTACACCGCCAGTTGATGGCGATACTCGGACATCAACCGCGCCTTGACCTCCGTCGCCAGCGCAGCCTTGGCCGCGTCCGGCGCAACGCTTGGCTCTTCAACTTCCAACGCATGAATCGCCGCTTCAGCGGTTTTGCGCCAGGCCTCGCGCACTTCGTTTCGGCGCTTGTCGTCGGGGCTTTTCTCGATGCCACGCAGCAGCATCGGCAGGGCGATGCAGGCCGCGATCAGCGACAACAGGATCACCCCGGCAGCGATGAAGATCAGCAAGTCGCGCTCCGGGAATTCAACACCGGCGCTCAACAACAACGGCACCGACAACACGCCCGCCAGTGTCACCGCCCCACGCACGCCGCCAAAGGTCAGCAGCCAGCACGAACGCGCGGTCGGCACCAGGGTCAACTCGCCCTTGCCGCGCCAGCGCCGCAGCAGCCCGGACACGCGCCAGATACTTTGCACCCAGACAAACCGCAGCACCAGCAACACCAGGAAAATCGCCACCACCTCCAGGCAGCGGTAGAACAGGGTTGGCCACAACGTCGGCTCATGGCTGGTCACCGCCTTGATGATGTCCGGCAATTGCAGGCCCAGCAGCAGAAAGATCAAGCCATTGAAGGCGAACTCCAGCAGTGACCAAACGCTGCGATTGAGCAGCCGCGTGCCGGTCTGGCGCGGCAGCAGATCGAGCCAGCTCTGCATCATCCCCGCCGCCACCGCCGAGAGAATGCCCGAGGCGCCCAAGCGTTCGGCCAGCACATAGGCGGCAAACGGCAGCAACAACATGAACACCACGTGGGTGGCCGGATCGTCCCAGCCCCGGGCGATCATCCAAGCCCGCAAGCGGCCCACCAGCCAACTCAGGGCCACGCCCACCAACAAGCCGCCGACCGCCACCAGAACGAAGGTCAGGCTTGCACCCGCCAGGGAAAACACGCCGGTGATCGCCGCTGCCAAGGCGAACTTGAAGGTCACCAGGCCCGACGCATCGTTCATCAGCGCCTCGCCCTGGAGCATGTGCATCAACGGTGTGGGCAGGCGCTCTCGGGCAATCGCCGACACTGCCACCGCGTCGGTTGGCGACAACACTGCTGCCAGCGCAAAGGCCACCGGCAAGGGGATACTCGGCAAGAGCCAATGAATGAAATACCCCGCCCCAACTACCGTAAACAGCACCAACCCCACCGCCAGCGTCAGGATCGGCCCGCGCAGGCGCCACAACTCGCGCTTGGGCATGCGCCAACCGTCGGAGAACAGCAGCGGTGGCAGGAAGAGAAACAGGAACAACTCAGGATCAAGGGCCACATGCAGGCCCAGGGACGGCCAGGCCAGCAAGGCACCGGCGCCGATTTGCACCAGAGGCAGCGGCAATGGGATCAACCGTCCGATCAGGCGCGACAGGCCCACCAGCGTCAATAGGATCAGGACGGTATAAGCGCTTTGCATGACGGTTTCCACTTGCGGCGACACACATCCGGCAACAGCTTGCCGTTGAAGTGCCATATTAACCGCCTAAGATCAGCCTGGCCGTTACACCTATGTCGCAGGCCGCCCTGTGCAATGAGCCTGTGGGAGCAAAGCTTGCTCGCGATGAGCGATGGCGCAGTCTTGCCGTTGAACCGTGTCGTCTGTATCGCGAGCAAGCTTTGCTCCCACAGGCTCACCCACAGGGCTCGCTCTACAGGTTTGAGTGCATGCCGATCTGGGCCGCCGCGAAACCGTCCGGTCATGGCATAATCCTTCACCTTTTATTTCCAGCACCTGCAAAGGGGGCAGTTCCTTGACCGATTCAAGCAAAACGTTGCACCTTTTCGGCATCAAAGCCTGTGACACGATGAAAAAGGCGCGCACCTGGCTCGATGATCACGCTGTGCATTACGATTTTCATGACTACAAGACCGCCGGCATCGACCGTGAGCACCTGACCCAATGGTGCAACGAGCATGGCTGGCAAGTGGTGTTGAACCGTGCCGGTACGACCTTTCGCAAACTCGACGACGAACGCAAAGCCGATCTCGACCAGACGAAAGCCATCGAACTGATGCTCGCCCAACCCTCGATGATCAAGCGTCCGGTGCTTGATCTCGGTGACCGAACCCTGATTGGCTTCAAGCCAGATATTTATGCGGCAGAGATCAAGTAAGCCTGCCCAGTCCATTTTGTAGAGGTAATTTCATGTCCACTACCCTGTTCAGCCTGGCCTTCGGCGTCGGCACTCAAAACCGTGAAGGCGCTTGGCTGGAGGTGTTCTACGCACAGCCGATGCTCAAGCCGTCGACCGAGATTGTTGCCGCTATCGCGCCGATCCTGGGCTACAGCGAAGGCAACCAGGCCATCACGTTCAGCACCGCCCAGGCTTCGCAGTTGGCTGAGGCACTGCGCAACGTCGATGCCGCGCAAGCCAAGCTGCTGACCCGCCTGGCCGAAAGCCACAAGCCACTGGTCGCCACCCTGCTGGCCGAAGATGCCCAACTGAGCTCCACGCCTGAGGCCTACCTCAAGCTGCACCTGTTGTCCCATCGCCTGGTCAAGCCCCACGGCCTGAACCTGGCCGGCATTTTCCCACTGCTGCCGAACGTGGCCTGGACCAGCCAGGGTGCGATCGACCTGGCCGAACTGGCCGAACACCAGCTCGAAGCCCGCCTGCGTGGCGAGCTGCTGGAAGTGTTCTCGGTGGACAAGTTCCCGAAAATGACCGACTACGTGGTCCCGGCCGGCGTGCGCATCGCCGATGCCGCGCGTCTGCGCCTGGGCGCCTACGTGGGCGAAGGCACCACGGTCATGCATGAAGGTTTCGTCAACTTCAACGCCGGCACCGAAGGTCCGGGCATGATCGAAGGCCGTGTCTCGGCGGGCGTGTTCGTCGGCAAGGGCTCGGACCTGGGCGGCGGTTGCTCGACCATGGGCACCCTGTCGGGCGGCGGCAACATCGTGATCAAGGTGGGCGAAGGCTGCCTGATCGGCGCCAACGCCGGCATCGGCATCCCGCTGGGCGACCGCAACACCGTGGAGTCGGGCCTGTACGTGACCGCCGGTACCAAAGTGAAGCTGCTGGACGAAAACAACCAACTGGTCAAAGTGGTCAAGGCCCGCGACCTGGCCGGCCAACCCGACCTGTTGTTCCGTCGTAACTCCGAGACCGGCGCGGTGGAATGCAAGACGCACAAGTCGGCCATCGAGCTGAACGAAGCACTGCACGCTCACAACTAAGCTGCACACCCTCACCTGTGGGGGCGAGCTTTTTGGTGGGAGCAAGCTTTGCTCCCAACAAAAAAAGCCCGCACCCACAGGGTCCGGCGTAACTCCAGCAGGGCCCGAAAGCATGTTGATCCAATCCCCTTGGCGCGCCGACTTCCCGGCCATCGCCGCCCTGCAACGGCAAGGCCAGACTTACCTGGACAGCGCCGCCACCACGCAAAAACCCCAAGCTCTGCTGGACGCCCTGACGCACTATTACGCCAACGGCGCGGCCAACGTGCACCGGGCGCAACATTTGCCCGGAGCGCTGGCCACCCAGGCATTCGAAGACAGTCGCCTCAAGGTTTCGCAATGGCTCAACGCGAGGGACTGCGGACAGATCGTTTTCACCCACGGCGCCACTTCGGCGTTGAACCTGCTCGCCTACGGACTGGAACATCTGTTCAACCCTGACGATGAGATTGTTGTCAGCGCCCTGGAACATCACGCCAACCTGTTGCCTTGGCAGCAACTGGCCGAGCGTCGCGCGTTGAAGCTCGTAGTGCTGCCGCTGGATGCCGATGGGATGATCGATACCAATGCCGCCGCCGAGCTGATCGGGCCGCGCACGCGCTTGTTGGCCGTGAGCCAGTTATCCAACGTCCTCGGCACCTGGCAGCCATTGCCGGCATTGCTGGCGATGGCCAAGGCGCAAGATGCGCTGACGGTGATCGATGGCGCCCAGGGTGTCGTCCATGGCCGCCACGATGTGGAGGCACTGGGCTGCGATTTCTATGTATTTTCCAGTCACAAGCTGTACGGCCCCGAAGGCCTGGGGGCGTTGTTCGGTCGTACCGAAGCGCTCAGCAAACTGCGTCACTGGCAATTTGGCGGCGAAATGGTCCAGCAAGCCGATTACCACAGCGCCACCTTCCGCCCGGCGCCGCTGGGTTTCGAGGCCGGCACTCCGCCCATCGCCAGCGTGATTGGCCTGGGGGCGACACTCGACTACCTATCCGGTCTCGACGGGCAAGCGGTCATCGACCATGAAACAGCGTTGCACGACTATTTGATTAGCGGCCTGTTGGCCCGCAACGGCGTGCGCCTGGTGGGCAACCCGCGCCTGGCCCTGGTCAGCTTCGTGGTCGAAGGCATCCACAACGCCGACCTGGCGCACCTGCTGACCGAGCAAGGCATCGCCGTGCGCGCCGGGCATCACTGCGCAATGCCGCTGTTCAAGCATTTGAAGCTGTCCGGGGCGATTCGGGTGTCGCTGGCGCTGTACAACGACTCCGCCGATCTCGAACGTTTCTTCGAAGCCCTGGACCAAGCCCTGGAGATGCTCCGATGAACCTGCCCGCCGAAGCCGCCGCCGCGCTGCAGATTTTCCAGGACGCCTCCGGCTGGGAACAACGAGCCCGGCTGTTGATGCAATGGGGCGAACGTTTGCCGCCGTTGAGCGATGCGGACAAATGCGACGCTAACCTGGTCCACGGTTGTGAAAGTCAGGTGTGGTTGGTGGGTCACTTGCACGACGGGCACTGGCAGTTCTCTGCCAGCAGCGATGCGCGGTTGATCCGTGGGTTGGTAGCGCTACTGTTGGCGCGGGTCAACGGCTTGTCCGCTGAAGAATTGCGGCAGGTGGATTTGCCGGATTGGTTCAATCAGTTGGGATTGTCGCGACAGCTGTCGCCGTCGCGCAGCAATGGCTTGAATGCAGTGTTGAAGCGGATGCGCGAATTGACGCAATAACTGTGGCGAGGGAGCTTGCTCCCGCTTGAGTGCGAAGCGCTCATGAAAATGGGGACTGCTGCGCAGTCCAGCGGGAGCAAGCTCCCTCGCCACAGGTTCACCACTCCCTTAGTGAGCAGCGTTGCATTACTGCCCGGGCTTGGTCCTGTCCGCCGGCCGTCGCACACCCGCCACGATCTTATCCACAGCCTTGGTCGCCGCGACCATGCCGAACGTCGCCGTGACCATCATCACCGCGCCAAACCCACCCGCGCAGTCGAGCTTGACGCCGTCGCCGACAAAACTTTTCTGCAAGCAAATGCTGCCGTCCGGCTTCGGGTAGCGCAGTTGTTCGGTGGAGAACACGCAGGGCACGCTGTAGTGGCGGGTCACGGTGCGGGAGAAGCCGTAGTCCCGGCGCAGCGTGGAACGCACTTTCGACGCCAGGGGATCGTTGAACGTACGGTTCAAGTCGCAGACCTGAATCAGCGTCGGGTCGATCTGCCCGCCCGCGCCGCCGGTGGTGATGATCTGGATCTTGCGGCGCTTGCACCAGGCGATCAGCGCAGCCTTGGCGTTGACGCTGTCGATGCAGTCGATCACGCAGTCGATGTTCGGCGTGATGTACTCGGCCATGGTGTCGCGGGTGACGAAGTCGGCCACCGCGTGCACCGTGCAATCAGGGTTGATCCCGCGCAGCCGCTCGGCCATGACCTCGACCTTGGGCTTGCCGACGGTGCTGTCCAGGGCGTGCAACTGACGGTTGGCGTTACTGACGCAGACATCGTCCAGGTCGAACAGCGAAATCTCGCCCACGCCGCAACGGGCAATGGCTTCCGCCGCCCAGGAACCGACACCGCCAACGCCGACAATCGCCACATGGGCCGCCCGCAGGCGCTCCAGGCCTTCGATGCCATACAAACGGGCGATGCCGGCAAACCGTGGATCTTCTGTACTCATGACCATTACCCCAAAAACCGGCGCGCATTATAGGGCTTTGTCTCGGCAATTTAAGCAAAACCTCTGTGGGATTTGTGTTCCAACCGACCAGCACCAGGGGCCCATGGTGGTCGTTTTGCTATAAGATAACCGCCATTTTGTAAGCCTCGACCGAATACAATCCAACGGTCGAACTCAGGACCTGTGGGAGCGGGCTTGCTCGCGAAGGCGTCATCACTGACGCTAAGAGCTTCGCGAGCAAGCCCGCTCCCACATGGACTGTGATCTCCTTTCCAGCTTTCCGGAGTTTTCCATGACGGCCCACGCCGACCTCTCGCCGACCCTGCAACTCGCCTGCGACCTGATCCGCCGTCCGTCCGTGACGCCAGTGGATGCCGACTGCCAGAAAATCATGATGCAGCGCCTGGGCGACGCCGGTTTCAAACTCGAACCGATGCGCATCGAGGATGTGGATAACTTCTGGGCCAGCCATGGCAAGCATGACGGTCCGGTGCTGTGTTTCGCCGGGCACACCGACGTGGTGCCGACCGGTCCGGTGCAGGCCTGGCAGCTCGATCCGTTCGATGCGGTCATCGACGAACAGGGCATGCTCTGCGGTCGTGGCGCGGCGGACATGAAAGGCAGCCTGGCGGCGATGGTCGTGGCGGCCGAGCGGTTCGTCGCCGACTACCCGGACCACAAGGGCTCGCTGACCTTCCTGATCACCAGCGATGAAGAAGGCCCGGCCCACCACGGCACCAAAGCCGTGATTGAACGCCTCAAGGCCCGTCAGGAACGACTGGACTGGTGCATCGTCGGCGAGCCGTCGAGCACCACGCTGGTGGGCGATGTGGTCAAGAATGGCCGGCGCGGTTCCCTCGGCGCGAAGCTGACCGTGCGCGGCAAGCAAGGCCACGTGGCTTATCCACACCTGGCGAAGAACCCGATCCACCTCGCCGCGCCGGCCTTGGCCGAGTTGGCCGCCGAGCATTGGGACCACGGCAACGACTTTTTCCCGCCGACCAGTTTCCAGATCTCCAACCTCAATTCCGGCACCGGCGCGACCAATGTGATCCCCGGGGAGCTGGAGGCGGTGTTCAATTTCCGTTTCTCCACCGAATCCACCGTCGAAGGCCTGCAACAGCGCGTCGCCGACATCCTCGACAAGCATCAACTGGACTGGCACATCGACTGGGCGTTGTCCGGCCTGCCATTCCTCACTGAGCCGGGTGCCTTGCTGGATGCGGTGTCGTCGAGCATCAAGGACGTCACCGGGCGCGAGACCAAAGCCTCCACCAGCGGCGGCACGTCCGACGGTCGTTTCATCGCCACCATGGGCACACAAGTGGTAGAACTGGGGCCGGTCAACGCGACCATCCACCAGGTCAACGAGCGCGTGCTGGCCGCCGATCTCGATGTGCTCACCGAGATCTACTACAAGACGCTGATCAAGTTGCTCGCCTGATGCTCGCCTGTCCGATCTGCAGTGAACCGCTGAACGCGGTGGACAACGGCGTGGTGTGCCCGGCCGGGCATCGGTTCGACCGTGCGCGGCAGGGTTACCTGAACCTGCTGCCGGTGCAGCACAAGAACAGCCGCGACCCTGGCGACAACCAGGCGATGGTCGAAGCGCGCCGCGACTTCCTCAATGCCGGGCACTACGCGCCGGTCGCCCGGCGTCTGGCCGAGCTGGCCGCCGAACGCGCGCCCGGGCGCTGGCTCGACATCGGTTGCGGTGAAGGCTACTACACCGCGCAGATCGCCGAAGCGTTGCCCAACGCCGATGGCTACGCCCTGGATATCTCCCGCGAAGCCGTCAAACGGGCTTGCAAGCGTAACCCGCAACTGACCTGGTTGATCGCCAGCATGGCCCGCGTGCCGCTGGCGGACGGCTGTTGCCAGTTCCTGGCCAGCGTTTTCAGCCCGCTGGACTGGCAGGAGGCCAAGCGTTTGCTTAGCCCTGGTGGCGGCCTGATGAAAGTCGGTCCCACCGCCGGTCACCTGATGGAACTGCGCGAGCGCCTGTACGACGAAGTACGCGAATACACCGATGACAAGCACCTGGCCCTGGTGCCGCCGGGCATGGTGCTGGATCATAGCGAAACCCTCGAATTCAAACTGGTGCTCACCCATGGCCAGGACCGCGCCAACCTGCTGGCGATGACGCCCCATGGCTGGCGAGCCAGCGCCGAACGCCGTGCCAGCGTGATCGAGCAGGCCGAGCCGTTCGAAGTCACGGTGTCGATGCGCTACGATTATTTCATTCTTCAATAATGACCTTTAGGCCTCGGGCAATCGCCTGGGGCCAGTTAAATCCGCGAATGGATTTTTCAAGACCGCAGCGAGGACATCCATGCGCCAACCCGATATCGAGATTTACCTCAAGGACGCCGACGTCGACCACAAGGCCATCGCCGCTTGGCTCGGCCAGGCCCTGGGCCCTTGCAGCGACTGGGTGCAGAAAGGCCAGACCTACAAGTGCAAGGCCGGCAACATCCCGGTGACCTGGCTGCCCAAGGCCGTGGGCAAATGGAACAGCCTGTACCTGGAAAGCGACCAGACCCCATGGGAAGACGACATCGCCTGCGCCCGCGCCGCCTTCGCCGCGTTGAACGTCGAAGTGCGCTGCGCGCCTGGGTCGTGGGTCGAGGAAGAAGGGGAAGAATCGGCGGACCGCTGGATTCGCATCAGCGCCGATGGGGAAGAAGAAATTACCTGGAAGACGGCGTGACCCTAGTCTCAGGTCCAACCTGAACCTAAATGTGGGAGCACTGTGGGAGCAAAGCTTGCTCGCGATGGCAGAGGTACATTCAACATCGATGCAAGCTGATCTACCACAATCGCGAGCAAGCTTTGCTCCCACAGGGATCTACTATGGCCTCAAGAGGGGGGTTACAACCCCACCACATCCTCAGCCTGCAAGCCCTTCTGCCCTTCCACCACCGCGTACTCGACCTGCTGGCCTTCAGTCAGTGAACGGTGGCCTTCGCCGCGGATCGCGCGGTAGTGCACAAATACATCCGCGCTGCCTTCACGCTGGATGAAGCCGTAGCCCTTCGCGTCGTTGAACCACTTCACACTGCCGGTTTCCCGTGCTGCCATGATGCTCACTCCCATTTTTATTTTTAGAGTCGGCTTTTCCCGCCCAACCGCAAAAGGCAAAGCCGTACGAACTTAGTCACCGTCCGGCCATCCATAACAGGAGGCCGAAGCAGCTACCGGCCGAGTATATGACACCCGGAAAAACTCTCAACTGACTTTACTTCGGTGCTTTTTTGCCGATTTTCGGCGAATCCGGCACACTGGCGCCCGCCCCATCCCATTCACTCATGCAGAAGCCGTATGACCCGCTCCCCGTTCCGCCGTCTAGTGTTTGGCACCCTGCGCCGACTGTTGTACCTCTGGGTTCGCTCCGAGACCATCAACCAGTCGTCCTTCACCCTCAACCTCGACCGCAGTCGTCCGGTGTTCTACGTCCTGCAAGATCCTTCGCTCACCGACCTGGCGGTGCTCGACACCGAATGCACCAATGCCGGCCTGCCCCGTCCGGTGCTGCCCGTCTCGGTGGGCAACCTGCTGGAGCCGGCGGCGTTTTTCTACCTGACGCCGGCGCCGGACTGGATCGGCCGCCAGGACAAGCGCGGTGCGCCGCCGACCCTGACGCGGCTGGTCGACGCCCTGACCCACAATGCCGCCGAAGACGCCCAGATCATCCCGGTCAGCGTGTTCTGGGGGCAGTCGCCGGACAGCGAATCCAGCCCTTGGAAACTGTTGTTCGCCGACAGTTGGGCCGTCACCGGGCGCCTGCGTCGGCTGTTGAGCATCATGATCCTGGGGCGCAAGACCCGCGTGCAATTCTCCGCGCCGATCCACCTGCGCGAACTGATCGAACACGACAAGGGCCACGAACGCACCGTGCGCATGGCCCAGCGGATCCTGCGGGTGCACTTCCGCAATCTGAAAGCCGCAGTCATCGGCCCTGACATCTCCCACCGACGCCACTTGGTCAAAGGCCTGTTGAACCAGCCGCTGGTCAAGCAGGCGATTGCCGAGGAAGCCGAACGGGAAAAGATCTCCCCGGAAAAAGCCAAGGCCCAGGCCCTGCGCTACGGCAACGAGATCGCCTCGGACTACACCTACACCGCGATCCGTTTCCTGGAAGTGGTGCTGAGCTGGTTCTGGAACAAGATCTACGACGGCATCAAGGTCAACCACATCGAAGGCGTGCAGAAGGTCGCCCAAGGCCACGAAGTCATCTATGTGCCGTGCCACCGCAGCCACATCGACTACCTTTTGCTGTCGTACCTGCTGTTTCGCAACGGCCTGACGCCTCCGCACATCGCCGCGGGCATCAACCTCAACATGCCGGTGATCGGCGGCCTGCTGCGCCGTGGCGGAGCGTTTTTCATGCGCCGCACCTTCAAGGGCAACCCGCTCTACACCGCGGTGTTCAACGAATACCTGCACACGCTGTTCACCAAAGGCTTTCCGGTGGAATACTTCGTCGAGGGCGGTCGTTCACGCACCGGGCGCATGCTGCAACCCAAGACCGGCATGCTCGCCATCACCCTGCGCAGCTTCCTGCGTTCGTCACGCATGCCCATCGTCTTCGTGCCGGTGTACATCGGTTATGAACGGGTGCTGGAAGGCCGCACCTACCTGGGCGAACTACGCGGGGCCAGCAAGAAAAAAGAATCGATCTTCGACATCTTCAAGGTCATCGGCGCCCTCAAGCAACGCTTCGGCCAGGTGGCGGTGAACTTCGGCGAACCGATCAAGCTGGCGGAATTCCTCGACGGCGAACAGCCGGATTGGCGCCAGCAGGAACTGGGCCCGCAGTTCAAACCGGCCTGGCTCAACGCGACCACTCACCGCCTCGGCGAACGCGTGGCCCGGCACCTGAACGAAGCCGCAGCCATCAACCCGGTCAACCTCGTCGCCCTGGCGCTGCTGTCCACCAGCCGCCTGGCCCTGGACGATCGCGCCATGGCCCGGGTGCTCGACCTTTACCTGGCGTTGTTGCGCAAAGTCCCGTACTCACCCCACACCACCCTGCCCGAAGGCGATGGCCAAGCGCTGATCAAGCACGTCAAAGGCATGGACCTGCTGTCGGAACAGAGCGATGCCTTGGGCAAGATTCTGTACCTGGACGAGCAGAACGCGGTGCTGATGACCTACTACCGCAACAACGTGCTGCACATCTTCGCCCTGCCGGCGTTGCTGGCGA
This sequence comes from Pseudomonas sp. OA65, assembly GCF_017498305.1. Lineage (NCBI taxonomy): Bacteria > Pseudomonadati > Pseudomonadota > Gammaproteobacteria > Pseudomonadales > Pseudomonadaceae > Pseudomonas > Pseudomonas sp. OA65. The sequence goes on from NZ_JAGDEZ010000017.1 coordinate 113,168, forward strand.
GCTTCTTCCAGAGCAGCTCGCGCATGAGCCGCGAACAGATCCTGCGCTACACCCATGCGTTGTACCCGTACCTGCAATCGGAATTGTTCATTCGCTGGTCGCTGGAAGAACTGGACGACGTGGTCGACCAGTGGCTCGAAGCCTTCGTCGAACAGGGCCTGCTGCGTTTCGAAAATGACCTGTACCTGCGCCCGGCGCCAAGCTCGCGGCACTTCGTGCTGCTGACGTTGCTGTCGAAAAGCATCGCCCAGACTTTGCAGCGCTTCTACATGACCGTCTCGCTGCTGCTCAACAGCGGCCAGAACACCGTCAGCGCCGAAGAATTGGAAGACCTCTGCACCGTCATGGCCCAGCGCCTGTCGATCCTGCATGGCCTGAATGCGCCGGAATTCTTCGACAAGAGCCTGTTCCGCCACTTTATCCAAACGATGCTGGACCTCGACGTGCTGCGCCGCGACGAGGCCGGCAAACTCAGCTACCACGAACTGTTGGGGGAACTGGCCGAAGGCGCGGCCAAGCGGGTGTTGCCGGCGGAAATTCGCCTGTCGATCCGCCAGGTGGCGTTGCATCGCAGTGAAGATGCGGCAGAAGTTGCAGTGAAACCAGAGGTTGAAACATAACGTTGGCCAACAAAGTTTGTTGCAGTTAATGGATTGATAAAATCCGTACTCCGACGTTACGAAGCGGCTAAGACGACGTCGAACGAAGAAACGACCTACAGATATCGTTTGAGAGGGGTTCTAGGATGAACCCACGTCAATATCGACGTATTGAAAAGGAATTCAGCATGAGCCTGCACACCATCCAAGCGACTATTCACTTGCCTGACGATCTTCAACTCCCTGAGAGCGGAGACTGCTTAATCACTTTCAAAACACCGCATTACTCCGGCGGCTATCGCGGAATCGAAATACCAAAAATGCCATGGGTCTTTAGCTTTGCCATCAACAGCGACTTCGACACCGAAGGCGCAGAAATTTTGATGACCGCGCAAATCGATGCCCCTCGTCCTCTTTTTCTGAACACTACGCACGCATTCATCTGGAACGGCGGCGATCAGGAGGTTGATATCAATCTGACCCTTGCGCCAGTACCAGAGAGCGAAGAGCCTCTGCCGTTAACGTTCGGTTCCTGAGTCGCAACGTTCAGGTGGATTTATAACGTAAAATCCTCCAGATTCCCTTTGACGCTGGCGTGTCGCGAGCGTCAAAGGGAAAGGTTATTAACCATGAAAAAAATTGCTCTGCTTATCTCTATGGCGTTACTGTCCGCTTGCCAATCGACAACGCCATCCTCCGCTTCCCTTGATGGCGAAGTCTTCTATCTGCAACGCATCGCCCTGCCGTCCAACGCTACCTTGAGCGTGACCCTGCAGGACGTTTCCCTGGCCGATGCCCCTGCCATGGTGCTCGATGAACAGAGCGGCCCGGTCAAAGGCCAGGTCCCGCTGCCGTTCCACCTCAGTTATGATCCCACCCAGGTCAAGCCCGGCCATCGTTATGCCGTGAGCGCCCGCATCGAAGTGGACGGCCAGTTGATGTTCATCACCACTGAACAACACACCGTGCAGCTCGATGGCAAGGATCCGCAGCCGTTGAAGATCCGCGTCAACGCCGCACGCTGATTTCTTTCAAAATTCTCCAAGGAAGCTGCCATGCTCCGTTCTACCCTTCGCTTTACCGGCCTGTGTGCCGGCCTGTTGATCTGCGCCAACGCCATGGCGCTGTCCCTTGGCGATCTGTCCCAGAAGGACGCCACCGGTGGTCTCAAGGATGCACTGACCCAAGGCGCCCAGATCGCCGTCAAGCAACTGGGCACGCCAGGCGGTTTCAGCAACAACCCGGACGTGAAGATCGAATTGCCCGGCAAGCTCGGTAAAGTCGCCAGCAAGATGAAAGCCTTCGGCATGGGTGAGCAGGTCGACCAGCTGGAAACCAGTATGAACCAGGCGGCCGAAGCCGCCGTGGTGCAGGCCCAGCCGATCCTCGTCGATGCGGTGAAAAACATGAGCGTGAGCGATGCCAAGGGCATCTTGAGCGGAGGCAACGACTCGGCCACCCAATACCTGAACAAGAGCAGCCGCGAGCAGATTCGCGCCAAGTTCCTGCCCATCGTCAAGCAAGCCACCGACAAGGTCGGCCTGGCCCAGCAATACAACACCTTCGCCGGCCAGGCCGCCACCTTCGGCGTGCTGGATGCCAAGAGCGCCAACATCGAAAACTACGTGACCGAACAGGCGCTGGACGGGTTGTTCGAAATGATCGGCAAGCAGGAAGCCACCATTCGCCAGAACCCGGCGGCTGCGGCGACCAGTTTGGCGAAAAAAGTATTCGGCACCCTCTAAGCCAAGCGCAAAAACACTGTGGGAGCGAGCCTGCTCGCGATGAGTACAGCCCCTATCTTACAAAACACGATCCTGTGGCGAGGGAGCTTGCTCCCGCTGGGCTGCGGAGCGGCCCAAGATTTTTGCGGTCGCTGCGCAACCGGGCGGGAGCAAGCTCCCTCGCCACAGGGGCCACCATTTCCCCACTCTCTGTGTTTGGTTGAAGGCGGTGGTTTCAGCCCGTCAATCACCCCGCCAATAATAGACAGAGTTTTACATTGAGCCAGACGGGGTGCATGAGTATAATGGCGCGCTTCCATTTTCCCGCTCGGGAGCCCCCGCGATGCTGCGTATCAGCCAAGAAGCTCTGACCTTCGACGACATTCTCCTAGTGCCCGGTTATTCCGAGGTACTGCCTAACGAAGTCAGTCTCAAAACCCGTCTCACCCGTGGCATCGAACTGAATATCCCCCTGGTTTCCGCTGCCATGGACACCGTGACCGAAGCCCGTCTGGCCATTGCCATGGCCCAGGAAGGCGGTATCGGTATCATCCACAAGAACATGACCATCGAACAGCAGGCCGCCGAAGTGCGCAAGGTCAAGCGGTTCGAGGCTGGCGTGGTCAAGGATCCGATCACCATCGAGGCTGACGCCACGGTGCGGGATCTGTTCGAACTGACCCGCATGCACAATATCTCCGGCGTTCCGGTGCTGCACGATGGCGACCTGGTCGGCATCGTCACCTCCCGTGACGTGCGTTTCGAGAACCGCCTGGATGCCACCGTCCGCCAAGTGATGACGCCTAAAGAGCGCCTGGTCACGGTCAAGGAAGGCACCAGCAAGGACGATGTCCGCGAGTTGCTGCACAAGCACCGCATCGAGCGCGTGCTGATCGTCGACGACAAATTCGCCCTCAAGGGCATGATGACCGTCAACGACATCGAAAAAGCCAAGGCCTACCCGCTGGCCAGCAAGGACGATCAAGGTCGTCTGCGCGTCGGCGCGGCCGTCGGCACTGGCAAGGACACGGGCGACCGTGTTGCCGCCCTGGTCAATGCCGGCGTTGACGTGGTGGTGGTCGACACCGCCCACGGTCACTCCAAAGGCGTGATCGACCGCGTTCGCTGGGTCAAGCAGAACTTCCCTGACGTGCAGGTGATCGGCGGCAACATCGCCACCGGCGCAGCCGCCAAGGCCCTGGCCGACGCCGGCGCCGATGCCGTCAAGGTCGGTATCGGCCCTGGCTCGATCTGCACCACCCGCATCGTCGCCGGTGTCGGCGTGCCGCAGATCAGCGCCATCGCCAACGTCGCCGCCGCCCTTGAAGGCACTGGCGTGCCGTTGATCGCCGACGGCGGTATCCGTTTCTCCGGAGACCTGTCCAAGGCCATCGTTGCCGGTGCCTATTGCGTGATGATGGGTTCGATGTTCGCCGGTACCGAAGAAGCGCCTGGCGAGATCGAGCTGTTCCAGGGTCGTAGCTACAAGGCTTATCGCGGCATGGGTTCGCTGGGCGCCATGTCCCAGGCCCAGGGCTCGTCCGATCGTTACTTCCAGGACTCCTCCGCGGGTGCCGAGAAGCTGGTGCCGGAAGGCATCGAAGGTCGCGTGCCGTACAAGGGCACCCTGAGCGCCATCATCCATCAACTGATGGGCGGCCTGCGTTCTTCCATGGGTTACACCGGCAGCGCCGACATCGAAGAGATGCGCACCAAGCCTGAATTCGTGCGTATCACTGGGGCCGGCATGGCCGAGTCCCATGTCCACGACGTGCAGATCACCAAGGAAGCGCCGAACTATCGGGTCGGCTGACGCAGACAGCTATGAGCTACAAGCTATAAGTTACAAGCGGTGGTTGCGCTGCAGCAGCCACCGCGTATTACCCGATCAACTTGCAGCTTGCGGCTTGCAACTGCTCTTCAGAGTTTCTCCCATGGCCCTCGACATTCACGCTCACCGCATCCTGATCCTCGACTTCGGTTCCCAGTACACCCAACTGATCGCCCGCCGCGTGCGTGAAATCGGTGTGTACTGTGAACTGCATCCGTTCGACATGGATGACGAAGCGATTCGCGAATTCGCTCCGAAAGGCGTCATCCTCGCCGGCGGCCCCGAGTCGGTGCACGAAGCCGACAGCCCGCGCTGCCCGCAAGCCGTGTTCGACCTGGGCGTGCCGGTCTTCGGTATCTGCTACGGCATGCAGACCATGGCTGAACAGCTGGGCGGCAAGGTCGAAGGTTCGGACCTGCGTGAGTTCGGTTACGCCCGCGTCGACGTGGTCGGCAAGAGCCGCCTGTTGGACGGCATCGAGGATCACGTCGACGCCGACGGCCTGTTCGGCCTCGACGTGTGGATGAGCCACGGTGACAAGGTCACCAAGATGCCGGAAGACTTCCACATCCTGGCCAGCACTCCGAGCTGCCCGATTGCCGGCATGTTCAACGATGATCGTCGCTACTACGGCGTGCAGTTCCACCCTGAAGTGACCCACACCAAGCAGGGCGGCCGGATCCTGTCGCGCTTCATCCTCGACATCTGCGGGTGCGAAGCCCTGTGGACCCCGTCGAAGATCGCTGAAGACGCCATCGCCCAGGTCCGCGCCCAGGTCGGCACCGACAACGTGCTGCTGGGCCTGTCCGGCGGTGTGGACTCCTCGGTGGTTGCCGCGCTGCTGCACAAGGCCATCGGCGACCAACTGACCTGCGTCTTCGTCGACAACGGCCTGCTGCGCCTGCACGAAGGCGAGCAAGTGATGGCCATGTTCGCCGAGAACATGGGCGTCAAGGTGATCCGCGCCAACGCCGAAGAGCAGTTCCTGAACAACCTGGCCGGCGAGTCCGACCCGGAGAAGAAACGCAAGATCATCGGCCGCACCTTCATCGACGTGTTCGATGCCGAATCCTGCAAGCTGGACAACATCAAGTACCTGGCCCAGGGCACCATCTACCCCGACGTGATCGAGTCGGCCGGCGCCAAGAGCGGCAAGGCCCACGTGATCAAGTCCCACCACAACGTCGGTGGCTTGCCGGAAGAGATGAACCTCAAGCTGGTCGAGCCGCTGCGCGAACTGTTCAAGGACGAAGTGCGTCGCCTCGGCCTGGAACTGGGCCTGCCGTACGACATGGTCTACCGCCACCCATTCCCGGGCCCGGGCCTGGGCGTGCGGATCCTTGGTGAAGTGAAGAAGGAATACGCCGACCTGCTGCGTCGCGCCGACCACATCTTCATCGAAGAACTGCGCAAGGCCGACTGGTACCACAAGGTCAGCCAGGCGTTCGTGGTGTTCCAACCGGTGAAATCCGTGGGCGTGGTCGGCGATGGCCGTCGCTACGCCTGGGTCGTCGCCCTGCGCGCCGTGGAAACCATCGACTTCATGACCGCTCGCTGGGCTCACCTGCCGTACGAGCTTCTGGAGACTGTCTCCGGGCGGATCATCAATGAGATCGAAGGCATTTCTCGCGTGACGTATGACGTGTCGAGCAAGCCGCCGGCGACGATTGAGTGGGAATGATCCTACGTCCGGCACTGCCCGGCACAATCTAGCAAGAAATACCCTGGAGCCCGCGTAATTGCGGGCTTTTGGCTTTTTAGGTCTGGCAAGTTCAGGTAGTGTTCTGCATCGCCAAGCACGGTGTTTATGTGGCATGGTACGGGGTATCAACTGTCTTCAATGCCATGTGTGGCGCTTAATACCATGTCGATTAGCTTAGGCGCTTCATGGTATCAAGTAGTGCGGAAGGCCCGGTTTTACTGGGGTTAGGCGCCGTTTTTCTGCGCTTCTCTACGCATGGTATTTTTTCATGGAAATAGTGGAAGCCATGCTCACTGATACCAAGCTTCGAAATCTCAAACCCCAAGACAAGCTCTACAAGGTGATTGACCGAGATGGCTTGTACGTGGCGGTTACACCGGCCGGCTCAATCTCCTTTCGCTACAACTACTCCATCAATGGCCGGCAGGAGACCGTCACCTTCGGTCGTTATGGCATGGGCGGGATCACCCTGGCAGAGGCACGTGAGCGGCTAGGGGAGGCGAAGAAGATGATCGCCGCAGGTAAGTCGCCTGCTAAGGAGAAGGCGCGTGCGAAGGCGCGCACGAAGGGTGCTGAGACCTTTGATGATTGGGCTGAAAAATGGCTGCGCGGCTATCAGATGGCGGACTCGACACGAGATATGCGCCGCTCAGTCTATGAGCGCGAGTTGAAACCACAGTTTGGCAACCAGAAGCTGGCGGAAATAAACCACGAGGACCTGCGAACGTTAACAGACGCGATAGTCGAGCGGGGGGCACCCGCAACTGCGGTTCACTCACGTGAGATCGTCATGCAGGTGTTCCGATGGGCCATTGAGCGTGGTCAGAAGGTTGAAAACCCGGCAGATCTGGTACGGCCTGCCAGCATCGCGAAATTTGAGCCACGCGACCGTGCGTTGACGCCTGATGAAATCGCGCTGATGTACCAGTACATGGACAGAATCGGTACCGCTACTTCGGTCCGCGCAGCGGCCAAACTTCTCTTGCTGACGATGGTACGCAAGAGCGAACTGACCAACGCGACGTGGAGTGAGATCAATTTCAGCGAGGCGCTATGGACGATTCCCAAAGAGCGGATGAAGCGTCGTAACTCTCATTTGGTGTTTCTGTCCCAGCAGGCATTGGATTTCTTCATCGCGTTGAAAACCTTGGCAGGAGGTTCAGACTACGTTCTGCCGTCACGCTACGACTCCGATTTACCAATGAGTGCGGCCACGATCAATCAGGTACTGACGCTCACCTATCGCCTTGCTCAAAAGGAAGGTGTGCCACTAGGCAAGTTCGGTCCCCACGACCTGCGGCGCACGGCCAGCACGCTGTTGCATGAGGCGGGCTACAACTCCGACTGGATCGAGAAGTGCCTCGCGCACGAGCAGAAAGGTGTGCGCGCCGTCTACAACAAAGCCGAGTACCGGGATCAGCGCCGTGCGATGTTGCAGGATTGGGCGGACATGATTGACGAGTGGACGCTTAAAAAACCTCGTGTAGCGGATTGATTCTGAGCCTCTTGGCCCAACAGAGCACGCGTGTTTGTGGCGAACTACCCACTTCGGTGGGTTTTCTTTCGTCCCGGAATAGGCGTTTTAGGGACACTTTTTTTCTACCGAATTTCGTTAATAAAACGTATGCGTCCGGGCATCACATCTTGCGTGATTAAACCGGCTGCCACTTATGCGGAAGCAGCAGCTCGATTTCACTCGCCCGCTGCGTCGGTAAACGCGTGAGAACATCCTTTAGATAGGCGTACGGG